>JAFEEA010000137.1 GCA_018241335.1 Pseudomonadota bacterium
CCCTCATCCTCCCACGCCTTCGGCGCGGGCCCCTCCTTCTCCCTCTGGGAGAAGGTTATTTCGGGCGATGCCTCTGGGAACACCTCTCCCATAGGGAGAAGGAGGGGCCCGCCGCGAAGCGGTGGGAGGGTGAGGGGTTCCGCCCTCTTCCCCTACCCCAGCCCCACCAGCACCTTGTCGGGGGTCAGGGGATAGTCGCGCAGGCGCACGCCGCAGGCGTTGTAGACGGCGTTGGCGATGGCCGCGCCGACGCCGCAGATGCCGACCTCGCCGACGCCCTTGATCCCCAGGGGGTTCGCCTTGTCGTCGACCTCGGGCAGAAAATAGGCGTCGAGGTCGACGATGTCGGCGTGGGCCGGGATCAGGTAGCCGCCCAGGTCCTGGCCGATGAAGGAGCCGTAGCGCTCGTCGACCCGGTTGACCTCGTGCAGGGCCGTGCCGACGCCCCAGATCATGCCGCCCGTGATCTGGCTGCGCGCGGTCTTGGCGTTGAGGATGCGGCCGCAGGCGAAGGCGCCGAGCATACGGCGGATGCGGATCTCGCCGGTGACCGACGAGACGCCGACCTCGGCGAAGGTGGCGCCATAGGCGTGCTGGGCGAAGTTGCGCGCGTCGGCGGCGGGGGACGAGGCGCCCTCGACCTCGACGCCGGCGGGGGCCAGGCGGGCGACAAGGCCGGCCAAGGTCTCCGAGCGGTTCTCCACCGTGATCAGGCCGTCGCGGAAGTCGGCGGCGGACGCCTGGGCGCCGTAGAGGGGCGAGGCCGGGTCGGCCACGGCCATCTCGGCCAGGGTCTTGCGCAGCACCATGCCGGTGGCGAGCGCCGCCGAGCCGGCGCTGGCGGCGCCGAACTGGCCGCCCGAGCCCGGGGCCGGGGCGAAGCCGGAATCGCCGATCTCGACCACCACCTTGTCCAGCGGCACGCCCAGGGTCTCCGCGGTGATCTGGGCCAGGATGGTGTAGGTGCCGGTGCCGATGTCGGTCATGCCCTGGCGGATGGTGACCGTCCCGTCGGCCTCGATCTTCATGCTGGCCTTGGCCGGCAGCAGGAAGTTGCCTCGGATGGCGGCGGCCATGCCGAGGCCCACATACCACTCGCCGTCCATCACCTGGGCCGGCTTGGGGTTGCGCTTGGACCAGCCGAAGCGCTGGGCGCCGTCGGTCATGCACTCGACCAGCTGGCGGGCCGAGAACGGGGCGCCGGTCTCCGGATGGCTGTCGGGCTCGTTGCGGATGCGCAGCTCGATGGGGTCGAGGCCGAGCTTCTCGGCCAGCTCGTCCATGGCCCCTTCCAGCGACAGCATGCCCACCGCCTCGCCCGGCGCGCGCATGGCGCCGGCGACGGGGATGTCCAGCCGCACCAGGCGGTGGCCGGTCAGGCGGTTCGGGGCCGCGTAGAGGGCGCGGGAGAAGGAGGCGGCGTGCTCGGTGAAGGTGTCGTGCCGGGCGCAGTGGGTGGCGGCCTCGAGCGCGAAGGCGGTCAGCCGCCCGTCCGGCGTCGCCCCCAGGCGCACGCGTTGGACCGTGGCCGGGCGGTGGATCGAGGCGTGGAACATCTGCTGTCGGGTGAAGGCGACCTTCACAGGCTGGCCAAGGTCCCGCGCCGCCAGGGCGGCCAGGGTCAGGTCCTCGTAGCTGGGTCCCTTGCCGCCAAAGCCGCCGCCGATATAGCGCGACATCAGATGCACCTTCTCGCGGTGGATCTGCAGGGTCTCGGCCAGCAGGTGCTGCGGCCGCTTGATCGACTGGTTGGAGGTGTGGACGACCAGGGTGTCGCCCTCGAACCAGGCCGTGGTGGCGCAGGGCTCCATCTGGCAGTGGTTCTGGATCGGGGTGGTGAAGACCGAGTCCACCTGCACCGGGGCGGCGGCGAAGGCGCCTTCGAAGTCGCCGAGGCGCACGTCGTCCTCGCCGGGCGGCAGGTCGCCCTTCAGCGGGTCGAAGTGGTAGTCCGGGGACGTCTCGGCGTAGTGGATCACCAGCAGGGCGGCGGCCTCGCGGGCGTTCTCCAGGGTGTCGGCGGCGACGAAGGCCACCGGCTGGCCCCAGAAGGCGACCTCGTCGTCGGCGAACACCGGCTCGGCGGCGGCCTGGCTGTGCGGATTGGCCTTGGCCCCGCGCTCGGCCTGGACCGGCTTTCTGAAGGCGTGCCAGACCAGCTTGACGCCGGGCGCGGCCAGGGCCGCCGCGTCGTCAATCGCCGCCACGCGGCCGCAGCCGATCTCGGCCCCGACCACATAGCCGTAGGCCGGCGGCGAGGGCGGCTGGACCTCGTAGGCGTAGGGGGCGGTTCCGGAGACCTTCAGCGGGCCTTCATAGCGGTCGACGGCGCGGCCGATGACCCCGCCCTTGTTCTCGCTGACCGGGTTGGGAATGGCGTAGTCGGTGACGCTGGGCATTGTCCTTACGCCTTCCCGGACGAGATCACGGCCGCCATCAGGCGGCGGGTGAGGTTGATCTTGAAGTCGTTGCCGCCCTGGCCGCGGGCCTGGGCGAGCTCGGCCGCCGCAGCCTCGTCGGGCGCGGCGCCACCGGCGAGGGCCGCCTCGGCCTTGCGGGCGCGCCAGGGCTTGAGCGACACCGCGCCGAGCGCGATGCGGCCGCCGGCGAGGGCGACGCTGGCCAGCCCCCCGGCGTAGGAGGCCCGGTCCCGCGCCTTGCGGTAGGCCTGCGGACCCTGCGGCGGCGGCGGCAGGACCACGGCGGTGATCAGTTCGCCGGGCCTCAGGCAGGTCTCGATGTGGGGCGTGTCGCCGGGCAGGCGGTGCAGGTCGTCGATGGGGATGGCGCGGGCCTGGCCGTCGGCGCCGACCGTCTCCACTACCGCGTCCAGGACCTGCAGGGCGACGGCCATGTCCGAGGGGTTGGCGGCGACGCAGTGCTCGCTCTGGCCGAGGATGGCGCTGCCGCGGTTCAGCCCCTCCAGGGCCGCGCACCCGGCCCCGGGCCGGCGTTTGTTGCAGGGTTTGGCGGGGTCGTAGAAGTAGAGGCAGCGCGTGCGCTGCACCAGGTTGCCGCCGGTGGTGGCCTTGTTGCGCAGCTGCGGCGAGGCGCCGGCCAGCAGGGCCTGGGCAAGCACCGGATAGCGCGCCCGCACCCGGGGATCGGCGGCGACGGCGCTGTTGGTGGTCATGGCGCCCAGGCGAAGGCCGCCGTCGGCGGTGTCCTCGATAGCGGCGAGCGGCAGGCGCCCGACGTCGATCAGGTGGGTCGGCCGCTCGATACCGAGCTTCATCAGGTCCAGCAGGTTGGTGCCGCCGGCCAGGAACCGGGCGTCGGGGTTCTCGGCCGCCGACTTGGCCGCCGCCGCCGGATCGGACGCGCGCTCGTAGGTGAAGGGCCTCATGCGCCGGCTCCCGCGCCGCTCGACTGGGCGACGTCACGGATCGCCTCCAGGATCTGGGGATAGGCCGAGCAGCGGCAGAGGTTGCCGCTCATCCGCTCGCGGATCTCGGCGTCGTCCAGCACGATGGGGGCGGTGAGGTCGCCGGTGGCCTGGCTGGGCGCGCCGGCCGCCGCCTCCGCCAGCAAGCCTACCGCCGAGCAGATCTGGCCGGGAGTGCAGTAGCCGCACTGGAAGGCGTCGCGATCCAGGAAGGCGGTCTGCAGCGGATGCAGGGCGCCCGGCCGGCCGATCCCCTCGATGGTGGTCACCTCGTCGCCGTCGTGCATCACCGCCAGCGACAGGCAGGCGTTGATCCGCACCCCGTTCACCAGCACCGTGCAGGCGCCGCACTGGCCATGGTCGCAGCCCTTCTTGGTCCCGGTGAGGGCGAAGTGCTCGCGAAGGGCATCAAGAAGGGTGGTGCGGAGGTCGAGGTCGAGGGTGCGGGCCTCGCCGTTGACCACCAGGGTCACGGGCCCGCGTTGAATGGCGTCGGTCAAAAGGTTCTGCCCCAATGCGCGTCTTGAAAATCGTTTTCAGCAAGTCTAGCGCGCCCGGAGCGAACTGGCCCATCCACGAAATCTAATGGCGCAGCGTCCTCATTGCGCCAGCTGGTCGTGGGCGATCTGTTGGAGGGCCTTGGCCTGGGCGGGGGAGAGGCCGAGGTCGAGGGCGGCGCGCTCGTGGTCGCCGAGGGACAGCGGGTCGCGGCCGGTGACCTTGCCGAACACCATCAGGGCCGCGAGGTAATAGCCGTAGGACGAGGCGTGGTAGTCGTCGAAGGACCACAGGTCGACTTGGCCGGGGCCGAGGCCGTCGGCCGGGTTGGGATCGGCCAGGCCCGCGGCGATGGCGCGGTTGAAGGCCAGGCCCACCGGCGCGATTCCCGTGACCGCGGGCGCCCCCTTGGCCGCCGCCTCGTAGCCGGCCTCGACGTCCAGGGCCATCTGCTGGATCGGCTTGCCGCTCCAGGGCCTGCCGGGTGGATAGGTGAGGTCCGGCCGGCTCCAGGTGGCGGTAAGCCAGATCTTCACCTTCGGATTTCGCGCCGTGAACGCATCGGCGAAGAGGCGGGTGTACTTGACGACGATGGCCGGGTCGCCGGGATGGGCGGCGTCCAGGGTGGAGTAGCTCTGCAGAACGACGTCGTCCCAGGCCTTGTCGAGCAGCGGCAGCTTCTGCGTGTAGTGGAAGTCCAGCCCCTTGCCGCCGACCGTCTCCAGGCTGACCTGGTAGTCGAGCCCGGCCTCGTCGGCCATGGCCTTGAAGAGAGCCGGAACCCCGCCGATCGTCCGCCCGTCGATGGGTCCGTTGAGGTCGGTGACCGTCTCGGGCCGATAGACCTTGGCGGCCGAATTGGCGCCGAAGGTGAAGCTGTTGCCGACGAAGAGGATGGTCCGCGCCCAGGCCGGGGCGGCCGCCAGCGACAGGGCGGCGACGGCCGCGATCAGAGTCTTCATGGGTTCCCTCCCCGCGCGGCCGGCGTCTTTGGCCTTGGCCGCGCGCTCGACGGTTAGCACACGCGTCCCGCCCGGTCATGGCCCACGAAATCGTCGCTTGACCCGGCCCCTGGGGCCGCCTGGATAGATGGAGCGGTCGGTCAGCAGAGCGAGTCGAAACCGTGAACCCTTCCGCCGCATTCCTGAGCCCTTCCGAAGCCGCGCGACGCCTGAAGATATCGGTCAAGGCGCTGCGCCTCTACGAGCGGCGCGGCCTGCTCACCCCCGCCCGCACCAGCGCGGGCTGGCGGGCCTATGGCCCCGAACAGATGGCCCGAGCGCACGAGCTGCTGGCCATGCGCCGCCTGGGCCTGGGCCACGCTCAGATCAAGGCCCTGCTGGACCTGCCGCTCGAGGCGCTGGAGGCGTCGCTGGCCAGCCACCAGGCCGGGCTGGAAGGGCGGATGGCCGAGCTGGGCGCGGCGGTGGCGCGGGTGCGGGCGGTACGCGCCGACCTGGCCGCCGGGCGCGCGCCGGCGGCCGGGGATCTGGAAGCGGTGGCCCGCGACGGGGCGGCGGGCGGCGCCTTGAGCCTAACCCTCCCCTGGCCCTGGAATGGCGAGGCCTTCGACCTGGAGGGGCCGCGCCCGATCACCTGGCTTATCGGGCCGATGGGCAGCGGCAAGACCCGCTTCGCCGACCGGCTGGAGGCCAGCCTGGCCGGCGCCCGGGCGGTGCAGGAGACGCGGCTGGACGAGCCGGATGACAGGGTCCGTGACCGGCTGAAATCCGATCCGGCGCTCACCGAGGCCGCCCTGGCCCTGCTGGGCGCCGTCGCCGAGGCGGGCGGCCTCGACGCGCGGCCGTGGCTGGCGCCGGAGCCCCTGCCCGGGAACGCGCCGCTGGAGGCCCGGGCGCTGGTCCTGCTGGCCGAGGCCCTCTGCGATCCCGTCGCCAGCGGGTTGATCGTGCACATGCCGGAATACGGCCTCGGCGGCGCGTCGCAGCGGGCCCTGGCGAGAGTGCTGCGCCACCGCGCGCGGGGATCCAGGTGCGGGCCCAGCCTCTTCCTGATGACCCGCTCAGCCGGGATGCTGGACCTGGCTCAGGCGGGCCCGGACGAGGCGGTGCTGTTCTTCCCGCCCAACCACAGCCTGCCGCGCGCCGTCATCCCCCTGCCCGGCAGCCCCGGCTACGAGGCCATGGCCCTGTGCCTGGCCGAGCCCGGCGCCAAGCCGGCCCGGCCGGCGCCCGCGCCGCCGCGGGGCGCTTAAGGACGCAGCACGGTGAGCTGGCGCGGGCCGGCGTTGGCCGCCGCATGGGCGACGGCGGCGTTGGCCTCGGCCAGCGGGAACTCGGCCAGCTGGAACTGGCCAAGGTCGATCAGGCCGGAACGGACCATGCGGATCATGCGCGGGATGGCTTCGCGGCGGTACATCCAGACCCCGCGCACCGTGGTCTCGTTGTGCATCAGCCAGTTGTAGTTCAGGCCCAGGTCCCCGTCCGCGCCGCGCAGGCCGCCCATCAGGATCACCCGTCCGCCGAGCCGGACCGCCAGCGCCGCGGCCCGCACCTGGCCCCCGGTCGCTTCGCGCGGCAGGAAGTCGAGCACCATGTCGATCGGCCCGCCGGCGGCCTTGGCGATCAGGGCCCGGTCGGCGGCCTCATCGCCGGTCATCTGCACCGGCCGGACCCGGGGGCCGAAGCGGCGGCCGAGCTCTTCCAATGTGCGCCCGTTGCGGCCGGTGGCCACCACCCGGCCGGCCCCCATGGCCGCGGCCACGGCAACCGCCGCCCCGCCGAAGCCGCCGGTTGCGCCGTTGACCACCAGGGTCTCGCCCGCCTTGAGGTCGCCCGCGATCAGGCCGCCGAACGGCACCAGCAGGCGGCCCATGACCGTCCAGCGGCCGGCGTCGGCCGCATCGATGTCGCCGATCGGCGTCACGTTCTCGGTGGGCAGCAGCATCTGCTCGGCGAAGGAGCCGTGGTGGTAATAGCGATGCAGCGGCAGCGCCGCCTCGGTGCGATAGGTCCAGCCCTGCAGGATCTGGTCGGGGCTGTTGACCTCGTCGCGCGAGCGGACTGTCGGCTCGCAAAACACCCAGTCGCCCACCGCCAGCCTGGTCGAGTCCGGGCCCGCCTGGCGCACCCGGCCGATACCCCCCGCCCCCGGCGCCACCGGGGTTTCCAGCAGGTAGTTGCGCGAGCCGTTGAAGACGTCGGCGGCGTAGCTGGTGACAGCGGCCGCCACGACATCGACGATCACGTTCCCGGCGCCGGAGAGAACCGGGTCGGGCAGGGTCTGGATATCGAGCGGGGACCCGAAGGCGTTGAGGACTGCGGCTTTCATGCGGACCTTCCTGGATGATGAGCGGGAAGCCTAGCAGGGCTTACGGCGCCTGTTCAGACCTGGTATTATCCTGGGATTAAGAGACCCAGCCTGGAGACTCTGCCCGATGGCGGAACACGAGCGGCGCGAGCTTGGCGACTTCCTGCGCGCCCGGCGCGGGCGCCTGTCGCCCGAGAGCCTGGGCCTGCCGCGCCACCGCCGGCGGCGCACGCCGGGCCTGCGGCGCGAGGAGGTCGCCGAGCTCGCGGGCATCGGCGTCGACTGGTACGTGCGCCTCGAGCAGGGCCGTCCCGTTCGGCCCTCCGCCGCCACCATCGACGCCCTGGCCCGGGCGCTGCGGCTGTCGGACCTGGAGCACCAGCACCTGCGGGCCCTGGCGGGCGGCGGCGGCCATCGCCGCTTCCAGCCGGAGACCGCGCCGCCGTCGCTGCTGCGGCTGCTGGAGGGTCTCAGCCAGCCGGCCTACGTCACCGGACGCCGGCGCGACCTGGTCGCCTGGAACGCCGCCGCCGACGCGGTCTTCGACTTCAGCGCCCTGGCCGCGGACGAGCGCAACATCCTGGTCTCGATGCTGACCGTGCCACGCAGCCGCACGCTTTTCGGGCCCGGCTGGGCGGACGAGGCGCAGCGGATGGTCGCCCAGTTCCGCGCCACCCACGACCTCTGGGCCGGCGACCCGGCCTTCCTGGACCTGCTGCGGCGCCTGCGCCAAGGCTGCCCGGAGTTCGAGGGCTGGTGGGACCGCCACGAGGTCGGCCGGCCCGTGTCTGGCCGCAAGACCCTGCACCATCCCACGCGCGGCGTGATCGCCTTCGACCACGCCAGTTTCCAGGCCAACGACGACCCGGGCCTGAAGCTGGTGATCTATACCCCGGCGGACGCGCCCGCTGGCGAATGAGCGCGCCCGTCAGTTCCAGATCGGCGGGCGACGGTCCTTCCAGGGCGACTCGCGCTCCAGCTGGGCGGCCAGGCGGAACAGGGTGGCCTCGTCGGCGTAGCGGCCCGAGAACATCATCCCCACCGGCAGGCCCTCCTGCGACATCTCCAGCGGCAGGGAGATGGACGGCTGGCCGGTCATGTTGAAGGGGGCGGCGAAGGGGAAGACCTCGCCGTTGCGGCGGCCGATGTCGCGCGGGGCGACGGCGACCGGGTCGAGATAGCCGATGGGCGGCGGCGGCGTGCCCATCACCGGCGTCAGATAGACGTCGAAGTCCTCGAACAGGGCCATGACGCCGCGGCCCAGCATTCGCATCTCCTGCTGTTCCCACATCACTTGTTCGCCGGTTGGCCGGCGCCCGCCCTTGAGCGAGGCCCAGGTCAGGGGCTCCAGCTCGTGCTCCTCGGGCTCGCGGCCGATCTGCTCGATCAGGCGGCGCATGCCGGCGGCGTAGTTGGCGCCGGACCAGGCGTTCTGGGCGCCGTAGAGGGCGCGCAGGTCGACGCCGAGGCCGCGCTCGACCAGTTCGTGGCCGAGGCCCTTTAGCAAGTGCACGGTGCGTTCCAGGGCGGCGCGGATCTGGGGCTGGATATCGCGGCCGTTCGCGGTCTCGGACGACCAGGCGATGCGCAGCCGCCCGGGCGGGGTCGCGATCTCGTCCATATAGGGCCGGGCCTTGGCCGGCGGCGCATAGGGGCTGGCAGGCTCGGGCACGCCGGTGACGTCCAGCATGGCCGCGCAGTCGCGCACGGTCCGGGTGATGACGTGCTCGACCACATAGCCCTGGGCGAAGTCATAGCCGTCGGGCAGGTGCGGGTTGCGGTCGCGGGTGACCTTGAGCCCGACCAGGCCGCACATGGACGCCGGGATGCGGATCGAGCCGCGCCCGTCGCCGCCGTGGGCCATGGGCACGATCCCCGCCGCCACCGCCGCCGCCGAGCCACCCGACGAGCCGCCGGCGCTGTGGCCCAAATTCCAGGGGTTGCGGCAGGCGCCGAACAGGGCCGGCTCGGTGGTGCCGGTGATGCCGTATTCCGGCAGGTTGGTCTTGCCGAGGGCGATGACGCCGCTGGAGCGATAGCGCTTCATCAGGCCGGAATCCTCGGTGTCGACGACGCCCTGGGCGAAGCGGCTGCCGCTGGTCCGCGGCCAGCCGGCCACCTGGATCAGCAGGTCCTTGACCAGGAAGGGCACGCCGGTGAACGGGCCGTCGGGCAGCGGCCCCCTGGCGGCGGCGCGCGCCTCGTCATAGGCCTTGTAGACGACGGCGTTGATGGCCGGGTTGTGGCGCTCGATCCGCTCGATGGCGGCGTCGACCAGCTCCAGCGGCGTCACCTCGCGGCGGCGGACCAACTCTGCGAGGCCCAGGCCGTCATGTTCCGCATAGTCCTTGAACGACATGGCGCTTCCTGTTCCTTGTTCCGGTCTGCGCGCGAAGCCTAGGCGAACGCGCCAAAGATGGTAGTATTAACTATCATAATCAGTCGGGGACGGCGCGATGGCGGAATGGCGGAACTGGTCTGGCAGTGTCGAGGCCCATCCCGAACGCATCGAACGCCCCCGCACCGAGGCTGAACTTTCGGCGCTGGTGGCGCGCGCCGCAAGGGTCCGCGTGGCCGGGACCGGCCATTCCTTCATGCCCCTGTGCGAGACCGACGGGACCCTGATCTCACTGGCCGACCAGGAAGGCGACGTGGTGGTCAGCGAGGACCGGCGCACGGTCTGGACCCCGGCCGGCAAGACGGTGGCCCGATTCACCGAGGAGCTGTGGGGCCACGGCCTCTCCATGGCCAACCAGGGCGACATCAACAAGCAGGCCATGGCGGGCGCCATCTCCACCGCCACCCACGGCACCGGCCGGGCCTTCGGGTCCCTGTCGACCCAGGTGGCGGGGTTGCGCCTGGTGCTGGCCGACGGCCAGGTGGTGGAGTGCGACAAGGACCACGAGCCGGAGCTGTTCGAGGCCGCGCGGGTGAGCCTGGGCATGATCGGGGTGATCAGCGCCATCAAGCTCAGCGTCGTGCCGGCCTTCCGCCTGAAGGAGACCAACCAGCGCCGGCCGATCGAGGAGGTCCTGGATCAATGGGACGAGCTGGCCGACCAGTATCGCCACTGTGAATTCTGGAACTTCCCCTACACCAACCACGTCACCTTCAAGACCTTGGAGGTGGTGGACGAGGGCGACGACCCGGACGAGGTCGACCGCTCGCGGGTGGTGTTCCAGGCGCTGTCGGACCTGGCGGCGGCCTCGCCGCGGATGGCGCCGACCCTGCAGCGGCTGCTGGTGCGCAATCAGAGCAGCCGGATCCACACCCGCGCCGCCCCGGCCTGGCGCATCTTCCCCTCCGACCGCGACATCAGGTTCGAGGAGATGGAGTTCGAGATCCCGGCGCAGAACGGCATCGCGGCCCTGAGGGCGGCGCGCCAGCTCGTGCGCGACCGGCGCTATCCGATCATCTTCCCCTTCGAGTTCCGCACCGTGGCCGGCGACGACATCTGGATGTCGCCCATGCACGCGGGCCCCTGTGTCTCCATCTCGTTCCACCAGTACGCGCCCATGGACTGGCGCGAGTCCTTCAAGGCCGTCGAAGAGGTGTTCGCTGCGCACGGCGGACGGCCCCACTGGGCCAAGCGCCACACAATGACGTCCGACGACGTGCTGCGCCTCTATCCCATGGCCCCCCGCTGGGGCGCCGTGCGAAAGCGCGTCGACCCCACGGCCAAGTTCATGAACGCCCACCTGCGCGAGCTGTTCGCCTTTTCCCTCTAGAGGACGCCCCGACGTGTACGCCCAAGACCTGCATGGACACCTGATCGGCCGGCAAGGCTCGCGCCGGGACCTGAACACCCCCGCCCTGGTGGTCGACCTGGACGCCTTGGAGCGCAACATCGCGGCTATGGCGGCCTTCGCCAAGGCGGCGGGCCTGACCCTTCGCCCCCACGCCAAGACCCACAAGAGCGCCGCCATCGCCCGGCTGCAGATGGCGGCGGGCGCGGTGGGCGTGTGCTGCGCCAAGCTGGGCGAGGCGGAGGCCCTGACCGACGCCGGGGTGGACGGCATCCTGATCACCTCGCCGGTGGTGGGCGCGCCGGCTGTGGGCCGGCTGGCGGCCCTGGCGGCCCGGGCCAAGGGGCTGATGGCCTCGGTGGACAGCCCGGCGGCGGTGGCGGCCCTGGCGACGACCGGGGTTCCCATGACCCTGCTGGTGGACATCGATCCCGGCATCCACCGCACGGGCGTCGCCTCGCCCGAGGACGCCCTGG
>JAFEEA010000138.1 GCA_018241335.1 Pseudomonadota bacterium
AGTTCGCTCGATGGGCGCATCATGACCCCTCTGAACGGGGGAGTCGCATGGCGGACAAGACGCACGAGGAGCTGTCCCAGGAACTGCTGGGCAAGCCCTTCGCCGAACTGACGGACATCCAGAAGAGCGTCATCGACATGATCGCCTGCGAGTCGCCCACCGGGGCGCACCCGCACCTGGCGCCGGACGACCGCACCTTCTGGGAGCGCCTGGCCGACAAGGTGGCGGCGGTCGGCGGCTCGTGGAGCTTCATCTTCGGCTTCTTCACCTTCCTGATGGCGTGGATCGGCTGGAACGTCGTCACTGTACGCGCCCACCTGGCGTTCGACATCTATCCGTTCATCTTCCTGAACCTGATGCTGTCGATGCTGGCGGCGATCCAGGCGCCGGTGATCATGATGAGCCAGAACCGGGCGGCGGCGAAGGACCGCGAGGCGGCTGAGCACGACAGCGTGGTCAACCTGCGCGCCGAGCTCGAGATATTGCAGCTCCACCGCAAGCTGGACGGCGTGCGCGAAGAGCAGCTGGAGGCGCTGATCCGCGGCCAGGGCGAAACGCTGGAGCTGCTGCGCGGCCAGGTGGCGGCCCTGACCCAGCAGCTTGCGGGCAAGGCCTAGAACAGCACCATGCCCACCGCCGCGGCGGCCATCACCGCCGTGGCCATCCAGCCGAGGATGCGCAGCCATATCGGGGCGGCGAACTCGCCCATGACGTCCTCGCGCGAGACCAGGATCATGATCACCGCCATGATCGGGGCGGCGACGACGCCGTTGATGACGGCCGACCAGACCAGGGCCTTGATCGGATCGAAGCCGGAGAACACCAGGCCGATACCGCCCAGGGTGGCGATGGCGATGATGGCGTAGAAGCCGCGCGCCTCGTTGACCTTGCGGTTTAGCCCGTGCGGCCAGCCGCGCGCCTCGGCCACGGCGTAGGCCGCCGACCCGGCCAGCACGGGCACGGCCAGGAGGCCCGTGCCGATGATGCCCAGGGCGAAGAGGGCGAAGGCCAGGGGGCCGGCGATGGGCCTCAGCGCCGAGGCGGCCTGGGCGGTGGTCTCGATCGTCCCGACCCCATGGGCGTGCAGGGTCAGGGCGGTGGTCATGATGATGAAGAAGGCGACCAGGTTCGAGAAGCCCATGCCGATCCAGGTGTCGATGGCGATGCGGCGCAGTTCCCGCGGCGCCTCCTGGGGCGCGGCCTTGAGGGCGTGCTCGGAGGGATGGGCCTCCAGCTCCTCCACCTCCTGGGCGGTCTGCCAGAAGAACAGATAGGGGCTGATGGTGGTGCCGAAGAGGGCGACGATCATGGTCAGGGCCTCGCGGCCGCCCGGCAGGCGAGGGATGAAGGCCCCGGCCAGGACCTGGCCCCAGGGAATCTGCACCGTGAAGACGATGGCGACATAGGACAGCAGCGCCAGGGTCAGCCACTTCAGGATCTTGGCGTAGCTGCGGTAGTTGAGGAACACCTCCAGCGCCAGGCAGAGGACGCCGAAGCCGACGGTGTAGAAGTCGAGCCCCGCCTTGGGCAGCAGCAGGGCCGCGGCCTCGCCCATGGCGGCGACGTCGGCGGCGATGTTGATGGTGTTGGTGGCGACCAGAAGCAGCACCAGGCCGGTCAGCAGCCAGCGGGGGAACACCCGGCGCATGTTGCCCGCCAGGCCCGTGCCGGTGACCCGGCCGATCTCGGCGCCGACCAGCTGGATGCCGGCCATCAGGGGGTAGGTGAGGACGATGGTCCACAGGAGGCCCAGCCCGAACTGGGCGCCGGCCTGGGAATAGGTGGCGATGCCGCTGGGGTCGTCGTCGGCAGCGCCGGTGACGAGGCCGGGGCCGAGGCTCTTCCAGGCTTCGACGGCGGCGGAGTGGCGGCGAAAGGGGTTGCGGGACGGGGCCGTCATGCGGCCGCCAGCCCGGCTCCGCGCGCGGCGCGGCGGAAGGCCTGGGGCGGCTGGCCGAAGGCGCGCACGAAGGCGCGGCGCATGCGGTCCGGATCGCCGAAGCCGGTGAGGCGGGCGATCTGGTCGACCTGGCCCTCGCCGGCGTCGAGCCGGGCGCGGGCGGCGTCCAGGCGCAGGCGCTCGACGGCCTTGGCGGGGGTGACGCCGGTCTCGGCGGCGAAGGCGCGGGCGAAATTGCGGGCGCTCATGGCGGCGACATCGGCCAATTGCTCGACATTGAGGGGCTCGGTGAGGTGCTCGCGCGCCCATTCCAGAACGCCGCCGAAACGGCTGGCCGGACGCTCGAGTTCCAGCAGGGCGGAGAACTGGGACTGGCCGCCGGGGCGGCGGTGGTAGACCACCAGCTGCTGGGCGGTGCGCCGGCCGATGTCCTCGCCCAGGTCCTCGGTGATCAGGGCCAGGGCCATGTCGATGCCGGCGGTGATGCCGGCCGAGGTCCACACTGGGCCGTCCTGGACGAAGATGCGGTCGGCGTCGAGGCGAACAGCGGGAAAACGGCGGGCGAAGTCGGCGCTGCGGTTCCAGTGGGTGGTGGCGCGACGGCCGTCGAGCAGGCCGGCGGCCGCCAGGACGTAGGCGCCGGAGCAGACGCTGGCGACGCGGCGCGCGTGGCCGGCGACCCGGCGGACATAGTCCAGGGTGGCGGCGTCCTCGGAGGCGTCGCGCGTGCCCCAGCCGCCGGCGACGATGAGGGTGTCGAGCCCCTCGGGCGGCTCGGGCGGCCCGGCGGCCAGGGCGGCGCCGCAGGTGCTGGCGACCAGGCCAGGCTCCATCGCCATCAGGCTGAGGCGATAGGCGCCGGGGTCGAGGCGGCCGGCGATCTCGAAGGCGGCCATGGGGCCGGCGCAATCGAGGATCTGCAGGTCGGGGAAGATCAGGAAGCCGATGGTTCGGGTCATGGCGCCGCTGCGGGGAAGGTGGGTGGCTGAAACTGCCGGAACTATGTCATTTCCGCCAAGCCGTGTCGACGCCAAGCTTGAACCTCAACTGTGACGGAGACGAGACCATGCCCGCGCCTCAACTGACCATCGTGTTCGCCCTCTATCCGGGGGTGACCCACCTGGATTTCACCGGCCCGCAGCAGTTCCTGTCGCGCCTGCCCGGCGCCGAGACGATCGCGGCCAGCGCTGCCGGCGAGCCGATCACCTCGGACGGCCTGACCTTCGCCAACCTGACCCGGCTGGCCGACATCCCGGCCTGCGACGTGCTGTGCGTGCCGGGCGGGTTCGGCTGCACCGACGCGATGAACGACGAGGCCTTCATGGCCGAGATCCGCCGCCTGGCCGCCGGCGCCCGGTATGTGACGTCGGTCTGCACCGGTTCGCTGATCCTGGGCGCGGCGGGGCTGCTGAAGGGCAAGCGCGCGGCCTGCCACTGGGCCTGGCGCCAGCTGCTGCCGATGTTCGGGGCGATCCCGGACGAGGGGCGGGTGGTGCGGGACGGCAACGTCTTCACCGGCGGGGGCGTCACGGCGGGGATCGACTTCGCCCTGACCCTGGCGGCGGAGATCGCCGGGGCGGAATTCGCCCAGGCGCTGCAGCTCGGCCTGGAGTACGCCCCCGCGCCCCCGTTCAACGCCGGGCGCCCCGAGACCGCCCCCGCGGCGGTGCTGGAGGCCTATCACGCGCGCGTGGGCGGCATGATGCCGGAGCGCGAGGCGGGGGCGAAACGCGCGGCGGATAGGCTGATGGCGGGGGCGTAGGGCTCGCCCCGGCGACGGAGCCCCTCATCCTCCCACGCCTCCGGCGCAGGCCCCTCCTTCTCCCTTTGGGAGAAGGTGCTCTGGGCGACGTGTTCCGGGAGGCTCAGGCGGCGTCCAGGCCGATGTCGAAGTTGGGGGCGGAGTGGGTGAGGGCGCCGACGCTGATCAGGTCGACGCCGGTCTGGGCGATGGCGCGGACGGTGGCGAGGTTGACGCCGCCGGAGGCCTCCAGGACGGCGCGGCCGGCGACCATGGCCACGGCCCGGCGCAGGTCTTCCAGGGCGAAATTGTCCAGCATGATGACGTCGGGGGCGTAGGGCAGGGCCTCGGCGAACTGGTCCAGGCTGTCGACCTCGACCTCGATCTTGACCATGTGCCCGGCGCGGGCCTTGGCGCGCTGCAGGGCCGGACCGATGCCGCCGCAGGCGGCGACGTGGTTGTCCTTGATCAGGATGGCGTCATCCAGGCCGAAGCGGTGGTTGGCGCCGCCGCCGCAGCGGACGGCGTACTTTTCCAGGGCGCGCAGGCCCGGCGTGGTCTTGCGGGTGTCGATGATGCGCGCGGTCGTGCCGGCGGTCTCGGCGACGTAGGCGGCGGTGAGGGTGGCGACGCCGCTGAGGCGGCCCATCAGGTTGAGGGCGACGCGCTCGGCCGACAGGAAGGCGCGGGCGTTGGCCTCGGCGCGGGCGATGACCGTTCCCGGCTGAACGTCCTGGCCGTCGCTGGCGACGATCTCGAAGCGGGCGGTGGGGTCCAGCGCCAGGAGGGCCAGGCGCGCGCAGTCGGTCCCGGCGACGACGCCGGCGCCGCGGGCGGCGAAGTTCGCGGCGAAACGGGCCTCGGCCGGGATGCAGGCCTCCGACGTGATGTCGCCGGCGCGGCCCAGGTCCTCGGCCAGGGCGGCGCGCACGATCGGCTCGACCAGGGCGTCCGGCAGGGGCGCCAGGCGGGCCGCCGCGAGGGCACCAAGGGTGGGGGCGATGGCGTTCATGCGGCCTCCTCGCGCCGGTCGGCGGCGGCGGCGGCGCGGACCAGGCGGGTGTGCTGGCCTTGCGCCTCGGTCTGCGGGTAGTCGGCGCGGAAGTGGCCGCCGCGGCTCTCGCGCCGGGCCAGGGCGGCCTCGACCACCAGGCGGGCGGCGACCAGGGGCAGGGCCCGGCCATGGGCGCCTTCGAGGGCGTCGATCCAGCCGACCAGGCTGTTCAGGCCATGGGCGTCGCGGACCACGGCGGCGTCCCGGCTCATGCCGGCGCGCAGGGCCGCGAGGGCGGCGGGCGGCAGGTCGGGCGCGGCCCAGGCGCGCAGCGGCGCGGTGGCCAGCATCGCCTCGTCGCGGGCGGCGGCGCCGGCGCGGGTCCCGAACACGGCCGCCTCCAGCAGGGAGTTGGAGGCCAGGCGATTGGCCCCGTGCACGCCGGTGGAGGCGCACTCGCCGGCGGCGAAGAGGCCCGGGACGCTGGCGCGGCCGTCGGCGTCGGTCCCGATTCCGCCCATGTGGTAGTGCGCCGCCGCCGCCACCGGGATCGGCTGGACGCGCGGGTCGAGGCCGGCGCCCATGCAGGCGGCGAAGACGTAGGGAAACTCGTGCGGGAAGGCCTCGCCCACCGCCTGGCTGGCGTCGAGGAACGCCCCGCGGCCGGCCCGGCGCTCGGTCTCGATGGCGCGGGCGACCACGTCGCGGGGGGCGAGCTCGGCCGCCGGGTGATAGCCGGACATGAACGGGCGGCCCTGGCCGTCGACCAGGATCGCGCCCTCGCCGCGCAGGGCCTCGGTGGCGAGCGGGGCGGGGTCGGCGCCGATGTCGATGGCGGTGGGGTGGAACTGGACGAACTCGGGATCGACGATCTCGGCGCCGGCCAGGGCGGCCAGGGCCAGGCCCTCGCCGCGCACCGCCACGGGATTGGTGGTCACCGCGTAGAGGCCGCCGAGGCCGCCGGTGGCGAGGATCACGGCGGCGCCCAGGATCTCGACGCGGCGGGCGCCGGCCTCGGCCAGCACGCCCCGGGCGCGGCCGGCGGCGTCGAGCAGGATGGCCAGGACTCGGACCCGCTCGCGGATCTCGATGTGGGCATGGGTCCGCGCGGCGGCCGAGACGGCCAGCATGATGGCGCGCCCGGCGCCGTCGCCGCCGACGCGGGCGACGCGGGGACGCGAGTGGGCGGCCTCCAGGCTTTGCACGAAGGCGCCGTCGGCGGCGCGGTCGAAGGGGGCGCCGAGGTCGGCCAGGCGGCGCAGGGCGGCGGGCCCCTCGCGCGTCAGGATGTCGACGGCGTCCGGCTCGCAAAGGCCGGCGCCGGCGGCCAGGGTGTCGGCGGCGTGCAGGGCCGGGTCGTCGTCCTCGGCCATGGCCACGGCGATGCCGCCCTGGGCCCAGGCGGACGAGCAGCCTTCGTTCAGGGACGCGGCGCTGAGCACCAGGGCGCGGCGAGGCGCGGCGGCGAGGGCGGCCGACAGGCCGGCCAGGCCCGCGCCGACGACGATGACGCCGTCAAAGTGAAGGCGGTCGGCAAAATGAATGCGGTCGGTCATGACTGACCTCCTTCGGAGGCGACGCCGATAGCGGCGAGGGCCCTGACGTGGCGGGCGGCGGAGACTTCGTCGAAGCAGCAGAAGACGATGCGATCGAAGTCGTGGCGCCCCGCCAGGGTGGCGGCGTGGGTGGCGATGCGGGCGGCCAGGTCGGCCGGAAAGCGGTAGCGGCCGGTGGAGATGGCCGGGAAGGCGATGCTGCGGCAGCCGTTGGCGCGGGCCAGGTCGAGGCTGTTGCGATAGCAGTCGGCCAGCAGCTCGGCCTCGCCGGCGCCGCCGCCGTTCCAGACCGGCCCGACCGTGTGGATGATGCTGCCGGCCGGCAGGCGGTAGGCGCCGGTGATCTTGGCCTGGCCGGTGTTGCAGCCGCCCAGGCGACGGCACTCCATGGCCAGCTCCGGGCCCGCGGCGGCGTGGATAGCGCCGGAGACGCCGCCCCCGCCCAGCAGGCTGGAGTTGGCGGCGTTGACCACCGCGTCCACCGCCAGGGTGGCGATGTCGGCGACCATCACCTGCATCCGGGCCCCGAGGGCCGGACGGAAGGCGACCTCAGATGAGTTCAACATCGACATGGTGGCGGGCCTTGACCAGGTCGTAGCGGGCGGGCTGGGCCGGGGGCGGCAGGTCGATCATCCGCTGAACGGCGGCGCGGGCGCGCTCGGCCACGACCGGATCGACCAGCACCTCGTGACGGCCGTGAAGCAGCGCCTCGTAGATGTTCTCCAGCGTGATCCGCTTCATGTGCGGGCAGAGGTTGCACGGCCGCACGAACTCGGTGTCCGGGGCGTCGCCGGCGACGTTGTCGGCCATGGAGCACTCGGTGATCAGCACCACCCGCTTGGGCTTGCGCTGCGTGACGTAGTCGCTCATCGCCGCGGTGGAGCCGGCGAAGTCCGAGGCTTCCAGAACTTCGGTGGGGCACTCGGGGTGGGCCAGGATCTCGGCGTCGGGCCAGGCTTCGCGCAGCTCGGCGATGTCGCCGGCGGTGAACTGTTCGTGCACCTCGCAGCGGCCCTGCCAGGCGATGATCTTGATGTCCGTCTGGCGCGCCACGTTGCGGGCCAGGAATTCGTCGGGCAGCAGGATGACGCGGTCGACGCCCCACTGGCGGGCGACTTCCTCGACCACCTGGACGGCGTTGGCGCTGGTGCAGCAGATGTCGGTCTCGGCCTTCACCTCGGCGGTGGTGTTGACGTAGGTGACCACCGGCAGACCCGGGTAGCGGGCCTTGATCAGCCGCACGTCGGCGGCTGTGATCGAGGCGGCCAGCGAGCAGCCGGCGCGCAGGTCGGGGATCAGCACGGTCTTGTCGGGGCACAGGACCTTGGAGGTCTCGGCCATGAAGTGCACGCCGGCCTGGACGATGACCTTGGCGTCCGAGCGGGCCGCCTCGCGGGCCAGGCCCAGGCTGTCGCCGACGAAGTCGCCGACCCCGTGGAAGATCTCGGGCGTCATGTAGTTGTGCGCCAGGATGACCGCGTTCTTCTGCTTTTTCAGGCGGTTGATCTCGGCGATCAGGGGGGCCTGGGCGCGCCATTCGATGGGCGTCACGCGGGCGCGGACCTTTTCCCAGATGGGCGCGGTGACGGCCTCCACCTCGGCGGTGAACGGGAAGGCGACATTGCCGTCGGCCATGGGATCCTCCTGCGTCTTCGGCTTATGCTCAAGTTGAGCATTTCATGGGCCTAAAAAAGACGCCGGGCCGCCATGATCGACCGTCGGCGTCGCCGCTTATGCTACAAGTGAGCAAAAGCGACAGCAGTCATATAGACCCGCGTTCGCTCGAGGAAAAGCCCTCCGGACGCGGAAAAGCGAAATCGTGATCACGTGACGGCGGGGAAGGGCGACGCGGGGGGAGGTCGGCGATGGCCGCGCCCCGGCCAACCGCATGGCCCCTTTCATCCCGCCTGGCTCCACGTTATTAGTGTCATTATCAAAAAGAATCTCGCACGGGAGAGAACGCCGATGACCTACGCCCAGGGCCGCACGATCCACGACGCCGACAGCCACGTGATGGAGACGCGCGAGTGGCTCGATCCCTTCATGGACAACGACCTGAAGGGCAAGCTTCGCCCCCTGTACGGTCGCGAGCCGGGGCGCATCGACAAGCTGCTGGACCAAGCCAAGGCGCGCAAGGGCGACCCCGAGGCGGACGCCAAGGCCTTCGAGGACCCCATCGCCGGGCCCAAGGGCTGGATCGCTGCCGGTGCGTTCGACACCGCCGAGCGCACGCGGGTGCTGGACCTGTTCGGATTTTCCAGCCAGCTGGTCTTCGGCACCTCGTCCCTGGCCCCGGCGCTGGCGGCCAAGGACGAAGGCGTGATGTACGCCGGGGTTAGGGCCCACAACGAGGCCATGGCGGCGTTCTGCCGGGGCGACCGGCGGCTGCTGGGGGTGGCCTATGCGCCGCTGGACAACCCGGCGCGGGCGCTCGAGGAGGTCAACGCCGCCCTGAAGGCCGGCAACAAGGCGATCATGGTCTCGGCCGGCCCGGCCGGCGAGCGCTCGCCCGGCCATCCGGACCTGGACCCGGTGTGGGCGCGGCTGGAGGAGACCGGCACGCCGTTCATGCTGCACATCGGCCCGGGCACCAAGACCCAGCCGATGGCCTTCCGCAACAACGGCCGCGAGCGGGCGCCCGACCTGCACGGCGGCGGCGAGAACCTGCGCTTCGCCGACTACATCATGCTGTCGTTCGCGCCTCAGGTCTGGCTGACGGCGATGGTCTATGACGGGGTGTTCGAGCGCTTCCCGGCCCTGCGCGGCGGGATCATCGAGGCCGGCGCCGGCTGGGCGCCGGAGTTCCTGCGCGAACTTGACCTGGGCTTCAAGAGCTTCGGCCGCACCGACCCCTATCTGAAGGCCATGGCCCTGAAGCCGTCGGAATACATCCGCCGGGCCGTGAAGTTCGCCCCGTTCCCGGGCGAGGACGCCGGCCGGATGATCGAGGACGGCGGCGCGGACCTTTTCATGTTCTCCAGCGACTATCCGCACCCGGAGGGCACCAACGATCCGAAGGGGCGCTTCGAGCGGACCATGGGGAACCTGGACGAGGACGCCCGCGACCGGTTCTATCGCCGCAACTTCGAGGAGATGATGGGCGAGCGGGCGCTGGCCGAGGTCTGAGGGGGGCGCAGATCGGCGCCTTGGCAGGGCCGGGCGCAACGGATCGGCCCCGCGCGCGTTGAGGCGTCGAGCCGCAAGGCCAGGCTTCCTGACCCAAGTTTCATGGACGCGGCCGGCCTGGCCGGGGCAGAACGGCGTACAGCCGGTGACCGAGGCATCGGGCGCCCCTGACTTGAACCGCCTGGACCCCCGCCTTGCCGCCCAGCCCCGCCCACGCCCTTCGCACCTTGGCGCTCGCCGCCGCGGCCGCCGTCCTGGCGGGGCTGGGCGCGTGCGTGACGACGGGGCCGGAACCCTCGCCCGAAGTCCGAGCGCTGGCCGCCCGGACGGGAGAGTTGTCGGCCGTCGGCCAGCGACGGCTGGAGCGGGACATGGACCCCTCGATGCTGGCCCTGGCGCGGCGGCTTGAGCCGGGCCCCCGGCCCGACCTCTGGGGGCGCATGCCGGCCTGGGCGGCGCTGGACATCGCCACGCCGCCGCAGCTCGACTTTGGGGTGATCACCCCCCAGGCCGCCCAGCGACTGAACCGGCTGATGCCGTTCCTGGGCGAGCCGCCGACGCCGGCGCGACCGTTCTATCTGAAGGCGCTGGGGCCGCAGCGGGATCGCGCGCTGCTGTGCCTGACCCAGGCGATCTACTACGAGGCGGCGCTCGAGCCGGTGGAGGGCCAGGAGGCGGTGGCCCAGGTGATCCTGAACCGGGCGCGTCATCCGGCCTTTCCCAAGTCCATCTGCGGGGTGGTCTACCAGGGCTCGCAGCAGGTGACGGGCTGCCAGTTCTCGTTCACCTGCGACGGCTCGCGCGATCGGCCCCCGGCGCCGGACTTCTGGCAAAGGGCCCATGCGGTGGCGGAGCAGGCGGTGTCCGGCTTCGTGATGCGCCAGGTGGGGACGGCGACGCACTATCACGCCGACTATGTGTTTCCGCGCTGGGGGCCGACCCTGGTCAAGCTGACCCAGATCGGGGCGCACATCTTCTATCGCCTGCCGGGGCCCGCGGGGCGCTTGCCGGCGTTCGCCGGCCCCTATTCGGCCCGCGAGCTGGAGGTCTCCATGGCCGGGCCGAGCCCCGAGGCGATCGCCGCGGCCAAGGCGGCCGCGGAAGCCGGCCTTGCGCCCCAATCGGGAGGGGCCATCGACCCCACCGCCGCGGACGGCCGGGTCGCTGCGGGACAGGTGGTCGCCGGACGCCGCGTGCCGACCCGGGAGGAGATCGCCAGGATCAACGCCGCCCTGGCGGCCTATGAGGCCCAGCACGGCGAGGCGGCGGCCACGTCCGCGCCGCCGGTGATCACGCCCCCGCCGCCGGCCGCGGCCAGGCCCGATGGCGGCAAGCCGGGCGGGGAAGGCGGCGACCAGGGCGGCGGCTGATCCAATCCCGCTTTCCTCTAGACGGGGGAAGAGGGGCGGAAGCGGCGCTCAGCCGAAGGCGGCGGGGAAATCGGCCTTGAGGGGCTTGTCGAGGGCGCCGGGCGCGAAGGCCAGGCCCATGAAGGCGGGAAAGGCGGCGTAGGGGGACGTCACCTTGGCGACGGCGGCGTGGGAATAGCCGAAGCGCGGATAGTAGTCGGTGTGGCCCAGCACCAGGGACGCCTGGGCCCCCAGCGCGCGGCAACGGTCCAGCCCCTCGCGGATCATCGCGCCGCCGACGCCGGACTTCTGGCGACCCGGATCGACCGACACGGGGCCGAGGGCGGCGACCAGCATCGGCGGGTCGCAGGTCATGCGGCTGAAGAGGACGTGGCCTACGATCTGGCCTACGTCCACGGCCACCAGTTCGACCAGAACCGCGTCCTCGGCCCGCACGCCCTCGACGATGTCGGCCTCGGTCCCGCTGGCGTGGTCGGCGGTCAGAAAGGCCGCCGTGACCAGGTCGCGGATGACGGCGTGGTCGCCGCGTTCGACGGGGCGCAGGATCACCAGACGCCGATCTCCTCGGCTTCC
>JAFEEA010000139.1 GCA_018241335.1 Pseudomonadota bacterium
GATCAGCGGGGCGAGGTGGCGCTCATAGTTGCGCCAGCGCCCAACGGACGTGCGGAAGATCGGCCGGCGCACCTGAGCAGCGCTGGCCGTGGCTGAGGCCCGGCGATTATCCTCAACCCTGGTCATGTCGTCGCTCCAAGCGATGTCCAGGTGACGGGCCATTGACGCCCCATGCCGCGCCGGGTCGGCGGTCAGGCCGTCGTAGGGGATTTCCAGAAGAACATCGCCGGCGACGTCGCGCCAGTGGTCCATGAGATCCGCATAGGCCCGATAGTAGTGGGCGAGTTCGGCCAGATCATAGCTGTAGGGATAGGCCGACCCGAACAGGGTCGAGAACATGGCGAAGCAGTTGTCGGCAGGTGACCGCCGGACCGAGATGATCCGCGCCGAGGGCAGGCTCAGCCTTATGGCGCCCAGATAGAGATAGTTCAGGGGCAGCTTTTCCAGGCGGCGTCCCCCTGGCGGCGGTGTCCCAGCCAGCCTGGCGTAGGTCGCCCCCATCGCGGCGTGATCCGCCTGCGCCGCGCGATGGAAGATATCCTCGCCCTCCGCGCCCTGATGTCGCAACAGGGCTTCCATGACGTTGTCAGTTTCGCCGTTGGTGTCGACGTCCGGACTGCCCGTGAGGATGCGTTCCACGAGGGTCGTACCTGAGCGCGGCAGACCCAGAATGAAGCCGTAGGGGCCAGGCCGCTCCAACGGGGAGGCGGAGAGCAGACCTGCTGAGTAGCAGGAGCGGATCCGGTCAAACTTGGCGAGGTCCTGGTTGAGATCATACTGCAGCATCCGCCGCCGTAGTGCGGCTCCGGCCGAGAAGTGGGAGAACGCGGCGTCGAAATCCCCCAGATCGTCCAGCTCCTTTCCCAGGGCGTAGTGAAAGAAGATCTGATCGCCCGCCGCCGTGCTGGCACCGCTCAGGGCGGCGCGCATTTCGCTGACATGATGACGTTGAGCGGTCTGGGTCCTCAGGCCGGAACGTAGCAGAGCGGCCTGGGCATATTGGGGGGCAAGAGCGAGGCACCGGTCGCACCAGGTTTCGGCGGCCTCCAGATCGCCCACGTTCCGCAGCGCGGTGGCCAGATTGTAGAGACAGGTCGGATCGTCTGGGCGGGCTTCGGCCGCCTGGCGATAGAAGCGCATCGATAGCTGGTGACGCCCCTGTCCGAAGGCGACGAAACCCAGGGCCTCCAGGTCCGCGACCTCGCCAGGCGGCAAGGCCGCTGCTGCTTCAAGCGCCTTGAGAGCCTCTTCGCGCTGAGCGGACGCCCATAGCGCATGGCTGAGCTCAGCGTGGGCGCGGGAAGACCGTTTCTGGCCTTGGGCAGACCTTTCCAATTCTGCGAGGGTCATACGGGTCTCCGCCATCGACCTCCTGCTGCGCCTTCCGAGTTTGGTCGAGGAAAATCGGCGTGTGAAGGCAATTTTCGCTTCATTCCATTGCAAATGTCGCGGAGTTCGGGTCTTCGGGTAGTTAAATATCATCTAAATGATCACTTGAGCCGCGAGCGCGAGGTGGGATGACGGGCCCTTCTGTGGATGTGGCGAAGGGCGTGATCGCGCCCATGCGCCGAGCTGCCGACGCGCCACCCATCATGGTGTCGGCCGCCTATCTCGTCGCCCTGAACGCGCTGATCTCCAACGTGCAGCCGCTGATCCTGGGCGCCATGGCCAAGGACTTCGGGCTGACCGACGCACATCTCGGCTACGTCAGCGCCGCCTTCGTGAGCTGCAACACCCTGATGACGGCGACGGGCCCATTCTGGGTGCGGCGCGTCGATTGGCGACTCTGCGCCTTCCTTGGCCTGTTCTGGGCTGTCCTGGCGCTTGGGGCGGGTGCGATTGCTTCCCAGCTTGTAGCGGTCCTGGGTGTGTTCGGCTTCATTGGCCTCATGAAGGGCCTGGTCTTCGTGCCATCCTTCGCCACCTTGGGAGACGCCACAAATCCGGATCGAGGCTATGGCGTCTCGATCGTGCTCCAGGGTGTCACGGCGGCGGCGGTGGCCGCCGTGCTTTCGATGTGGGTCATCCCGCAGTTCGGCGTGCGCGGTGTCTTCGTAACGCTGGCGCTGCTGACGGCGACCGGCTTGCCAGCGACCCTTCTGCTGCCGGGCCGTCGCGAAGTCTCTACAGACGCGGACGAGGTCGCGCTGCCAGTGGGCGCGCCACTGCTATCGCGCGCCGCCCTTGCCGCCATCCTGGCGCTGCTCGCCACCATGGCGATGGGAGGTGCGGTCGCTGGCTTCTGGTACTATGTCGAGCGGATAGGTGTCGCGCGTGGTGTGGCGCCGACCGTCATCGGACTGACGCTAAGCTTGACTGCGCTTTCCAGCATCCTGACCTCGGGACTGGTGGCTTGGCTCGGCGGGCGGGTGCCGAGCTTGACTATCGCCTTGGCCGGCGTCGCCGTCATGCTCCTGGCCTTCATCAGCCTCCACCTGCCGCCGATCTCAGGTTTTATCGTGGCCAATCTGCTCTTCGCCCTAGGTTGGGGGTTCGCAGTTCCAGGGTTCTGGGCCCTGCTGCGCCGGGTGGATGTGACCAACCGGCTCTTCGTGGCCGCGCCCGCCGCCAACGGGGTCGCCGCGTCGGCGATTGGTCTCCTCTCCGGCGTCATCATCAGCCGTTGGGGCTATGACGGGCAGATCGCATGCAGTGCGATCCTGCTTTGTGTCTCAGCAGCCCTGGCCTTGGTCGCATCGCGAGCGTCACCGAAGCCCATTCCGCGAGACCAGCCCGCATCAGCATTCTAATTTAGACGATAAAAATCGTCCAATATGCTTCTTGTCTCCGCTGACTTGCTGGTCTCCTCAGGCCTTTCCCCGTGGACGCAGTGCGTTGCGCAGGGCGATGCTGGAATGGATTCGTGCGACCCCGGGAAGGCGCGACAGGATTTCGGTGTGGATCGCCTCGTAGCCGCCGGCGCTCGCCGCGGAGGTCCGCAGCATGTAGTCGGCGTCGCCCGTCATGAGGTAGCACTCGACAATCTCTGGATGACGTCGAACGGCCAGCTCGAAGCGTCGCATCGCATCTTCACTCTGTCGTTCCAGTGTAATTCTGACAAATGCGGTGAAGCCGTCCTCTTCGCCCTCGGTCAGGATCGTCGTGTAACCGCCGATGACGCCGCTCTCCTCCAGAGCTTCAAGAGCCGTAGAAGCTTGCGGTCCATCGCGTCGAGCGCACTTGGCATGGTGTTGCGTGTCCATCGCAGATCGTTTCGAATTCCGGTTTATAATAATCAAATATTGCGTAGTTCGAAAGTTCCGCGCGCACATCGACGTCTACGATCAGGCCTTGCTGTTGGAGGTGGACGTGAACACGCTCGTCGCCCCGCCGGGTCTCTCCGGCGGCCAAATCACGGTCGATCTCGACGCCTTGGTGGCGAACTATCGCTGGCTGAGGGATCGCGCCGCACCTGCAGCCGCCGGGGCTGTGGTCAAGGCTGATGCTTACGGCCTTGGCTGTGAGGCTGTCGTGGGGGCGCTAGTCGGCGCTGGGTGCAGGACCTTCTTTGTCGCCCATCTATCCGAAGCGTTCCCCGTCATATCGACCGCCCCTGCGGCGCAGGTCGTGATCCTCAACGGCATCTGGCCGGGTTCTGAGCCGGCCGCTGTAGCGGCCGGGGTCGTCCCGGTCCTAAATTCCGTCGACCAGATCTGTGCGTGGCGCGATGCGGCCCGCGCCCAGGGACGGCCTCTGAAGGCCATGATCCAGATCGACAGCGGCATGTCGCGCCTGGGCCTGTCCGAACGGGAGGTCCGATGGCTGGAGGAACGGCCTGAGCTGTTCGAGACCCTGGACGTGCTTGGCTTCATGAGTCACTTGGCTTGCGCTGACACTCCGGACCATCCGGCGAACACGGCGCAGGGCGTGGCTCTGGCCCGGGCATTGGCGCGGCTTCCCAGGCGCCCTGTGTCCTTCGCCAACTCCGCGGCCGTACAGGCGCTGCCTTGCGCTCATGGGGATCTGGTCCGATGTGGCCTCGCGCTCTATGGCGTGGGAGGGGTTAGTGGTCGCCCCAACCCCATGCGTCCCGTGATCGCGTTGGCAGGCAGGGTGATCCAGGTCCGCAAGGTCGGTCCGGATGTCGGCGTGGGCTATGGACACGACTTCCTGACCCGGACGGCCACAACAATCGCCACAGTGGCGATAGGCTATGCCGACGGCCTGGCGCGAAGACTGGCCGGGCGCGCAGCCCTGTATTTCGGCGAGGCCCGACTTCCGATTATCGGGCGCATCTCTATGGACAGTCTCATGGTGGACGCCTCGGCCCTGCCGTCCGGCAGCCTGCGCCCAGGCGACCTGCTTGAAGTCATAGGAGCACATCAGTCCCTGGAGGACTGGGCCGCACAGGCCGATACCATTCCCTACGAAATCCTGACGAGCCTCGGACGGCGCCTCACGCGGTGCTACGTCGGCAGCGACGGAGACGCGCAATGAAAACTGGACCCGTCATCGTTTTGGGCGCGGGCGTCATCGGCGTCACGACGGCGTACTATCTCGCCAAGGCAGGCCGTGACGTGGTGGTGCTGGATCGCCAGTCGGGCCCGGCGCTTGAAACCAGTTTCGCGAATGCGGGAGAGGTTTCGCCGGGATATGCCTCTCCCTGGGCCTCCCCCGATGTGCCGAGGAAGGCGCCGCGATGGCTCCTTATGGAGCATGCGCCCTTGATCCTGCGGCCCAAGGCGGACGCTGCAATGTGGCGGTGGATGCTGCAGATGCTGGCGAATTGCACCTCGGCCCGATACGCCGAGAACAAGGCCCGGATGGTCCGGCTCGCCGAGTACAGTCGCAATGAGCTGGTCGCCCTGCGCCAGGCCACGGGCATTGCCTATGACCATCGTTCCCGTGGAACGCTTCAGGTTTTCCGGACCCAGGCGCAGCTCGATGGGGTCGCGAAGGATGTGAAGGTGCTCGCCGCCGGCGGCGTCGTCTTTGAGGTGCTGGATCGCGCCGGGTGCCTGGCTGTCGAACCTGGCCTGGCCCACGCTCGGAATCAGATTGTCGGCGGCCTTCGCTTGCCGCGAGATGAAACCGGGGACTGTTACAAATTCACGTCCGCCCTGGCCGCCCTGGCGGAGGCGGCCGGCGTGAAGTTCCGGTTCGGGGTCCAGATCCAGGGCCTCGAGACCGCTGGCGGCGAGGTGACCGGGGTTCACACGGACGCGGGTCGGATCGAGGGCGGCGAGTTCGTGGTGGCGATGGGGAGCCACTCGCCAGCTCTGTTGCGGCCTCTCGGACTTTGCCTGCCGGTCTATCCGGTGAAGGGGTATTCGATCACGGCTCCGATCATCGATGCGGAACGGGCCCCAGAGTCCACCCTGCTGGATGAGAGCTTCAAGATTGCGATCACCCGGCTTGGCGACCGGGTGCGGGTCGGCGGGATGGCGGAGATCTCCGGTTTCAGCGACGCGCTCGATCCTCGCCGCCGGCGCACCCTTGAATACTCCCTGGATTCGCTCTTTCCCGGCGCAGCTGAAACTGGCGCTGCGACCTTCTGGAGCGGCTTGCGTCCCATGACCCCGGACGGCACGCCCGTGGTCGGTCCGACGCCGTTCGCCAACCTCTATCTCAATACCGGCCATGGGACCCTCGGCTGGACTATGGCCTGCGGGTCCGGCCGGGTGGTCAGTGATCTGATCTGCGGAATCACGCCGCAGATCGGGACCGGGGATCTGGGCATCGGCCGCTATGCGGATCGGAGGGCGGCATGACCATCCGCCGACTGCACGCCGGTCCTCGCATGAGTCAGGCCGTGATCCATGCGGGGTTGATCTTCCTCACCGGTCAGGTGGGGGAGGCCGGCGATCCGGTCGAGGCCCAGACCAGGACAGCCCTGGACGAGATCGAGGGCCTCCTTGTCGAGGCGGGCAGCAGCCGCGACCGGATTCTGTCTGCCACTGTCTGGCTCGCGGACATGGCGGATTTCGCCGCGATGAACATGGCCTGGGAGGCCTGGTTTGACGGGTGCGAGACGCCGGCCCGCGCCACTGGCGAGGCGCGCCTCGCGGCCCCCGACTACAGGGTCGAGATCATCGTTATTGCCGCCGCCCGCTGAGCAGGCCGGCGCACAGTAATCGGTTCGGCGGTGAGACCGCATCAACTTCAACAGGGTCGCAAGATATGCGGCGACGGATCAGGGGGAGGCCATGTCCGAACACTTGAATACGCTCGAAGGCTGGCTTTTGCACTTCGGTGAGGCGCTCGCCAGCGGCGACGCTGAAGCGGTCGCGGATAGCTTTCTGGAGGGCGGCTTTTGGCGAGACCTCGTAGCCTTCACCTGGACCCTGAAGACGCTGGAGGGGCGGGCCGAGATAGCCGCGATGCTGCGGGCGACGCCGCAGGCCTTCAAGGCCGACTCTTGGCGGGTGGCAGACGCGGCGGCGGCCTTGACCGAGGGCTTCATCAGCTTTGAGACGCCGCAGGGCCGAGGCGAGGGCTATGTCCGCCTTGTGGGCGGAAAATGCCTCACCCTGCTTACGGCCCTCAAGGGGCTGAAGGGGCACGAGGAGCATTTGGGGCGGAACAGGCCCGTAGGCTTTTCGCCGGATCCGGCCCGTCCCCTGGAGAACTGGCGCGACGCCCGGCGGCGGGAGGTTGAGAATTTCGGCGTTGATCAGCAGCCTTTCGTCCTGATCGTCGGCGGCGGACAGGGAGGGCTTGGCCTGGCCGCCCGCCTGCGTCAGCTTCAGACGCCGACCCTGATCGTCGAGCGTAATGCCCGTCCAGGGGACCAGTGGCGGTCCCGGTACCATTCGCTGAGCCTGCATGACCCGGTCTGGTACGACCACATGCCCTATCTGCCCTTCCCGGAGACTTGGCCGGTCTACACGCCCAAGGACAAGATGGGGGACTGGCTAGACGCCTATGCCGAGATCATGGAACTCAACATTTGGTGCGAGACCACCCTGGTGGGCGCCCAGTATGACGAAGCCAAGGGGCGCTGGCGGGCCGAGCTTCGCCGCGGTAGCCAGACCTTGGTCCTCCATCCGCATCACCTTGTTCTGGCCGTCGGCAATGCCGGGCGGCCGAACATGCCGAAGTTCCCTGGGGCTGAGACCTTCTCGGGCGACCTCCTACATTCAAGCCAATACCGTGGCGGCGCTGCCTATGCTGGCAAGCGCGTGGCCGTGATCGGGTCCAACAACTCTGCTCACGACATCTGCGCCGACCTGGTCGCCCACAACGCCCTGGCCACCATGATCCAGAAGGAGTCGACCCACATCATCCGCTCGGAGACTAACCAGGCGGTCTATCTGCAAGGGTCATATTCGCAGGAGGCGGTCGAGAGCGGCGTGACGACCGATCAGGCGGACCTGCGGGGCGCGTCCCTGCCGATCCGACTGCTTGAGAATGTCGTGCGCGGCCTGACCGCGAAGGTGGCCGAAATTGACGCCGACTTCTATGCGCGGCTTGAGGCCGTCGGGTTCATGCACGACTTCGGCGAAGACGGCACCGGGATGCCGCTGAAATACCTGCGGCGGGCGTCCGGCTACTATATTGACGTCGGCGCCGCCGATTTGGTCGCTAGCGGCGTCATCACGCTGGTCTCGAATGTTGGGGTCGAGCGGATCGATGCCGATGGCGTGGTCATGTCAGACGGGCGCAAGATCGAGGCCGACGCCATTGTCTGCGCTACGGGCTTTGGCGCGATGGATCAGCAGGTGGCCGACCTGATCTCCCCCGAGGTCGCGGCCAAGGTCGGGCGGGCCTGGGGTTACGGCTCGGGCACGGCCAACGATCCCGGACCCTGGGAGGGCGAGATCCGCAACATGTGGAAGCCGACCCCCCAGCAGGGTCTATGGTTCCATGGGGGAAATCTTTCCCAATCCCGCTTCTTCTCCCAGTTCTTGGCTCTGCAGCTAAAGGCGCGGCAGATCGGCCTCGCCACGCCTATCTACGATCCTTCTCGGGCCTAGGCGGCTTGCCGATGCGGAGAGACTCGAAGGTCACGCGTCTTCGGTTTCATCCTCTTCTTCGGGACGAGGCTGCCAACCTTGAGGCATGATAAGCCGTTGGCCCCCGGCGATCAGAACGCTCACCTCGTCGCGCAGCCGCACGACTTCGGGATAGTAGAGCCGGATATAGGCGCGACAGGCCCGGATCGCCTCGTCCGCGTATTCCTGAGTGATCGTGCCGTGCTTCACAAAGGAGATGGCCCAGATCGCGTCCTGGATCTCCAGCATCGTGTGAAACTTACTGGCGGCGTCAGGAATATCGGGAAGTTCGAAGGCCGCTTGAATGCGGCTCACATAGACCTTGCCGACTGATCGGTTGTGACGGACGTCCAGCTCCCGCACGCGTTGGCCGCCTGCGCGTCCGATCAGCAGCTTCAGAGCCGCGGGGTGCTGTTGGAAGTACTCCACGGACTTCCGGCTGTCATAGGCAAGCAAGTCAAGCCAGCTGGTAAAGGCTTCCGCCATGACAGGGCGATGCAGGCCCTGGGCGAAGCCGCCAAGATAACGCTCCGCGAGCGCGAAGAACGCAGCCTCTCGGGTTGGGAAAAAGTGATAGGCTGATGCGGGGCGCGCGCCGGCCTGTTCGGCGATCTGGTACAGACCGACATCATCGGCATGATGTGTCTCGAGCAGAGTCTCCAGCGCATCGATGAGTTCGCGATAGCGCTGAACCCCCCTTTCACGGCGCGGCGCGCGTGGCTGCGAGGATCGCCGTGGCTCCATGGGGGCCGAAGCCTCGGTTCGCTTGTTGCGGGGTTTGCTGACCATGAACTCTTCTCTGACGCCGCCCTCGCAGAGGTCAAGGTCGCCGGTTTCGCTGTAGATCGAAGATGGCCTGGGTTGTCCTCTGGAAACGCCAGCCAGACATGAAGCGCCCGCCGAAGCCAAGGCTGCGGCGGGCGGCAATGATGGACGTCGATGGGCCCCGTGTGGTTACGGCAGACGGTGGGGCCGTCCGCCGCAAGTTGAAGGCTAAAAGGCGCGTGTGACGCGCAGACCGACCTCGCGGGGACGGCTCACAAGGCTGGAGTCGCTCCAGGTTCCCAGCTTGGCCACCGCCGACGCCGTGCGACGGGCATAGGAAATGACGCTGCGCTCGTCGGTGAGATTGGTGCCGAACAGCTCTATAGTCCAATCTTGGTAGGTGTAGCTGACATTTCCGCGCAGGGTGGTCGATGCGGGCGCCTCGCGCGGGATAGCGCTTCCATCCGGGGTCTCCAGCGCGTTCAGAGTGCTGCCGCGATAGTCGACCCCGCCTGAGATGAGCAATTGGCCGTTGGCGCCCAGATTGGTCTTGTAGTTGAGGGTGAAGGAGCCGGACCAGTCGGGGGCGCCAGGCAGACGATCACCCTTTGAGCCGAGGATGGCGTTGGGCACCACCGTTCCGGCGCCGCTGCCCGCCGGCAGCGAGAAGTTCTCCGACAGGCGCGCCTTGGCATAGGCGAAACCGAGATTGAAGGAGAGACCGCTGTCGCCGATCGGCCCGCGAGCTTCCACTTCGAAGCCCTTCGAGGTCGCGCCCTTGGCGTTCACGACCGCGTTGGTAAGATTAAACGGGGTGAGCAGATCGATCTGCGGATCTTTCCAGTCGACATAGAAGACGTCGGCGGAGATGAAGACGCCGTTCAGCGTACCCTTGACGCCCAGTTCGAAATTGTCGGTCTTGTCCGGCTTGTAGAGCAGCAGTTCCATTGGTTCGAGAACTGGCCCGGACAGCGGGAATGAGTTGGCGCCGCCGCGACGGAAGCCCTGGGACCAGGTGCCATAGGCCTGCAGATTGTCGGCCAGCTGATATGAGGCGCTGGCCTTGAAGATCTGGCTCGAGACGTCGCTCTTCTGCTGCTCGTTCAGGGAAAAGAAGAAGAAGGTGCTGTCCGACGTGAAGGCCTGCCTGAACGTCTGGTGGAAGAAGCGGGCGCCGCCTGTGAGCTTCAGCCGATCCGTGACCTTCCAGGAGAGCTCGCCATAGGCGGAGTAGTCCTTGAATTGCTGAGTCGTATGCTGCTCGTAGGATTGGCCATCGGCATTGGTCAGAACATAGGTGCCACCAAGCGCCATTGGCAGGGTCGAGCCTCCGTTGGCTGCGGCGCTCTGGGCCCCCGCGCCGGGGGCATAGATGTTAATATCGATGTTCTTGCGCATTTGCTGCATGAACACCCCGGCGATGTAGGTGATCGGTCCCTCATCCTTGGACACGAGCCGGATTTCCTCGGTCACGCTGCGTTCGCGGTCGCTTTGGGCGACCGGCACGACCGTCCGCGGATTGGCAGGCACGCCGGTATAGTAGGCGCCATAGGGCACGCCGATCAGGGCGACGGTCTGGTCGGAAAGGGAGAAGCCTTTGGTCTGGCCAAGGGCGACTGTGGTTGAAAGCGTCGCGAAGCCAAGGTCATGTGACACATCGAGAGCCGCCAGGTCGTTTCGACGATTGAAGGGCTCCAGCATGGGCAGGGAGCGCTCGTACTCTTTAAGGTCTCCGATGGCGATCCGCGGGTCGATTGGGAATGCGCCGCCATTGAAGGAGGGATTGTCGACGGGGCCGCCACTCCCCTTCACCTGGGCGTAGTTGTAGCTCAGCGAAACTTCCGTGGCGTCGGTCGGCTTCCAAAGCGCCTCGGCGCGGAACGAGTTGACGCGGGTGTCGTTCACGTCGTTCTTGTTGAAAAGAATACCCTTGCTGCCGGCCACATCCGCCGGATTGGCCAGTACCGGCGCGCCGTAGCGATAGTCGCCGTTCTGCCGCACAAAGATATCTTTCTGGTCGATAAAGCCGGCTTCGTAGCCCTGCCGAGCGCTGGCGCGGATGGCGAAGGTGTCGCTCAGCGGAATATTGATGGTGCCGCCGACGTCGTAGTTGGTGTTGCTGGAATGTGCGAGGCCGCTGGCGGAGGCCGTGACCATCCCGGACACCCCATCGAACTTCGGCTTGGTCGGAACCACGCGGACCGCGCCGCTCAGGGCCCCAGCGCCGTAGAGCGTGCCTTGTGGCCCCCGAAGGACCTCGATCCGCTGGACATCGAAGAGCGGGAAGGCTCCGGTGATGGGGGCATTATCGAGGTAGAAGCCGACCGGGCTCTGGAAGTAGTGGGCGCTCAGCGACTGTTGCTGCGACGCATTGATGCCGCGGATGATCGGGATCGCTGAGGCCTGGGATCGGGCGCCGCCATTCTGGATCGTGAAGTTCGGGACCTGCTGGGTCAGGCCGACGATGCTGGTAATGTTGCCTTGGGCCAGTTGCTCCGATCCGTAGGCCGAGATGTTGAAGGGCAGCTTGGAAACGGCCTCGCTGC
>JAFEEA010000013.1 GCA_018241335.1 Pseudomonadota bacterium
GAGTACTATTTCAAGGTTCCGGCGGAGATCGACGAGCGCATCGTCATCGTGGTCGACCCCATGCTGGCGACGGGCAACACGGCCATCGCCGCCGTGGACCGGCTCAAGGAGGTCGGCGCGCGCTCGATCCGCATGGCCTGCCTCCTGGCCGCGCCCGAGGGGATATCCAAGTTCCGCGGCCACCACCCCGACGTGCCGATCTGGACGGCCAGCATCGACCAGCGGCTCAACGACCACGGCTACATCGTGCCCGGCCTCGGCGACGCCGGAGATCGCCTCTACGGCACCAAATAGGGGACCGCCAGGGCCATACGTGGGAACTTGAGCGCCGCTCGCGCCTTGGGACTGTCTCGGCGCGGAGTATGGCGTGATGGCGTTGCGTGGGATGTTCGCGGCTGCGGCCCTTCTGCTTGCGGCGGCCGCCTTGGGGGCCTGCCAGAAGCGGGCCGCTGTCCCCTCCGGCGCGAACCGTCCCGCCGCCGCGGCGCCCGTCGCCGCCCGAACTTCCGGATCGGCGACGGCGAGGGGGCGGGCGATCGACACGGCTGGCCTTTCGCCCGGCCTGGAGACCGATCCTCGGGTGCTGATACGGGCTCAGGTCCTGCTGGACCGGGCGCGGTTCTCGCCGGGCGCCATCGACGGCCGGGACGGCAGCAACTTCCGCCGCGCTTTCGCGGCCTTCGAAGCCGCGCATGGCCTGCCTGCGGCGGCGGAAGGCGTCCCGACCCTGGACGCGCGCGGCTGGGCGGCTCTGACCGCGGCGGACGCCGGCCCCGTCACCATGGACTACATGATCACCGCCGACGACCTGGTGGGCCCGTTCCTGGGGGAAGTCCCCACCGCCATGCGCGCCATGAAGGGTCTCCGTCGCCTGGGATACGCACGCCCCGCCGAAGAACTGGCCGAGCGCTTCCACATGGACGAACCACTACTCGAGGCGCTCAACCCCGGCGCGGACTTCGGCCGCCCGGGAACCTCCATCGTTGTGCTGCGCGTCGCCGACGCTCCGCTGCCGCGAGTTGACCGCATTGAGGTGGACAAGACCGCGAACCAGGTCCGCGCCTTCGACGCCACCGGCCGCCTGGCGGGCGTCTTCCCGGCGACCGTGGGCAGCACAGAGCGGCCCGCGCCGACCGGCCGTTGGGCGGTGCGCGCCGTGGCCCCTGATCCAACCTATACCTACGACCCGTCGAAACTGACCTTTGGGCCGAAATCCAAGGGCAAATTCACCATCGCGGCGGGCCCCAACAACCCGGTCGGTTCGACCTGGATCGACCTGACCAAGGACACCTACGGCATTCATGGCGCGCCCGACCCGGCCAAGGTCGGCAAGACGGCCTCTCACGGCTGCGTGCGCCTGACCAACTGGGACGCCGCCGCTCTGGGCAAGGCCGTGCGAAAGGGCGCGCCGGTGGACTTCATGGGCGTGGAACAGAAGCGCCATACCGGCTGACGCGGCACGCCCGCCCGCGACCCCGGGTTTGGCCTAGGTCAAGGAACCGCGCCGCCATTGTCGCTAGAGCGGCGTCATGAAGAGACGTCGCACCTGGATTCTTCTCGCCGGCGGACTGCTGATCGTCGCGGCCATCGCCGGCGGCCTTTGGTTCTGGAGCGCGCAGAACGGCAAGGCGGTTAAGTATGTCACCGCGCCGGTGGAACGCGGCGCCGTGCGCCGCACCATCGCCGCCAGCGGGACCGTCAATCCAGAGATCACCGTCCAGGTGGGCGCCTTCGTCTCGGGCACCATCAAGGCCCTGTCCTGCGACTACAATACTGAGGTCCGCCAAGGTCAGCTCTGCGCCAAGATCGACCCCAGGCCTTATGAAACGGTGGTCGCCAAGGCCGAGGCGGACCTCACGTCCCAGAAGGCGCAACTGGCCAAGGACAGCGCCACCCTGGCTTATGCCGACCTCAAGCTCGGCCGCTCGCGCACCCTCGCCCAGCAGGGCTGGAACTCGCAGGACACGCTGGACTCGGTCCGCGCCTCCCGCGACCAGGCCGCCGCTCAGGTCCAGCTCGACCGCGCCCAGATCCGGCAGAGCCAGGCCTCGCTGGACGCCGCCAGGATCAATCTGAACTACACCGACATCGTCTCGCCGGTGAACGGCACCGTGGTGTCGCGCAACGTGACAGTCGGCCAGACCGTGGCGTCCAGCTTCCAGACCCCGACCCTCTTCCTGATAGCCAAGGACCTGACGCGAATGCAGGTCGACACCAATGTCAGCGAGACCGATATCGCCGGGGCGGCCATCGGCGCGCGCGCGACGTTCACCGTCGAGGCCTATCCGGGCAAGGTCTTCCGCGGCAAGGTCGTGCAGGTTCGCCAGGCGCCGATCAGCGTCCAGAACGTGATCACCTACGACGTGGTCATCGCCGCCGACAATCCCGACCTGCAGCTCAAGCCCGGCATGACCGCCACCGCCCGCATCATCGTCGCCGAGCGGCGCGACGTCCTGCGCGTCCCGGTCCAGGCGCTGCACTTCAACCCCGCCGCCGTCCAAGGCGCCGCCCAGGGCGCGGGCGGGCAGGGGCAGGGCCAAGGTCAGGGGCAAGGTCAGGGCCAGCGCCGCCGCGGTCGCGGCGCCGGCGCCCAGGCCCAGCAGGTCTGGGTTCTGGAGGACGGCAAGCCGCGCAAGGTCGCCGTGACGGTCGGCCTCGACGACGATTCCAACGCCGAGATCACCGGCGGCGCCCTCAAGGCCGGCGATCAGGTCATCGTTTCCGCCAGCCATCCGGGCCAGCCCAAGCCTCGCGCCGCGGCCACCGGCGGCCAGCCCCGCTTCGGCCCATGAACGGCGCCGACGCAGCCGAGCCGGTGATCCAGCTCACCGGCGTCGAGCGGACCTTTCGACTGGACTCGGTGGAGGTGAGGGCCCTGCGGGGCGTCGACCTGACCATCCGCCGCGGCGAGTTCGTGGCCATCATGGGATCGTCCGGCTCGGGCAAGTCGACGCTGATGAACACGCTCGGCTGCCTCGACACACCCTCGGCCGGTCGATACGAGCTGGAAGGCGTCGACGTGGCGGGCCTGGACGAGCCGGCCCTGGCCCATATTCGCAGCCAGCGCATCGGCTTCGTCTTCCAGAGCTTCAACCTGTTGCCGCGCACCAGCGCGCTCGAGAACGTCATGCTGCCGCTGCTCTATGGCTCGTCGGTGGCCATGCGTCCGCACGAGCGGGCCGAGCGCGCGCGCGACATCCTGGCCCAGCTCGGCCTCGCCGATCGGGAACGGTCGACGCCCAACCAGCTCTCGGGCGGCCAACAGCAGCGCGTGGCCCTGGCCCGGGCGCTGGTCAACCGGCCGGCGATCCTCCTGGCCGACGAGCCGACGGGCAATCTCGATTCCAAGACCTCGCACGAAATCATGCAGGTCATCCGCCAGCTCAACCGCGAGCAGGGCGTGACGGTGGTGGTGGTGACGCACGAGACCGACATCGCCGCCTTCGCCGACCGCACCATCATCATGCGCGACGGCGTCATCGTGTCCGACCGGCCCAATCAACCACCGCCGGACGCGCCCGCGCCCCCGGCCGTCGCGGCCGCGCCCGAGGCTGTTGCGCCGACGCCCATGAGGCTCGAGGACGGCGGCGTCACCTGGCCGTTCCTGAGCATGATCCTGTCGGCCGCCGCCCAGGCCCTGGCGCGCAACCGCATGCGCTCGGCCCTGACCATGCTGGGCGTGTTCATCGGGGTGGCGGCCCTGATCGCCATGGTGGCGGTGGGCGACGGCGCCAGCGCCGCGGTCAAGAAGCAGCTCGAACGCCTGGGCACCAACATGGTCGTCGTGGTGCCGGGCGCACGCACGGCCGGCGGCGCCCGGGGCGGCTTCGGCAGCGCCTCCACCCTCACTGTCGCCGACGCCGAGGCCCTGCAACGCGAGGGCCGGGCGGTCTCGGCGGTCAGCTATCTGAACCGCTCGTCGGGCCAGGTCCTCTATGGCGACCAGAACTGGAGCACCAGCATCCAGGGTGTCACCCCCAGCTACGTCGACATCCTCAACTGGCAGATCGCGGACGGCCGCTCGATCAGCGAAGAGGACGACGCGGCCGGCGCCACCGTCTGCCTGCTGGGCGATACGGTCGTGAAGAACCTCTTCGGCGAAACCGGCAACCCGGTCGGCGCGACCGTGATGGTCAAGGGCGTGCCCATGCGCGTGATCGGCCGCCTGGCGTCGCGCGGCCAGAGCGGCTTTGGCCAGGATCAGGACGACGTGGTGATGATCCCGTTCCACACGGCCGAGAACAAGGTCCTGGGCGTGGCCTCGCCGCAGTCGTCCCAGAACGTGGTCAGCGCCAACTATCCGCCGCCCGTCAACCCCTTCGGCATCGCCCCGCGGATGACCGGCTATGTCAATTCGATCTATGTCCAGGCGGCCACCGCCGAGCAGGTCGATGCGGCCATCGACCAGATCACCACCACCCTGGCGCTGCGCCACCACATCCAGCCCGGCCGCCCGAACGACTTCTCGGTGCGCAATCTCAGCCAGATCGCCGAAGCCCAGGCGGGCTCGAGCCAGACCATGGCCATCCTGCTGGCCACCGTGGCCTCGATCTCGCTGCTGGTGGGCGGGGTCGGGATCATGAACATCCTGCTGGTCTCGGTGACCGAGCGCACGCGCGAGATCGGTATCCGCATGGCCATCGGCGCGCGCCGGCTACAGGTGATGCTGCAGTTCCTGGTCGAGGCGGTGCTGCTCAGCGTCACCGGCGGCGTGGCCGGCATCGTGGTGGGCATAGGCCTCTCGTGGCTGATCTCCGCGGTGGCGCACTGGCCGACCCAGCTGTCGCCGGCCGCCATCGTCGGCGGCTTCCTGTTCTCGGCCGCGGTGGGGATCTTCTTCGGCTTCTATCCGGCCAGGAAGGCGGCGCGGCTCAATCCCATCGAGGCCTTGCGCTTCGAGTGACCGCCCGCGCGCGTCCGTAGAACACCGTAGGGATGCGCCCCGAATTCCGACGGGCGGACCAGCAGGCTAGGGTCACCGGCGGTCCGAGGGGGTATCCTCTCTGAAGGGGAGGCCCAATGAACGAATCGACATCCTTCGGCGACCCGGTGCAGGGCCCCTCCACCGGCGGCAAGCTCAGGGCCAAGCCCCTTCGCCTGGACACCTTCCGCGAGAACGTCATCCTGCTGTCGCGCGATTGCACGGCCCTGCGGCCCGAGCGGCTGCGCGGGGTGCGCAAGGTCGAGATCTCGGCGCGAGGCGTGGCGATGCTTGCGGTGCCGATGCTCTGCGACGACCCGGCTCTGGTGTCGCCCGGAGAGGCCGGCATTCCCGAACCCCTGGCGCGCCGGCTGTGCGTGCGAGACGGTGAGCCGGTGCAGGTTTCGCCAGCCTCGCCCCTGCGCACCCTCGAGGCGGTCAAGGCCAAGGTGGCGGGCGAAAGCCTGAGCCTGGCCGACTACGAAGCCATCGCCCGCGACCTCGCCCAGCACCGCTGGTCGGACATCGAGATCTCGGCCTTCCTGGTCGCCTGCGCCAGCTTCATGACCGCCGACGAGACCCTGGACCTGACCCGCGCCATGGTGGCCGCAGGCGACCGCCTGACCTGGGACCGCGACCTGGTGGCCGACAAGCACTGCATCGGCGGCATTCCCGGCAATCGCACCTCGCTGATCGTGGCGCCCATCGTGGCCGCCCACGGTCTCCTGATCCCGAAGACGTCCTCGCGCGCCATCACCTCGCCCGCCGGCACCGCCGACACCATGGAGGTGCTCGCGCGCGTGGACCTCACCGAGCCGGAGATGCGGGCGGTCGTGGAACAGTGCGGCGGCTGCATCGTCTGGGGCGGGCGGGTGAACCTGTCGCCGGCCGACGACGTGCTGATCTCGGTGGAGCGGCCCCTGTCCATCGATACGCCGGAGCAGATGGTCGCCTCCATCCTGTCCAAGAAACTGGCCGCCGGCGCGACCAACCTGGTCCTCGACATCCCCGTCGGGCCCACGGCCAAGGTGCGCGACCGCCGCGCCGCCCTGCGCCTCAAGAAGCTGTTCGAATACGTCGGCCGCCGGCTGGGCCTCGACCTGCAGGTGCTGGTCACGGACGGCGGCCAGCCCATCGGTCGCGGCGTCGGCCCGGCGCTCGAGGCGCGCGATGTCCTCGCCGTGCTGCGCCGCGACGCCGACGCCCCGCAGGACCTGCGCGAAAAGGGCATCATGCTGGCGGGCGCGGTGCTGGAGTCCGATCCGGCCCTGGCCGGCGGCTCGGGCGCGGCCCGCGCCCGCGAACTGTTGGACAACGGCGCCGCCCTGGCCAAGCTCGAACAGATCATCGCCGCCCAGGGCCCGTCGCCCATCGACGGGCGTCTGGGACCCCTCGCGCACGAGGTCACCGCCCGCCGAAGCGGTAAGGTGGAAGCCATCGACTGCCTGAAGATCGCCACCGTGGCGCGGCTTTCCGGCGCCCCCACCGATCCGGGGGCGGGAGTCGACCTGCTGGTCAAGGCGGGTGACACGGTGCGGGTGGGTGATCCGCTGTATCGGATCCACGCCTTCGAACCCAGCGACTTCGGCTTCGCCATCGAAGCGGCGGGCGAGGATCCCGGCTACAGGATCGGGACGTGAAGCTGCTGGTTCAGGCCTTCGAGGACGAGGCCGCGCCGGCCCGGCGCCTGGCCGAGGCGCTCGGCGCGCCGTTTGCGGCTATCGCGCTGCACCGCTTCCCCGACGGCGAAGCGCTGCCGACCGTCTCAGGGGCGGGTGAGACCGTGGTCGTATATCGCTCCCTGGATCGGCCGGACGCCAAGCTAATGCCCCTGCTCCTGGCCGCCGAGGCCTGGCGCGGCGCCGGGGTGCGGCGGCTGGTCCTGGTCGCTCCCTACCTCTGCTATCTTCGCCAGGACGCGCGATTCCGGCCGGGTCAGCCGATCAGTCGGGATGTCATAGCCGCACTCATCGGCCCGCGCTTCGACCGCATCGTCACGGTGGCTCCGCATCTGCATCGGACGCGCGACCTAGCGACGACCTTCGGGACCAGGGCCACCGTGCTTTCGGCCGGCGACGCCTTGGCGCGCGCCCTATCTGACGGCGAGACGGACACGCCGATCGTCATCGGCCCCGACGAGGAGTCCGAACCCAGCGCCGCCGCCCTGGCCGAACGGCTGGAGGCTCCGCACGCCACCCTGCGCAAGATTCGCCGCGGCGATCGCGAGGTGGCCCTGACCTTGCCCGCCGACCTCGACGTCGCGGGCCGCCGGGTTGTGCTGGCGGACGACGTCTGTTCCAGCGGCGCCACCCTGGCCGAGGCGGCGCGCGCCTTGGCTTCCCGCGGCGCTCGCCATATCGAGGCGGCCATCGCCCACGGCCTCTTTGACGAGGCGACCCTCGCGGCCCTCAGCGACGCCGGAGTCGCCAGAATCGTGGCGTCGGACAGCTGCGCCCATCCGGGTCCGTCCGCGCCGCTTGCTGAAACCCTGGCCCAGGCCCTGAAGCCGGACCTGACTGGAGTCCCAGATCGATGAGCGTTCAACTGAGCTTCCATGGCGCCGCCGGCTGCGTCACGGGCTTTTGCGCCCGCCTGACCACCGATCGCGCCACGGTGCTGATCGACTGCGGCATGTTCCAGGGCTCCAAGACGCTGAAGGCTCTCAACTACGGCACCTTTCCCTTCGACGCCGGCGGCGTCGACGCCGTGTTGCTGACCCACGCCCACATCGATCACTCGGGTCTCCTGCCCAAGCTGATGCTGGCGGGGTTCGAGGGGCCGATCTACGCCACCACCGTCACCCGCGAACTCTGCGAAGTCATGCTCGCCGACGCCGGATCGATCCAGGAGAGCGAGGTCGAGCACCTCAATCGCCGCAATCAGCGCCGCGGTCGGGCCGTCGTACAGCCGATCTACACGGCCGAGGATGGCCGCGCGGTGGTCCGCCAGTTCCGCAAGGCGTCATTGAACGAACCGGTGACTGTCGCTCCGGGGATCACCGCCACCTACTGGGAAGCGGGCCATATCCTGGGATCGTCCTCCATCGAAGTCGCGGTCGACACTGCAGAGGGACCCGTGCGCATCCTGTTCTCCGGCGACCTCGGCCCCGGCGGCCGGGACTATGCGCCGGACCCCGAGGGGCCGACCGGCATCGATCACATGGTGATCGAGAGCACCTACGGCGACCGCGAGCGCGTCGACCTGACGCCCGACGCGCGCCGCAAGCTGCTGGCCGATGAACTGAATGACGCCTGCCGCGCCGGCGGCCCGCTGCTGATCCCCGCCTTCGCCGTGGAACGCTCGCAGGAACTGCTGGCCGACATCCTGACCCTGATGGAGGACGGTCAGGTTCCCGAGGCCAGCATCTTCCTGGATTCGCCGCTCGCCATCGAGGCCACGCAGATCTTCCAGCGTCGCGGCTGGAACCGGTCCAGCCAGCGCAATCCCTTCGCCGAAGTCCACGCCGGCCAGAGGCTGAAGTTCATGCGCAGCCCCGGCGAGAGCGACAGCCTGGAGCGGCTCAAGGGCTGGCACATCATCATGGCCGCCAGCGGCATGTGCGACGCCGGCCGCGTGCGCAAGCACTTGAAGCGCCTGCTCTGGCGGCGAGAGGCGACGGTGTTGATCTCCGGCTACCAGGCCGTTGGCACCCTGGGGCGCCTGCTGGTGGACGGTCAGCGTCATGTGACCATCCAGGGTGACGATATCCGGGTGGCGGCGCGTATCCGGGTGGTGGACGCCTATTCCGGCCACGCCGACGCCGCAGCCCTGGTGCGCTGGGCCAAGGCGCGCGCGCCTGTGACCGGCTCGGTCTTCCTGGCCCATGGCGAGACGGAAGCCCTCAACGGCCTGAAGAAACGACTGCAGGATGCCGGCTTCAGGCCGGGGCAGTTGCTGATCCCCAACCTCGACCAGAGCTTCCGCCTGACCGCCGCGGCCACGGAGGCCGGTCCACCGGTCACGGCGCGTATCGCCGCGCCGTCTGTCGGGGCCCTCGACTGGCACAACGCCCGCGCCCGGCTGCTGACGGAACTCGAGGAGCGCCTCGAAAGCGCCGCCTCCGACGAGGACCGCGCCGATCTGTTGCGGCGCCTGACGCGCACGCTGGAGAAGGCCGGGTGACAGCCGCCGCCGCGGCTCATACGGGCATGGCGGGGGAAGCCTCCGCCGACGCCGAGCTGCGGACGCTCGCCAACCTGCCGATCGGCGAGGCGCTGGCCCGGCTGAAGTCCTCGGCCGAAGGCCTAAGCGCCGCCGAATCCGCCGCGCGGGTCAAGGTCGTCGGTCCCAACCGCGTCGTCAGCCAGGTCCGCGCCCCGATCCTGCTGGAGATCTGGCGGCGCGCGCGCAACCCGCTCAACATCCTGCTGGTCACCCTGGCCAGCGTCTCCCTGGCGCTTGGCGACCTCCGCTCTGCGGCGGTGATCTTCGCCATGGTGGCCTTGAGCGTCGGCCTCGGCTTCGTGCAAGAGCACCGCTCCAGCCAGGCGGCGGCCAAGCTGTCGGCCATGGTGCGGGTGCGCGCGGCCGTCCTGCGCCCCGGCGCCGCCGAGCCGCAGGCCGAGCCGATCGACGACCTTGCGCCGGGCGACGTCGTGCGCCTGGCCGCCGGCGACATGATCCCCGCGGACGTCCGCATCCTGACGTCCAAGGACCTCTATGTGAACCAGTCGGCCCTGACGGGGGAATCCATCCCCGCCGAGAAGCATGCCGACGCGCCGGGGCCGCCGACGGACGACCTTGTCGGGGCGGTGAATCTCGCTTTCCTGGGCTCCAACGTCACCAGCGGCTTCGCCGAGGCGGTGGTGGTGCGCACCGGCCCCCGCACCGCCTTCGGCCATTTGGCCGGCGCCATCGTCGGTCTCGCCCCCCCGACCAGCTTCGATCGCGGCGTCGCCGGCGTCGCGCGCCTGATGATGATGCTGATCCTGGTGATGGCCCCGCTGGTCTTCCTGATCAACGGCCTGACCAAGGGCGACTGGCTGCAGGCGCTTTTCTTCGCCCTGGCGGTGGCGGTGGGGCTGACGCCCGAGATGCTGCCCATGATCGTGACCATGAACCTGAGCCAGGGCGCGCTCGACATGGCCAGGAAGCGGGTGATCGTGAAGCGCCTGAACGCCATCCAGAACTTCGGCGCCATGGATGTTCTGTGTACGGACAAAACGGGCACGCTCACCGAGAATCGCGTGGTCCTGAAGCGCCACCTTGACGTCGACGGCCGGGACGATGACGCCGTCCTGGTGTGGGCCTACCTCAACGCCCGCTTCCAGAGCGGCCTTCGCAACATCATGGACGACGCTGTCCTGGCCCATGCCGAGCTCGAGGATCACCTCGACACCCATGGCTACCGCAAGCTCGACGAGGTTCCCTTCGACTTTCAGCGCCGGCGCCTTTCGGTGGTGGTGGCGGGAAGGGACGGCAGGCCCCTCCTGGTCTGCAAGGGCGCGGTGGAAGAGGTGTTCGCCTGCTGCACCCGCTATCGCCTCGGGGACGAGGAAGGCCCCCTCGACCCACGCCACGCCGCCACCGCCCGCGATGTCGCCGCGCGCCTCAACGCCGACGGCTTCCGGGTCGTGGCGGTGGCCAGCCGGACCTTCGACGCCCCGAAGGCCGCCTACAGCCCCGCCGACGAGGCCGGCCTGACCCTTCTGGGCTACATCGCCTTCCTCGACCCGCCCAAGGCCAGCGCCGGCCCGGCCATTGCCGCCCTGGCCGCCGCGGGGGTGGGGGTGAAGATACTCACGGGCGACAACGAGATCGTCTGCCGCAAGATCTGCCGCGATGTGGGCGTCGCGGCCGATCCGGTGTGCCTCGGCGCCGACATCGCCGCCATGGACGACGAGGCCCTGGCGCGCCGCGCGCCCGAGGTCGCCATCTTCGCCAAGCTGTCGCCGGACCAGAAGGCGCGGGTCATCACCGCCCTGCAGAAGGCCGGCCATGTGGTCGGCTTCATGGGAGACGGGATCAACGACGCGCCCGCGCTGAAGGCGGCCGACGTCGGGGTCTCGGTGGACGACGCCGCCGACATCGCCAAGGAGTCGGCCGACATCATCCTTTTGGAGAAGAGCCTCGAGGTGCTGCAGGACGGCGTCAACGAGGGCCGGCGGGTGTTCGCCAACATCATCAAGTACATCCGCATGGGCGCCAGCTCGAACTTCGGCAACATGTTCAGCGTTCTGGGGGCCAGCCTCTTCCTGCCGTTCCTGCCCATGGCGCCGATCCAGGTGCTGACCAACAACCTGCTCTACGACATCTCCCAGACCGCCATTCCCACCGACCGCGTCGACGCCGAATACCTGAAGAGCCCCCGTCGATGGGAGATCGGCCAGCTACTGCGGTTCGTCCTGGTGGTCGGGCCGATCAGCTCGATCTTCGACTACGCCACCTTCGCCCTGATGCTGTTCGGCTTTCATGCCTGGGGGAGGCCGCACCTTTTCCAGACCGGCTGGTTCGTGGAATCCCTGCTGACCCAGACCCTGATTATCCACGTCATCCGCACCACGCGGATCCCTTTCCTGCAGAGCCGCGCCTCGACCGCCCTGATCATCACCAGCCTGGCCGTCTGCGCGGTCGGGATCGCCTTGCCCTACACGGTGTTTGGCGCGGCCCTGGGGTTCGAACCCCTGCCGGCGGCCTACTGGCCGGTCATCGCCGCCTTCATGCTGGCCTATGCGATCCTGGCCCACACGGCCAAGCGCTGGTTCGTGCGCCGCTGGGGGATCTAGCGCGGCTGGCGCGCCAGGACCGCGATTGACGGTGGTCAAGGCGCTGGCGGGCGTGCTGATGTGCCCTGGAATCGGGATGTTCGCCCGTTCGTCCAGGAGCCCTCCCATGCGCGTCCTTGCAGTCGTTCTCCTGATGGCCGGTCTGGCCGGCTGCGCCGCGCCGCGCCCCGAACGCGTGAGTTACGGGCCGGAGGCCGATGCCGGACGGGCCTTCGTCGCGCGCGCCTGCGCCGGCTGTCACGCCATCGGCGAGACCGGCCGCTCAACCGACCCCGCCTCGCCGCCGTTCAGGGTTCTCGCCCAGACCCGCTCGCCTGAACAGCTGCAAGCGGCGCTTGAGGCGGTGGCCCAGCACGGCCACGTACAGATGCCGCCGATCTACAGCACTCCGGACGAGCGCGACCATATTCTGCGCTACCTGGCCGCCCTCAAGCTCAGGACCGCGCCCCGCACCTGACGCCCGCCGCCGTGGTGGTGGCCTTGAGCCGGATCAAGGCGCAAGATCGCTCCAGGAACGAGCATGCGACGTCGGCCGTTTCCGGTCGATGGTCCGGGAGCCGCTAAGATGGTGAAAGCAAAGAAGATCCTGTTCGTCCTGGCCGATGGCGGCCGGGCGCGCTTTGTCGCCAAGGTCCCCGCGTCGGGCGACTACGCCACCCTGGAGACCCTCGACCACGCCGAGGCCCTGCGCGACGCCCGCGCGGCGGCGCGCGGCGCGCCGGCGGGCCGCAGCTTCGAAAGCGCCGGTCCGGGCCGCCACGTGGTCGGCAAGGAGGACGCCTCCAAGGAGACCAAGCTGGCCTTCATGGGCGAGGTGGCGGCGCGGGCCAAGGTCCTCGCCCACGAAGGCGGCTACGAGAGCATGTTCCTGGCCGCCCCCACGACCTTGCTGGGCGTGTTCCGCGACGAGCTGGACGGCGAGGCGGTGGCGGGATCCCTCGGCAAGGATCTGACCAAGATCCCCGATCACGATCTCGGCCGCTGGCTCGACAGTCCGTCCTGGGTCGGCTGAGCCAGAGTCCCGGGCCGCGTCAGGCGCGCGGGGGGATCAGCACGGCCGCGCCCGCGAAGGCGCCGGACCTCAGGTCGTCGAGCGCCTGGTTGGCCTCGGTCAGGGGATAGAGGGTCACCTGGGGCTTCACGCCGGCCGCGGCGGCCATGGGCAGGTAGTCGATGGCGTCCTGGCGCGTCAGGTTGGCCACCGACACCAGCCGCCGCTCCTCCCAGAGCAGGGCGTAAGGCATCGCGGGGATGTCGCTCATGTGGATGCCGCCGCAGACCACTGTCCCGCCCTTGCGCACCGCCTTCAGCGCCGCCGGAACCAGCGATCCCACCGGCGCGAAGATGATCGCCGCGTCCAGGGGCTGGGGCGGCCTATCGTCCGATCCGCCGGCCCAGGCGCAGCCCAGCGTCCGCGCCAGGCCCTGGGCTTGCTCATCGCCGGTGCGGGTGAAGGCATAGACCTCCTGCCCCTCGAACCGGGCCAGCTGCGCCAGCAGGTGGGCCGCCGCGCCGAAGCCATAGAGCCCCAGTCGCTTCACCGGCCAGGCTTCGCAGGCCATGCGCCACGACCGGAACCCGATCAGCCCGGCGCAAAGCAGGGGCGCGGCCTCGGCATCGCCGTAGACGTCGGAGATAGGAAAGGCGTAGCGGGCGTCGGCGATGACCTGGTCGGCGTAGCCGCCGTCACGGGTCCAGCCGGTAAACTGCGGGTCGTCGCAGAGGTTCTCGCGTCCCTCGCGGCAATAGGCGCAGACCCCGCAGGTGCGCCCCAGCCAGGGCACGCCCAGGCGCTGGCCAAGGTTCACGCCGTCGACGCCCGGTCCGACGGCCTCGACCCGGCCGACGATCTCGTGGCCCGGCACGATGGGATGGAGGCGCTGGGCCAGGTCGCCGTCGACCACGTGCAGGTCGGTGCGGCAGACGCCGCAGGCGCAGACGCGCAGCCGGATCTCGCCGGGTCCCGGCGTCGGATCGGGGCGGGTCTCGGGCTTCAGTCGATCGCCCGGTCGCTCAAGGCTCATCGCGAACATGCGCCCTCCAGCCAAGGCCCGGACAAAAAAGGGAGCGCACCATACCCTGATGCGCTCCCATGGCGGCTCGCCCTCACGGGGGAGTGATGTGGACGAGCCATGAATGAATTCTGGAATCCATGCCGTCGCCTCGCCATGATCCAGATCAACCGCCATGCACGCTGACTCGGCCGCGCGCATCGACGGGGTTGAGCCCAATCAAGGCGGCACGGGCGACGCGCGTCCACGATCGCCCGACACCACCGGAGTGCTTTCGACATGTCCCATCGCGGCCGTCCCTTCGCCGTCGAGTCCCCGCTGCCGCCGCATCTCGACGGCCTGCTGGCGTACTGGAAGGACCTGTGCCGTGGCCAGGCCGATATGCCCTTCGCTGACGACATCGACATGAACCGCGTGCGCGAACTGGTGAGCGACAGCTTCACCCTGGGAGTCTTCGCCAAGCCGGCCCGCTACCGCATGGAACTGGCCCGCACGCCGCGCGCGCCCGTGGTCGAGGCTGATCTGCCGGACCGGTTCATAGACGAGGTCGCCTTGCCTTCGCCCCTGGAATACCTGCGCGCCCAGGCCGAAGCCACGGTGGAGGGTATGGGGCCGACGATCTACGCCCATGATCACGACGGCGTCGCCTACCAGCGGCTGTTGCTGCCGGCGTGGGGCGAGGGACAGGTGAAACTGCTGCTGGGCGCCGTCGAATACCGCTGACCGCGCCTGCGCGGTCAGGGCTGCGGCGTATCCGGCCGCGCCTGGGCCGCCGCCTCGACGACCGGCTGCGCGCAGATCCGGCGGCTCAGCTTCTCCACGTCGGCGGCCCGGCACAGCTGGGTTCCCGGCGCCAGCAGGGACGCCGCGCCCGCCGCCACGCCCTGGCGCAAGGCCTCTGGCGGGGCTCCCCCCTCGGACAGGGCGCCCACCACGCCCGCCAGAAAGCTGTCGCCGGCGCCAACCGTGCTCACCGCCGTGATCATCGGGGCTGCGGCGCGCCACGCCTGCCCGCGTGAGACCAGCAGCGCGCCGGCCGATCCCATGGACAGCGCCACCCACTCGGCCGCCCCCTGCAACACCAGGGCGCGGCAGGCGGCGATACGGCTGGCGTCGTCGTCCAGCGCCAATCCCGTCAGGTCGCGCAGTTCGTCCAGGTTCGGCTTGACCAGCCAGACCCCCTCGGCCAGGGCGGCCTTGAGGGCCGGGCCGCTGGCGTCCAGGGCCAGCCTGAGGCCCTTGGACCGGGCCGTGGCGGCCAAGGTCGCATAGAGCCCCATCGGTGCGCCGAGCGGCAGGCTGCCGCTGGCGACCAGGATCCCGCCGGGCTCCGCGGCGGCGGTCGCGGCGTTCAGCACCTCGGCCCATTCGCAGGCTTTCATGCGGGCCGAGGGCAGGACGAAGCGGTATTCCTCGCCCGTTGCGTCGTCGATGGCGGTGAAGTCCTCGCGTGTCTCGCCGTGCACGGGCACGGCCTCGACGGGCGCCTTCTCCGCGCGCAGCAGGGCCTTCAGCCGTTCGCCGGAGGGGCCGCCCACGGGCGCCACGGCCAGCACCGGATAGCCCAGCCGGCGCAGCACCCGCGCTACGTTCACGCCGCCGCCGCCGGGGTCGTGGCGCAGATCGTGCCCGCGCAGCTTGCGGCCCGGCCGGACGTGGTCGACGGCGAAGGTGACGTCGACGCTCGGGTTCAGCGTCAGGGTGACGATGCGAGGGCGAGGGCTCATGCGCCGGCCGGACGCGCTAGTGGCAGAGGAACAGGTGCGGGCCCTCCCGAGCCTGCAGGAAGGCCCGGGTCGCGCCGCCCAGGACGGCTTCGCGCAGGCGCGCGTGGCCGAAGGCGCCGGCGACCAGGACCCCGGCCCCGATGCTCGCCACCGCCTCCAGGATCGCCGGCCCCACCGCCTCGCCCTTGACCAGGTTGGTCGCGACGTCGCGAGCTCCGGCGGCGCGCAGATACTCGTTCAGCCGCTCGGGATCGGCCGCGCCGTCCTTGGCGGCGTCCAACTCTCCGGGCCGCTGCAGGATGGTCACCTTGGCGGCGTCCTGCAGCAGTGGCGCGGCCGCGCGCACCGCGCGGCCGGCCTCCAGGCTTCCATCCCAGGCGATCGCCACGTGCCCGCCGCCCAGGGGCGCGTGGCCCCGCGTGAGTAGCAGCGGCGCGCGGGCGCCCATCAGCACGTCCGCCAGCAGCCCCGTCCAGGGCCCGTCGGCGCGGGCGCTGCTGGCGGCCATCAGGACCAGGTCTGCCAGGGGCAGTTCGCGTTGCAGGGCCAACCAAGGCGTGGCGGCCGACGCGGCCATCCGCACCGCCGGCGCTCCGCCCGCCGCGCGGGTCAGGCCATGGGCGGTCGTCGCCGCCTCGACCAGGCGCAGCGTGCGGGCCAGGACGTCGCGGCGGTGTTCGTCCACCGCCTTCCAAGCCTCGGCCGACAGCAGGCCGCCCGCGCCCAGCCCCACGGGGGCCAGGAGCGGCATCTCCAGGGGAGCGGCGCCGACCACCCTGGCGAGCGCGCCTTGCCGCGCCGCGAGGGCGCAGGTGAGGTCGATGACCTGGGCGTCGTCGTCGGCGCCGGCGACGACCGCGGCGAGGGAGAAATAGGGCATGGCGGCCTCCGGTTTCGTCGCACCCTCGCCCGGCCGGCCGTCACTCGCATTGAGACGGATCAACCGGCCCTCGCACGGCGCCTGGCCGACGGGTTGACCTCGCTCAAGGCCTGGATCGCCATTGGGTCTAGGGTCAATATCGTGCGGCGGGGCAAGGGTTCCGCGCCTGCCGGAGGGTTGGCAATGGCGGTTCGCAGGCTTCTTGGTCTGGCGCTCTCGGTCGTGTCGGCGGCCGTGCTCGGCTTTCTGATCTACGAATCCGCCGCCGGACCGCCGCACGTCTCGTCGATCTACGCCATCGGCATGGCGTGGGCCCTGGTCTTGGGCATGTTCGCCACCGTCGCCTTGGCCTTCGGTGTCCACCTGATGGCTTCGCGCGGCCCGCGCCGCCCGCCGTCAGCCACCTAGGCCCTCTTCGCGGCGTCGCGGGCGATCCCTGGTAAGGGCTGGCCCGTAGGTGATGATCCCGAATGGATCGCCCACGCGTTCGGACGGAATGATCCCTTCATCAGCTCGGAGGTCTCGCCATGCCAATGCTTCAAGCCGCCAACGCCCACAGCGCCATCGTCGCCTGCCCCGCGACGGTCGGCGCCGCATCCGCCCGCTATCTGCGCCTCGCGTCCGACGGAGCCGTCGCCTGGGAAGCCGACCCGGAAATGGCGACGCCGTTCGAATCCATGCGTGAGGCCGCGCGCGCGGCGTTGCGCCTGCCCGCCGCCCTGCGCGCCTTCGGCCTGCCGCGTCACGCCGAGCTGATGCTCTCGCACTCGGCCTGAGGCGTCATGCGCCCCAGTACCCGGTGGGCGGCCCGCCTGGCCGCGCCGCTGCTCTGTGTCGTCCCGATGCTCGCCGCCGCCCAGGCGACGATCGGCCCTGGTCCGGCCCCTGTTCCGGCGACGGCGCCGGCAAGCGCTGTCCCCGCCGCCCAGCCGGTTCCTGCGCCACCTCCGCCGCTGACCCCGGCCGACGGCGCGGCCATCGCCGCGGCGGCGCGGGCCGCGGCCCAGGACGGCCTGGCGGTCGCCGATCTCGATCCCCTGGCCGCCGCGCTTTCCGCGCCTGACGCCACCGCCCGCGCCGGCGCCGAGGCCATGCTGAGCCTCGCGGCAGTCCGCATCGCCGAGGCACAGCATGGGCGCCTCGCCAACCCGCGCGCCGTCGATTCCGACTGGGCCCTGCGCGCGCCCTTCGACGCGGCCAAGGCCTTTGCGGCGGCGCGGGCGGCCGGGACCATTCCCGCCTGGGCCGCCGCCCTGCGGCCCGTTCAGCCGGGCTACGTGACCCTCGCCGCCGCGCGGGCCCGCTATGCCGATCTGGCCGCCAAGGGGGGCTGGCCGCTGCTCGGCGCCGGCCCAAAGGTCGCCGTCGGCGCCGCCGATCCGCGCGTCGCCATCCTGCGCGCCCGCCTGGCCGCCGAGGGCTACGCCACGCCGGAGATCAAATCGCCCGAAACGACCCCCGAAGCGGCCCTCAAAGCGGCTTCCGTCCTCGACCTTCCTCTGTCGGAGGCCCTGAAGGCCTTCCAGTCACGCCACGCCTTGCCGGCCAACGGCGTCCTCGACGCCGCCACCCAGGCCGAACTCGACGTCCCCGCCGCAACCCGGCTGGCGGTCATCGACCTGAACCTGGAGCGCGAGCGCTGGCTGCCGGCGGCCCTGCCGGCCGACCGCATCGAGGTCGACATCGCCGCCCAGGTGCTCACCGTCTTCCAGAGCGGCCAGGCGGCCCTGACCATGCGGGCCATCGTCGGCAACCCCACCCACCACACGCCCAGCTTCACCACCCACACCACCGCGGTGGTGTTCAACCCGCCCTGGGTGGTGCCGTCGTCCATCGCCAGCGCCGAGCTCTACCCCAAGGAGCGGCGCTCGCCCGGCTACTTCGCGCGCAACGGCTTTCACATCGTCGGCGGCCAGCTGGTCCAGGCGCCTGGCCCCAAGGCCGCGCTCGGCTACGTGAAGTTCGACCTGGTCTCGCCTTTCGGGGTCTATCTGCACGACACACCCTCCCGCAGCCTCTTCAAGCGTGACCGCCGCGCCCTCAGCCACGGCTGCATGCGCCTGGAGATGCCGCGCGAACTGGCCGCCCTCCTGCTCGGCAAGCAGGGCTGGAGCCGGGCCGATGTCGATGCGGCCATCGCCGCGGGGGCCACCCGTCGCGTCGGCCTGGCGATCCAGACCCCCGTGTTCGTGGTCTATCGGACGGTCACGGCGGACGCCGCCGGCGTGTTGTCGGTCCGTCCGGACATCTACGGCTGGGACGCCAAGCTGGCCGCCGCCCTGCAAGGACAACCCGCCGCAGTGGTTCATTAGGCGTCCCTGGGTTAGTCTGGCCGCCTTCGATACAGTCCGGAGGCGGCATGAACTGGTCCAGGCGCGGATTCCTCGGCGCGGCGGCTCTGACGGGCGTTGCGTCCGCAACCCCTGTCCTGGCCAATATCCCTGGCGGCGTGCGCAAGGTCGGTTTCCACAACCTGCACACCGGCGAGGCCCTCGATGTGGCCTATTGGGAGAACGGCGCCTACGTCCCCGACGCCTTGCAGGCCGTGAACCACGTGCTGCGCGATTTCCGCACCGGCGACGTGCACGAGATCAGCCCCAAGCTGCTCGACCTCCTGACCAGCCTGTCCGCGCGCCTCGAAACGGGCCAGCGCTTCCAGGTGATCTCGGGCTACCGCTCGCCCCAGACCAACGCCCATCTGCACGAGCTCAGCGGCCAGGTCGCCAGCGGCAGCCTGCACATGAAGGGCCAGGCCATCGACATTCGCCTGCCGGGCGTCGACCTGACACACGTCCGCGACACCGCCTTGTCGATGGCGGTGGGCGGGGTGGGGTACTATCCGACCTCGGACTTCGTCCACGTCGACGTGGGCCGTGTCCGGCGGTGGAGCGGGTCCTAGAACAGGGGCGCCGCCGCCAAGCCGGGTCGCGGGCGACGGCGCGCGCCGTCGCCCGTCCGTCCAGGTTCCGCGCGGCCGGCTCGCGGCCAGCCTCGCGCAAAACCGCAGCAACTAGTTCGGCACGGCGGTGATGGTCACGGTGCCGGTGTAGTCGCCGGCCACGGGACGGTCGTTGCCGACGGTGCCCTGGGGCAGGGTGATCTTCAGCGAGGCCTTGGAGTACTGGCCCGTGCCGGTCTCGAAGGCGCCGAGGATCGAGTAGGTCAGCACGCCGCCGTTCACCGCCGACGAGACGCTGGTGGCGCCGCCGAAGTAGGTCTGCAGGACCTTGGCTCCGGCGTCGTTGCCGACGATCATGTCCAGGTGATTGACGAACGACGTGGGGTCGCTCACCGGCGACTGGGTCGCCAGCGGCGTGACCGTCATGGTCAGGGTGCTGGGCGTGTTGCACCACAGGTTGTCGAACTCGATGTCGCGGTCGGCGACGCTGAGGAAGCCGTTGGCGTCCACCAGGTTGGCGATGGTCACCACGTCGCTGCCGGCTGCGCGCGTGCCGTTGCCGCTCTGATGGCCGGTGCCGCAGAGCCCGGGAACGGAGCCGTTGATCGTGACATTGGTCGACGCGCCGTCGGCGAAGGCCGGCGCGGCGGTGAGGAGGGAGGCCGCGGTAAGGGCCGCGAGTGCGATCTTCATGAGGTAGTCTCCAATGATGCGCCGGCCCGAGGGCGCGCTCGCGCCGGAGGGCTTCGGCTGTCGTTGGGCCCGCGAGGGCCCGGTTGAACCGGTTCGGCAGCCCGAACCGGGCACGCGAACTCACCCATCCAACGGAGATGGCGGTACTGGTTCGGGGAGAAGTTTCAGGCGCGCGCGGCCTCGGCGCGCGAGTCGGCCTCGCACGAGTTCGGACGCTTCGACTTTCACGGGAACCTCGGCGTCGCCGAGGGTCGCCCCCCACACGCAGGAAAGTTACCGGTTTCCTAATTTCAATCTACGGACGCGGACAAACGGTCGCATTCCCAAAAATGGGTACGACCTGTGGTTTCACCTGGTGCGCGAGTCGCGTTCTCAGGATACCCTCAACATGGGTGCAATTGATCCGCAGACGGCAAACAGGGCCTGTCAGAATTCGTGACATCTCATCGACGAGATTCGCGCGGCTCCGGCGAACGAATCTAGAGAAGTACAACCCGAAATGGGCTGATGGTCGCAAACAACTCCTCTCGGCTGCCGATCGACAGCTTATTGTAGATTCGGCGAATGTGAGTTCTCACCGTCTCCAACGAGAGGCCCAGGTCCTCGGCCACCTTCTCCGCGCGATCGCCGCCGACCAGGCGCTTGGCGACACCGGCCTCAGACGCGGTCAGGCCGAAGACCTGTGTGAGATCGGCCCAGGCGGAAACCTGTCCGGAACCGGCCGGATAGAGGGTGAGGATCGCGGCCGGCGCGGCGTCGCGCGGATTGAGCACGTCTGCGCGCACAAGCAGGTGAGCGCCGTCCCCGGACCGGCAGGCCCAGACGCCTGACGCATCGCCGAGGCCCGACAGGAAATTCTGGAAGCTTGCGGCCTGTCCCTTGTCGGCGCAGGTGACCTTCGCCCCCGCGCGGGCGAGATGCCGACCGTCCTCGAGCATGGCCCCCGCGGCGCGGTTCTCCCAGAGGATGGTGAGATCCGGCGCCAGGATCACCAGGGCGACCGGATGCGCTTCCGCCCAGGCCCTAAGGTAGATCGCGTCGGCGCCCAACCGCTCAATAGCGGCCTCGCCTTCCGGAAATGCAGCCATTCCCGCCCCCTGGGTATCGGCTTTTTTCGCCAATACCCAACTTCGGCGTGTGACGCAAAATCCCGATCAACGCAAGGCCGTGCCGCTGCGGGGTTCCAGCCGCCGACCCATCCAGCGCTTGGGGCTCAGCCCGGTGTGGCGGCGGAACTGCCTGCAGAAGTGCGCCTGGTCCGCGAACCCGCAGAGCACGGCGATCTGGGACAGGGCTTCGCCGGTCTCCAGCATCATGGCCTTCGCCCGTTCCACGCGCCGGCGCAGCACATAGGCGTGAGGCGGATCGCCGAACGTCGTCCTGAAGGCCCTGGACAGATGGCTGACACTCAGGTCGACGAGCGCCGCCAGGGCCCGGTTGCTGATGCCGCGTCCCAGGTTCTCGTCGATGTATCGCTGCAGCCGCTTGGCCTTCCATGGCGCAAGGCCATACTCGACCTGTGTTTCGAGAGAGGCGCGGCGCGTGAAGCCGCCCGCGTCCGGAGGCGCGAACCGCCGCGCCACCGCCCACCGGCATGAACCGCTTGCCCCGCCGTCTTCCTGTCTCAAAGCAACAGTCGATGGCTGTATTGTCATGACCTTTCTCCCGGCCGTTGGACCTGTCGTATCGACGCCCGCGGCGGGAGATTTATTTGGTCGGCCCTGGTCGAGACATTGTACCTAGGTGTCGCCAATACCAAAGTATGAACCACTCAATCGGCAAATGTATTCTGCGTGAAGACCTTTATTGGTGCGGGCCCGCCCAGCTTGCCCGAGCGCGACGCGGCGTTTTGGGCGAAATGGTCGTCGACGCACGGGCGGACGCCGCCGCATGCGCGGAGCGTCCGTATGGGATAGGCCAATGGCCGGAGACCTCCTCGCCGGCCGCCCGGCCAGGCAACCTCAGGCCGACCGCAGCGAGCGGAAGGCGTCGCGGACTTCGCTCGTGAAGGCCGCCGGCTGCTCCCAGGCGGCGAAGTGGCCGCCTTTTTCCAGCCGATTGAAGTGGATCAGCTTGGGGAAGGCTTTCTCGGCCCAGCTGCGCGGCGAGGCATAGATTTCGTCGGGAAAGACGCTGACCGCCACCGGGATGGTGACGTGCTTCGGCGCGAAGAAAGCCAGCTTGTTCTCCCAATAGAGCCGCGCCGAGGACACCGCGGTGTTGGTCAGCCAATAGAGGGTGATGTTGTCCAGCACGTCCTCGCGCGTGAGGCCCTCGCTCTGGCCGTCGAACACCCGGCCGATCATGGCGGTGCTGCGGTCGTCATGGTCCAGCATCCAGGCGGCCAGGCCGATCGGGGAGTCGGCGATGCCGTACAGGGTCTGCGGCCGGTTCGCCATCTCCTGGGCGTATCCCAGCCCGTGCTTGTAGAAGAAGTCGATCTGGTCGTAGGCGCTGCGCTCGTCGGGAGCCAGGCCGGCCGGCGGGGCGCCGCCGGCCGCCAGGGCCGCGGCGATGTCGTCGGGTATGGTGGCGGGCATGTTGGTGTGGATGGCCAGGAGCTCGGGCGGCGCCTGCAGGGCCATCTGCTCGGAGATCGCATCGCCCCAGTCGCCGCCCTGGGCCACGAAACGAGTATAGCCCAGCCGTTTCATGAGTTGCGTCCAGGCGCGCGCGGTTCGCTCCGGGCCCCAGCCGGCGGCCGTCGGCTTGCCGGAGAAGCCGTAGCCGGGCAGCGAGGGGATCACGAGGTCGAAGGCGTCCGAGGCGGCGCCGCCGTGCGCGGTTGGATTGGTCAGCGGATCGATGACCTTCAACTGCTCGATCACCGAGCCGGGCCAGCCGTGCGTGATGATCATCGGCAGGGCGTGCTCGTGCCGGGACCGGACGTGGATGAAGTGGATGTCCAGCCCGTCGATCTCGGTGACGAACTGCGGCCAGGCGTTCAGGCGCGCCTCGACTTTGCGCCAATCGTAGCCGGCCTGCCACGCCTGGGCGAGCGCGCGCATGGTCTCGAGCCGTACGCCCTGGGTCCGATCGTTCACGGTCTCGCGTTCCGGCCAGCGGGTCGCCGCGATGCGCCTCCGCAGATCGACCAGGTCCGCCTCTGGCGCTTCGAACTTGAACGGCCGGATCGCGGCGGCTGGCGCCGCGCCGCCGCCGCTGGCGGACTCGACGAGGTCCAGCGTCTCGGCGCTAGCGGCGGTGGCCAGGCCGATGGCGCCGACGGTCGCCGACGCGGCTAGAAAGCTCCGGCGGGTGGATGACGATCCTGCTGACATGACGCTTCTCCTGTGCCGCTTGTTGCGGCGGCTAGAGTTCAGGGCGATCCGGAAAGTATTCGGCCGTAGTTCGAGCCGGAGATTGTACCAATGTCTCGCCGACGCCCTGGTGTCGGTGGCGACCGCCTCTCCGCTTCACTTGGCGTCGCGTCGTCTTGGTAAGGATCGATCCAGACCAATACCAATGGGCAATGGCCGGTCACCGTTTCCGCCGCGACAATGCCGTAAGCGGGGACGGGAACGGCGATGAAGACGCGGTCACCGACACCAAAGTACTATCGACGGCGCGGCGGCTCGGTCGGTATCGTCGACGGCGGGGGTCGTGACGAGAGACAGGCATGGAGATCGATCTCGGCCGTCTGCTCGACGCCTTGCCCGGCCTGGTCTGGACCGCGCGGCCAGATGGAGCCGCTGAATACATCGGTCGTCGCTGGCTCGAATTCACGGGGATGGACCACCGCGACGCCGTCGGCCTGGGATGGCGGCGCGCCATTCATCCGGAAGACGCACCCAGGCTTCTGTCCCGCTGGGCCGAGATCATCGCCTCGGGCCGCGCGGGCGAGGTCGAGGCCCGTCTGCGTCGGCATGACGGGGTCTGGCGCTGGTTCCTCTTCCAGGCAAGCCCCCTGCCGGAGGCCTCTGGCGCGGTGCTGCGCTGGTGCGGGGTGAACACCGAGATCGAGGATCGGGTGCGCGCCGAGGCCGCCCTGAGGGACGAGGAGCGGCGCTTCGAATTCATCGTCGAGGGGCTGCCCGCGATGGTGACGTTGATGACGCCGCAGGGAGAACTCGAGAGCGGCAACCAGTACATGCTCGACTATTTCGGCCGCACGCTGGAGGAGTTGAAGGCGCGGCCTGTCGGCTTCAGCTTCCACCCGGAGGACCGCCCGCAGGTGATGTCGCGCTGGCGCCGCTCGGTCGAGACCGGCGAGCCCTACGACCATGAGGCCAGGTTGCGGCGGGGCGACGGGGTCTATCGATGGTTCCATACCCGCGGCTTCCCTTTGAGGGACGCCGAGGGCCGCATCCAGGTCTGGTATCTCCTTCAGGAAGACATCGACCAGCGGCGGCGCGCCGAGGCGTGGCTGGCGGGCGAGAAGCAGTTGCTGGAACAGGTGGCGCTGGGCCTGCCCCTGTCGACGGTGCTCGACGACCTCTCCGATCTGGTCGAGCGTCTGGCGCCCGGGTGCTACTGCAGCATCCTCCTGGTCGACGAAGGCGGCGACCGGTTCAAGGTTGGCGCGGGCCCCAGCTTGCCGCCCCGCTACAACGCCATTCTCGACGGCAAGGCCATCGACCCGCGCTACGGCCCCTGCTCCCTGGCCGTCGTCGAGAAAGTCCCGGTCATCACCGACGATCTCGCCCGCGATCCGCGCTGGGAGGGGTCGGTCTGGCCGGGCCTGATGGCCGAATATGGCCTCGCCTCCTGCTGGTCGATGCCCATCCTCTCGGGCGCGCGGGATGTTCTCGGGATCTTCGCCATCTATCGGCACGAGCCCGAGGGCCCCACGGCGGAGGAGCAGGAGCTCATCGACCGCTTCACCAAGATCGCCGGCATCGCCATCGGGCGGGCCCGGGCGGACGCCGCCCTGAAGGCGGGCGAGGCCGAGCTTCGGCAGGCCTATCGACACCTCACCGAGGCCCAGAGGCTAAGCCAGACCGGCAGCTTCAGATGGGACCTGACGGCCGACACTCACGACTGGTCCGACGAGACGTACCGCATCTGGGAAGTGGACCCCGGAACGGCGATCACCACGCAGATGCTGCTTGACGCCATCCATCCCGACGATCTGTCGGCGACGGAGGCGGTTGTCTCCCGCGCCGCCCAGGGCGAGGACTTCGAACAAGTCTTCCGCATCGTGACCGCCGGCGGGGCGATGAAGCATGTCCACGCCGTCGGTCATCTCACCGAGCCGGCGGCGGGACGGCCCGTGTTCTTCGGCGCCATCCAGGACGTCACCGAGCGCAAGACCGCCGAGGAAGCGCTCAACCGCGCCAGCGCGGAACTGGCCCATGTGGCGCGGGTGACGGCGCTGGGCGCGCTGACCGCCTCCATCGCCCACGAGGTCAACCAGCCGCTGGCGGGCATCATCACCAACGCCAGCACGTGCCTGCGCATGCTGGCGGCCGATCCGCCGAATCTCGACGGAGCTCGTGCGACGGCCCAGCGCACCATCCGTGACGGCAATCGGGCCTCTGAAGTGATCCAGCGCCTGCGCGCCCTCTTCGCGCGCCGGGCGCCGGCCATGGAGCCGATGGACCTGAACGCCGCCGCCCGAGAGGTGCTTGCCCTGTCGTCGGGCGACCTGCAGCGGCGACGGGTCATCGTCCGCGTCGACTTCGCCGACGACCTGCCGCCGATCCGGGGCGATCGCGTCCAGCTTCAGCAGGTGATCCTGAACCTGATCCTGAACGCGGCCGACGCCATGGCGACCGTCGAAGACCGCCCCCGCGATCTGTGGATATCCACGGCTCGGGCTGAGCCCGATCTTGTTGCGCTGAGCGTGCGGGACGTGGGCGCGGGGATCGCGCCGGAGGCTGTCGGCCGTCTGTTCGACGCCTTCTACACCACCAAGGCGGACGGCATGGGCATCGGCCTGTCGATCAGCCGTTCGATCGTCCAGGCGCACGAGGGCCGCATCTGGGCGGCGCCCAACGATGGCCCGGGGATGACTTTCTCGTTCGCCGTCCCCAGCGGGCTCGAACCCGCCGAGGCGGCGCCGGGGCCGCCTAACTCAGTGCCAAGGGAAGCGTAGATGCAGAGGCGCAGGCTCGTGTCGGTGGTGGACGACGACCAGTCCGTGCGCGAGTCGTTGCCTGATCTGCTGCGGTCGTTCGGCCTGGAGGTGCGGCCCTTCGCCTCCGCCGAGGAGTTCCTGGCCTCGGAGACCCTGGGACAGACCGGATGCCTCGTCCTCGATGTGGCCATGCCCGGCATGTCCGGCCTCGAACTTCAGCTGGAGCTCGGACGTCGGCGGCACGACATCCCCATCGTCTTCATCACCGCCCATTCCATCGAGCGCGTCCGCCCTCGCGTGCTGGAGCGCGGCGCTGTCGCCTGCCTGTTCAAACCCTTCAGTGAGAAGGGGATTCTCGAAGCGGTCAGCGCGGCGCTGGGAACGGCCTGAGTTTCCGGTGCAATCCTGCATCGGTGGAGCTAAACTGAAGCGCGAGCATCCCCAAAAGAGATGGCCGGCCATGGCCGAGGCGTCCCCCGCCACTTTCCCCCCGACCGTCTTCGTCGTCGACGACGACGTCTCCGTGCGCGAGTCCCTGGAAGCCCTGATCCAGGCGTCGGGCTGGCGCGCCCTGACCTTCGACACCGCGCGCGCCTTCCTGGCCTTTCCGCCGCCGCCGGGGCCGAGCTGCCTGGTCCTCGACGTCGGGCTTCCGGACCTCAACGGGCTGGACCTCCAGGCGATGATCGCGGCCGATCGGAGCGAAATGCCGATCCTGTTCATCACCGGCTACGGCGATGTGCCGATGACCGTACGGGCCATGAAGGCCGGGGCCGTGGAGTTCCTGACCAAGCCGTTCGGCGAGGCGGTGCTGCTGGACGCCATAGAGTCGGCCCTCGAACGCAGTCGCTCAGCCGTCGGGGAAAAGGCCGCCCTGCGCACGCTCGATGACCGCTATGCGACCCTCAGCCGGCGCGAACGCGAGGTCATGGCCCTGGTGGTCACTGGCCTTCTCAACAAGCAGGTGGCCGGCGAACTCGGCATCAGCGAGATCACGGTGAAGGCGCACCGCGGCAGAGTCATGGAAAAGATGCAGGTCCGCTCCCTCGCCGACCTGGTCAAGGTCAGCCAGAAGATCGCCGCCGCCCCGCCGGGAAACGCCTGAGCCCTCGCCGGACGGCCGACCGTCGCGGGGCGCGCCGACCAACACCTTCGTCCACTAGATCGCCGCGCGCCAAGACGGTTGGATCGCCGCCGGTCGCCGCGCGCGCCGCACGTTCGCCCCTCGGGCCCAGGAGTACACGTCATGAGCCGTCCCGACGTCATCGACCGACCTCGCCGCCGCCTGGTCGGCGCCGCCGCCCTGACCTTCGCTGCCGCTCCCTTCGCCGCCGCCGGAAAAGCCTTCGCCCAGGCCGCCGCCGACGATCGGACCCTGACGCCCGCGCCTGTCGATCACATCGCCTTCGCTTCGCTGCGGCAGGCGGACGCCGGCCCGCTCAACATCGCCTACGCCGAGGCCGGCCCGGCGGACGGGCCGGCCGTGATCCTGCTGCACGGCTGGCCCTATGACATCCACAGCTACGTCGACGTCGCGCCCATGCTGGCCGGCCAGGGATTTCGGGTGATCGTTCCTTATCTGCGGGGGTTCGGTCCCACGCGCTTTCTCTCCGCCGAGACCGTTCGCAACGGCCAGCAGTCGGCCATCGCGCTCGACATCATCAACCTGATGGACGCCCTCGGGATCCACCGGGCGGTGGTCGCCGGCTACGACTGGGGCGCGCGCACCGCCGACATTCTGGCCGCCCTCTGGCCCGAGCGGTGCCGGGCGCTGGTCTCGGTGAGCGGCTATCTGGTCGTCAACCTCGAGGCCAACAAGCAGCCCCTGTCGCCGCAGGCGGAACTGGGCTGGTGGTACCAGTACTACTTCGCCACCGAGCGCGGCCGCCTGGGGTACGAGCGCAACCGTCGCGACTTCGCTCGCCTGATCTGGAGGATCGCCTCGCCCAACTGGGCCTTCGACGACGCCACCTTCGAACGCACCGCGCCGGCGTTCGACAATCCCGACCACGTGGCGATCGTTATCCACAACTATCGTTGGCGACAGAGCCTGGCGGACGGAGAGCGCGCCTATGACGCCCTCGAAGCCCGGCTCCAGGCCTCGCCGGCCATCGCCACGCCGACCCTCACCATCGGCAGCGACTTCGACGGCGCCGCGGCGGATGGCGCGCCCTACGCCAGGCGCTTCACCGGACCTTATGCGCACTGGCGCCTGCGCGGCATCGGCCACAACGTGCCGCAGGAAGCCCCGCGCGCCTTCGCCGACGCCGTCGTCGCGGCGGCCGCGCTGGCGCCCAAGGCCTGACGCGCCTCAGAGGCTGGCGATATAGGCGCGCCAGCCGCCCAGGCGGGTGATGTCCTCCGCGCCGTCCAGCGCTCGCGGCTCGGCCACGAAGCCCTTGACCAGCGAGCCGTCGTCCAGTGTCACCGTGCCGATGGCCAGCGGCGGCGGCACCTCGGCCACGAAGCTGCCGAAGGCGGCGACGTCCAGGTCGTAGACCTCCACCTCGATGGCCGCCCCGCCGTCGCCCACATGGACCAGGGCCGGCTTGGGCGGGGTCGAATTGGCCATGGCGTAGAGCTTGTAGGCCGGCGCGGTCTGGCAACGCCGCACCAGGCGCGCGTCGCGCGAGGTCAGCTGCCAGTGCAGCGGCATGGCGGCCAGATGGGCGCCCACCACGGCCAGGCGGATGCGCGTCTCGACGCCGGCGGTGTCCAGGGGCGGGGTCTGCGGCATGGGGGCGATCTCCTCGTAGCGGCGGGCCAGGGCGAGCAGCGCCCCGTCGGCCCAGGCGGGACCGATCAGGGTGACGCCAAAGCCCGTGGCGTTGTCGCGGAAGCCGGCGGGCACGGCGATCGCGCTCATGTCCAGCAGGTTGACGAAATTCGTGTAGAGGCCGAGGCCGGCGTTCAGGGCCAGGGGCTCGGCCTTCACCTCGGCGATGCGGTAGGTGGTGGCGCAGGTAGGCAGCAACAGCACCTCGACCGCCTCCCAAAGCTCCTCGGCCTGGCGGGCCAGGGCGCGCAGGGCGTACTCGGCGCGGAAGGCTTCGACGGCGGTCTGGGCCAGCCCACCCTGCAGGATCGCCCGCACCGTCGGCTCGATGACCGCGGGCCTTTCGCGCAGCAGCGTCTCCACCGCGGCCGTGCGCTCGGCCACCCAGGGGCCCTGGTAGAGCAGGTCGGCGGCGGCGCGCAGGGGGGCGATGTCCACCTCGACCGGAGTCCCGCCAGCCGCCTGCAGGCGACGGATCGCCGCCGCGAACAGGCCCGGGGACTGCAGGTCACCCAGCCAGTTGAGCTGGTCCTCGCGCGGTACGCCGAACCGGAAGCTCGGACCGAACGGCGCCGGCGGCGCGGCCGGCGCGCGGCGGGAATAGGGATCATCCGCGTCGAAGCCGGCGATGATCTTGTCAACCGTTTCGGCCTCGGCGGCCGTGCCGGCGAAGACGGTGATGCAGTCCAGGGTGCGGCAGGCGGGCACGAGGCCCCGGGTGCTCCAGCGGCCCTTGCTGGGCTTGAACCCGACCAGGTGGTTCAAGGCCGCCGGCACGCGGCCGGACCCGGCTGTGTCGGTGCCCAGGGCGAAGGCCGCCAGCCCCGCCGCAACCGCTACCGCCGAGCCGGACGAAGAGCCGCCGGAAACAAAGTCGCGATTATAGACCGAGCCGCAGGCCCCAAAGGGACTGCGCGCGCCCACCAGGCCGGTGGCGAACTGGTCGAGATTGGTCTTGCCCAGCAGGATCGCGCCCGCGTCGAGCAGCCGTTGCACGACCGGCGCGGTCTCGACGGGCGCATAGGCGAAGGCGGGGCAGGCGGCGGTGGTGGGCAGGCCCGCCACGTCGATGTTGTCCTTGACCGCGAAGGGAACGCCCGCCAGCGCCAGGCGCTCTCCGGCGGCGATCCGGGCATCCACGGCGCGGGCGGCGGCCAGCACGGCCTCGGGCGCCGCGCGGGTGATCCAGACGGCCGGCTGGATCGCCTCATAGGCCGCCACGCGCGCCAGCGCCTCACGCGCCACGGCCTCGGCGGATCGGCGACCGCCGTTCACGGCGTCGGCGATGGCGGAGAGGTTGAGGCGGTCGAAGTCGGTCATCCGGGCCCCGGGCTGGGTCTCAAAACGTAAACGGACCCGGCGCCGGGAGGGGCGCCGGGTCCGCGATCAGGCCGCCATACGCACGCGGCGGCCGTCAACTCGGGTCACCAGGTGTAGGCGACGGTGCCGATCACCTGGCGCGGCGGAATGTACTGGTCGCTGGTCTGGAACACGCCGTAGGGGTCGGTGTAGCGCGAGTTGATCCCGGCCTTGTCCCCGACGTTGGTGACGGCCAGCGACAGCTTCACGTGGTCGTTCCCCTTCGGGACGTATTCGAAGTTCAGATTGACGACGGTGTAGGCAGGCACCCGGTCCAGTCCCGGCTCGTTGAAGAACCGCGCCCATTCCTTGCCGCGGTAGACCAGTTCGGCCCGCGGCGTGAAGTCGCCGCCGAACATGTCGAACCGGTACGAGGCCGAAATCGAGCCGGAGACATTCGGCATGGCCGGCGCCTCGTGGCCCTTGAGGTCCTGGGCGGCCGCGACGACCGCGGCCCAGCAGGTCAGGTTCGACGCGGACGGCGTCGGGTAGTTGGGGTAGGCGGCGTAGAAGGCGCAGGGGCCAGAGAAGCCGCCGGTGAAGTTCGGCCCTTCCAGCGCGTCGGCGATGGTGGAGTCGATCGACTTGTAGTGGCTCGACACCGTGCCCTTTTCGAGAGCCAGGCTGGCGTCGACGTGCAGCCGCCCGTTCGCGCCCACGTAGGAGGCTTCGAGCTCGGCGCCGTAGTCGTGCACTTCCGGGATATTGGCGATGCCGCCGTCGAACGGCACCGGATCGGTCTCAATGTACTGGAAGTTCTTGTGGATATAGTAGAACGCGGTCGCGTTCAGCCGCAGGGAGTGGTCGAAGAAAGTGTTCTTCGAGCCGATCTCGAAGGCGGTGTTGGTCTCCGGCTTGAACACCGCCGGAATGACCTGCTGACCGTAGCTGCCGTTGACGCCGCCCGGCTTGTAGCCCTTCGAGACGCTGCCGTAGACCATGCTGGTCGGCGTCACGTCGTACTCCAGCACGCCGCGCCAGGTCGGCACCACGTCCCAGGACTTGTTGGTGACGGTGCTGGTGCCGAAGGCCGAGAAGTTGAAGCTCGGGTCCTTGTTGTAGTCGGCGTTGATGCGCACGCCCGCGGTCAGGCGCAGGGCGTCGCTGAAGTGATAGGTGCCCTGGGCGAAGCCGGCGTAGGACTGGTGCACGGCGTGCGAGTCGTTGCCGTAGCTCAGGTTGCCGGGCTGAACGGTCTCGATGTTGGCCGGGATCGTCAGGACGGGCGGCGGCCCGAAGCCGCCGTACTCGACCACGAACTGGTGGCTGCGCTGGTTCAGGTAAAAGCCGCCGACCACCCAGTCGAACTTGCCGCCGGGCTTGGAGACCAGGTCGATTTCCTGGGTGAAGTTGCCGACCCAGGTGTTCCAGGCGGCGATGTGGTCATAGCGGCCGAGGATCGCAAAGGTCGAACGGTCGCCGTCCTCCTGCTGCACGTGGTCGAGCACCTGGTAGGCGGTGACCGAGCGCACCTGGAACCACGGCAGGTCCCACTGGGCGTTCACATGGTACAGCTGGGTGTTCAGCTTGAAGTGGCCCGCGTAGTCCTGCGACACAGCCCGCGGATCGGGGTTGGGGTCGAGGATGTTCTTCTGGGCGTCGCCGGCCTGGTTCGAATGGTACCATTGGCCGGTGAAGGTCACCTGGAAGGTGTCGGTCGGCTTCCACAGCAGGGCCGCCTTGCCGCTGAAATCGTGCGCCGCGTCCAGGTAGAAGCCCGGGATCGCCACGTCACGGGTGAAGCCGGAACGGTCGAACTTCTGGATCGACAGGCGCGCGGCGAACTGGTCGCCCAGAGGGATGTTCATCTCCGCCCGCTCGCGCAGCAGGCCGTAGGTCCCGGCGCTGAAGTCGCCGGCGGCGTCGAACGTGTGCAGCTTCGGCTGCTTGCTGTTCAGGATGATCGCCCCGCCGATCGAGCTCTGGCCATAGAGGGCGCCCTGCGGCCCGCGCAGGATTTCGATGTGGTCGACGTCGAACAGCGACTGGTCCAGCGACACGGTGTTGGCGATGTAGACGCCGTCCATGAAGAACGACACGCCGGGCGTGGTGGTCAGCGAGTTCTCCGGCGTGGCTGACCCGACGCCACGGATGGTGACGAGGTTCTCGAAGCCCGACGCCTTGGTGATTTCCAGGCTGGGCACCACGGCGTTGAGGCCGGCGATATTCATGGTCGCCGACTTGTCCAGCGCCGAGCCGGACACCGCGGTCACCGCCAGGGCGGACTTCTGGATGTCGACGCTGCGGCGCTCGGCGGTGACGACGATCTGCCCCACCGTGGTGTCGGCGTCGGCCGCCGTTGCGGCGGCCGCCTCGGCGGCGTGGCTCAGGCCCGGAAGGGCCAGGCCCAGGGCGGCGAAATAGGTCGATGCGATCAGCTTATGTCGCAGGCGTTGCTTCGAAGTCCTCATGTCCCCAACTTCTTTTCTTTCGGCGACTTGCCTTAGGTGAATCCAAAAGCTTCCCGTCTCTACCGCTCGGCCCTCGGCGCGCCGCCGGTTCCGCTGCAGTCGGCACGCATTCGCGGCCATTTGCCCGGATTTTACTCACCGAACGGTCAAGATTGTCAAATCATGCTGAGAAGAAGCGTAGAAAATTTCACACCACATGTGACAATTTAGGCGCACATTGCATCCTGAAATTGCTAAATCGCTGCGCCTATCCCGCAAAGGTGTAAATTTCACTTACGTCACGCATAACAATACTCAACGAAATGTTCCGTTGAGCGGAATATACTTTGCGTGGCGCCCTCAGAACTGAAATTTCCCAAGGGCGCCAGCCGGATGAACGGCCTCAGCTAGAAGCCTTGGCCTTGCCCCACACGTCGCGTGCCTTTTCGTAGACGCCCTGGTCGAAGGAGTATTCGACCGTGTTCCCGTCCGGATCCTTCAGGAAACAGATGTAGCCGATCTGCTTGGGCATCTGCGTGGGGCCGAAGGCCAGGCAGCCTTCCGCCTTGCCCTTGGCGGCCATGTCGTCGACGGCTTCCTTGGTGGGCAGCTCGATGCCGATATGGGCGAACGGGCCCATCGGCGGGTGCGGCGCGGGGGCGAAGGGGTCGTGCCCTTCGTAGAACTGGCCGAGCACCAGCACGAACGGCGAATCGGACTGGGTGTCGTCGCCCAGCCAGGCGTTCTTGCCGTCCTTATCCTCACCGCGCTGCAGCAGCTTCAGGTGGGTGTGGCGCTCGTACCAGGCGATCGACGCGTCGATGTCCTTCACGCAGAGCGCGATGTGGGTCCAAGTCGACCTCCGGGGGCCGACGGAGTGGGCGGTGGCGGTCGACATGGTGGTTTCCTCTTTCAGGTTTCGATCGTTACGGGGCTGAACGGTCACTGGCCGCTCAGCCTGGGAAAGGCCCCGCGGTGGTAGAGCAGGGGGGCCGGCTGCGGGTCGATGTGCGCGCCGACGCCGCGCCCGATGATCACCAGGTGGTCGCCGGCGGCATGGATGTCCTGGACCTGGCAGTCGAGGAACACCGGCGCGGCGTGCAGCCGCGGCGCCCCGCCCTCGGCCGCCCCCCAGTCGAACTCGACGAACCGGTCGTTCAGCGGCTCGCTGGCGAAGCGCATCGCCATGCGATGGCTGTCGCTGCACAGGATGTTGACCCCGAACAGGCGCGTGCGCTCGAGCGCCCGGCGGATCGGGTTCTTCAGGTCCAGGCAGATCAGCAGCAGCGGCGGGTCCAGCGACACCGAGCAGAACGCGTTGATGGTCGAGCCCACCGGATCGGGCCTCCCGTCCGCCAGCTCGTCCCAGGTGGTGACGATGGTCACGCCGGTGGGGAAGCAGCCCATCGCCTGGCGCCATTGTGTGGGGGAGGGGGCGATCTGGGCCGGATCCGGCCGGGTCATCACTTGCATCTCGATCATCGTCAGATCACCGGCCAGCCGGTGCGGTTCGGCAGGCCCGTGCGGGCGATCACGCCCAGGCCGGCCTGCCGCGCGTCGGCCAGCAGCTTTTCCTCGTCGAAGCGGGTCGAACGGCCGCCGTCGAGCAGTTGCACCCCGTCGACCCAGACGCTGTGAACGCCATGCGGCGGCGCGCTCAGCGCCAGTTGCGCCGGGGCGTCGAACACCGGGCCCCATTCGACGAGGTCGGTGTCATGCAGCACGATGTCGGCCTTCTTGCCGGCTTCCAGCGAGCCGATCAGCCGGTCCATCCCCATGCCGACGGCGCCGTTGATCGTCGCCATCTCCAGCATCAGGCCGGGCGGGAACAGGTCCTGGTCCGCGCGCGCGTCACGGAACACGCTGCCCATCAGCCGCGCCGACGACAGGATGTCGGCGGCGACCCCGTCGGTGCCCAGCATCACATTGACGCCCGCTTCGATCATCTCCGGATAGAGGCCGATGCGCGACAGGCCGAACCCGCCCTGGAACGCCGCGTGGGCGCAGTGGATGGCATGGACGCCGGTGCGCTTCAGCGCCTCGAGCTCGCCCATGGAGACGTCGGCCAGGTGGGTCAGGCAGACGTTGGGGCCCAGGGCGCCGATGGCTTCCAAGTGCTCGACCGGCCGCTTGCCGGTGTTGGCCAGGTACCATTCCGGGTCGCCGGCCCGGGGGCTCATATGGGCCGAAACCCGGATGCCGTGCTCGTCGGCCAGGGTCTTGGCGGCCAGCCAGACGGCGTCGGTGTTGGTGGAGTGGCCGACCATCACCGGCCAGGCGGCCAGCAGGGCCTCGCCGCCCTTGTCCGGATAGCGCTCGACTTCGGACTGCAGGGTCGCGATCGCCTCGGCCTCGGCGTTCGGGCCATAGCGGCCCTCGACCCACTCGCCCACCCGGCCGCGGATGCCCGTCTCAGCCAGGGCCTCCATGGTGGCGTCCAGGTGGCTCACCGTTCCGGCTTCCAGGAAGCAGGTCGTGCCATAGCGGATCATGGCCAGGGCGGCGCACTGGGCGGCCAGGGCCTCGTCCCGCGGCGTCTGCGTCCGGAAGATCGGGATCACCCACTTCATCAGCTTGTCGGACCAGTTGTCGTCCGGGCCGCCGCGCGCGAAGCCGCGGGTGATGGGATCGCCGGTGATGTGGATATGGCCGTCGACGAAGCCGGGCGTCGCCACGAAGCGCCGCCCGTCCAGGGTGCGCGCGGCGTCGACGGTGCGTTCCAGCTCGGCGCGCTTGCCCACCGCCACGATGCGGTCGCCGGCGATGGCCAGGGCGCCGTCGGCGATCACCTCGCGCCGGGCGTTCAGGGTCAGGATCGTCGCGCCGGCGATCAGCAGGTCCGCCTTCAGGCGTCCCGGGGCGGCGCCCGCCGCCGGGCTCTGGGTCAGGGTCTCGCTCACGGCGCGTCCTCCACGACGACGTCGCCGGGCGCCAGGCGCGGCGGCTTGAGGAACACCGTGGCGACCAGCATCACCGCCGTGATCGCGCAGCAGGCCCAGAACACTTCGGAGAACCCGCCCAGCACGTCGCGCACGTGCCCGCCGTAAGCCGGCCCCAGCGCCGCCGCGGTGGAGAGCAGGCACATCACCGAATAGAGCTCGAGATAGGGCCGGGGCCCCCAATAGCGCAGCAGCAGCATGGTCGAGGCCACGAACGACAGGCCGAACCCGACGCCCAGGCCCAGCGCGAACACCGACATCAGCAGGAAGCCCCGCGCCTCGGCCAGGCCCGCCATGCCCACGGTGGTGCCGATCAGGGCGATGATCAGCAGCGTCTTGGGCGCCACCTTCTCCCCGATCACCCCGCCGATCGACGACACCGCCGCCCCGATCAGCGCCTCGATCGAGAACATCACCGCCGCCGAGGTCGAATCCACCCCGCGCTCGATCAGGTGCTGGATGGCGAAGCCGTGGGCCGTGGTGTTGATCAGCAGATAGGTCGTGTAGGCGCCGACGATCACATAGTACTGCGGCGTCATCAGCGCCCGGCGCACCGCCGGCTGGCGCATCTCCCGGAACATCCTGGCCGGTCCCACCTGCTCGGGCGGCTCGTCCTCGTGGGGCAGGTCGCCGCCCTTGCCCGGGGTGGTCAGCACGGCGAAGAGGCCGCTGACCACCGCCGCCACTGCGAACACCAGCCAATAGCCGCGCCAGCCGTGGGTGATGGCGTTGACCGCCACATAGACCTGCGGCCCGGCCACCCCGCCCAGGGCGCCGATGGTGAAATAGGTGCCCAGCACCGTCGAGCGGCGCTTGAAGAGGCCGGTCAGCACGTGCGAGCCCGGCACCGTGCTCACCAGGGCGAAGGCCAGGCCGATCAGGGCCGTGCCCACCAGATAGCTGGTCACCGAATGCGTGGTCGCCTCCAGGCAGAACCCGGCCAGCAGGATCGCCGCGCCGACACCCACGGTCGCGCGCACCCCGATCCAGCGGATCAGCACCGCCGGCACGACGCTGGCGAACCCGCAGGCGATGCCCAGGTAGGTGAAGCCGATGCCGGCCTCTTCCCAGGTCCAGTGCATCTCCTTGACCATCGAGGGCAGCACCACGCCGATCGACGAGAACGCCCCGGCGGACACCACGAAGAAGATCAGCGACAGGGCCGCGAACGCCGCCCAGCGACTGCCGATCACAGGCTGGGCCGCGCGCGCGACCACAGGACGAGCCGGCGCGGCGGCCATCGCGCCCACGGCTCCGTCACCTTCTCCAACTGTCGGCATGACCTCGCTCACCGGCGCGCCGCCGGGCTGAAAACCGTCCGCGAACAGTGTTCTTCAGGCCCGGCGCCGAAAATCTTCACCAATTCGGCAGATGCAGGCCCACCAATACACTCGCCGCACGCCGAATTCATCGTGGCCCTCGATGTTCCGATAAGCGGAACACTGTTTTGAAATTTCAGTTACTCTTCTCCTCGTGCGCGCTCGTGTCAAGCGCAAGGGCCGCTCCGCAAGCGGCCGGCGCGGCCAAAACGGCGCACGCCCGCCCTCCGCGGAATGCCGCGTCATAGCTCGTTCAAACTTGGAAAAGCCCGCCCGGCCCGGTGGCGGTGAGAGAGGGATTCGAACCCTCGATAGAGTTTCCCCTATACACGCGTTCCAGGCGTGCGCCTTCAACCACTCGGCCACCTCACCCCACGCGGCGGGCCCCATCGGGGCCGCTGCGGCGGAAGGGGCGAAATATAGCATCGAACCGATGCCCACAAGCGGGCGTGAAACCTTCCTTGAAAGTCCCTATCTTGGGGACAACCGACGAAGGAAGCCCGCGATGATGTTCCTGAAGAAGAACCTGCAGATGCCGACCCGCGAAACCGCCCTGCCGGGGCGCGACGCCGCCATCCCCACCGCCGCCACCCACTTCGTGAACGGCCGTCCCCTGAAGGGCCCGTTCCCGGAAGGGCTCCAGGTCGCCGAGTTCGCCATGGGCTGCTTCTGGGGCGTGGAGCGCAAGTTCTGGCAGGTGCCCGGCGTCTGGGTGACGGCCGTGGGCTATGTGGCCGGGATCACGCCCAACCCCACCTACCAGGAGGTCTGCACCGGCGGCACCGGCCACACCGAGGCCGTGCTGGTGGTCTTCGACCCCAAGGTCGTCACCTACCAGGACCTGCTCAAGGTGTTCTGGGAAGGCCACGACCCCACCCAGGGCATGCGCCAGGGCAACGACATCGGCACCCAGTACCGCTCCGGCATCTACTATCGGGACGAGGCGCAGAAGGCCGAGGCCGAGGCGTCGCTGGCCGCCTACCAGCAGGCGCTGAGCACGGCGGGCATGGGCAAGATCTCCACCGAGATCCTGCCGGCCGGCCCGTTCTACTACGCCGAGGACTACCACCAGCAGTACCTGGCCAAGAACCCGGACGGCTACTGCGGCGTGGGCGGCACCGGCGTCACCTGCCCGATCGGCGTCGGCGTCAAGGCGTAAGAGCCGCCGGGCGTGGACCTCGAGGCTATCGAAGCCTTCTGCCTCGCCCTCCCGGGGGCCAGCGTCGTCGTCCAATGGGGCGACGACCACGTCTACAAGGTCGGCGGCAAGATGTTCGCCGTGGCCGGCGGGCGCGCGCTGGGGATCAGCTTCAAGGCCTCCGACATGGCCTTCGAGCTGCTGCCCGAACAGGGGATCGCCCGCCCGGCGCCCTACCTCGCCCGGGCCCGCTGGCTGCAACTCGTCGACGCCCAGGCGCTGGAGCCGGACGACCTCCTCGCCTACCTGCGCCAGGCCCACGCCATCGTCGCCGGCAGGCTGCCGAAGAAGCAGCGGATAGCGCTGGGACTGGCGGTCTAGTCCTCCAGGATCAGGCTGTGCTTCTGGGTGTCGCGCATGCGCAGGGCCGTGATCGCCGCCGCCGCGCAGACCACCGACACATAGACGTAGAACCAGCTCTCCACGTGCTTGT
>JAFEEA010000140.1 GCA_018241335.1 Pseudomonadota bacterium
AACCTCGCCCGCGAGGCGGCCCAACGGCCGTCGCCCTGGCGCCCCAGCACGACGGCGTCGAGGGGAATGGCCGACAGCCGTTCCAGCGAGGCCATCTCGCGGTCATCCAGGCGCGCAGCGAACACCACCCAGCCTGTCACCGTGGGCGACAGGATCGGCGAGGCGATCGCCTGGTAGGGCCGGCCGTTGATGACCATCACCCCCGCCGGCGCATCCTCGGCCTGGACGGCGGCGCTGACGGCCTTGGGGGCGTCGCCGATGGCCTGGTCGTTGGAGACGGTCACCGCGCCGTCGACGCCGACGATGAAGGCGACGTCTATGCCCAGCCGTTGGCGCAGGTTTTCAAGTGCCGACTGGATGGTGGCCTTGTCATGGGTCGCTACGGCGGTGCGGAAGCCGAAGTCGCGCGACAACAGGGCCGCGTCGTCCTCCAGCTGCTGGGAACGCTGCGACCACAGCCGGTCATAGACCATGCCGCTGGCCGCCAATTGCTGGCGGGTGACCTTCTCGGCGTTGCTGGTCACCGCCGTGTAGACCGCCAGGGAGATCAGCGTCAGGACGACACCGAAGAGGGCCGCATAGAGAACCGTCAGGCGGGTGCGCAGGTGGTGGAACATGGCGTCAGTAGAGGTTGCGGCGCGCGGGCGGCGCGCGCACGTCGGCGGTGACCGCCACCCGCCCGGCCCCGCGGATCGCCAAGGCGTTGCCGGGCGCGCGCAGATAGGGATGCCAGACGCGGATCGCCTGGACGCCGGTGGGCGCGTCATGGATCACGGCGACGCCGGCGGCGTCGGTCTTGGCGGCGAAGGGGGTGTCCACCACGACGATGAAGGCCACCATGCTGTCGTGGATATTGCAGCCCAGGGCGATGACGCCGGGCTTGTCGAAGCGCACCGAGCGGCTCTCGTCGCGGCCGTAGAGCTTCAGCTCGAAGGGATGGGCGGCCGAGAAGGAATAGACATGGTGGCGCACCCGGTCGAGGTTGGGGAAAGCCACCTCCGCGCCCACCGGGGCGACCAGGACGAAGGGGTCGAACTGCAGGTCGTGCTGGGCCATGCGGTAGGGCCCGGCGGCGTGCAGGGGACCGCGGACTTCCGGCAGGGAGACGACGGCGTCGGACACCGGCGCTCCGGCGGCCGTGCGCACGCTGACGACCAGGTCCGCCGCGGCGGCGACGCCCGGAAGCATCAGAGTCAAAAGCGAAATCAACCACCGGCGCATGGCGCCCGGTGTACGCGGATTTGGTGAACCGCGCCTAAAGCCCGGCGGGTCTCGCCGACGGCGTCAGCCGTAGCGGCGCGCGGCCGTGCGGTCCTCGTGCAGGAAGCGCACCAGGTCCTCATAGGCCATGGGCCGGGCGATCAGGAACCCCTGGGCGGTGTCGCAGCCCATGGCGGCCAGCAGGGAATAGGCGGCGTCGGTCTCGACCCCCTCGGCGGTGACCTTCATGCCCAGGCTGTGGGCGAGCGCGATGGTGGTGCGCACCACCAGGGCGTCCTTCTGGCTGTCGGCGACCCCCAGGATGAAGGCCTTGTCGACCTTCAGCTCGTCGGCGCGGATCTGCTTCAGGTGCGCCAGGTAGGACAGGCCCGCGCCATAGTCGTCGATGGCGATGCCGATGCCGGCGTCGCTGAAGCGCTCGATGGTGGTCAGGGCGACGGGCGGATTGTCCATCACCGCCGCCTCGGTGACGTCGAAACAGATGCGGCCCTCGGCCTTGGCGGCCTGGGTGATGGCGCTCTCGATGAAATCCGGGTCGCTGAGCAGGCGTCCGGGGACATTGATCGACATCTCGAGGTCGTGCCGCGCGGCCTTGAGGGCGGCCTGCTGCTCCAGGGCGTTCCTGAGCACCCACTCGGTCATCGGCCGGATGTGGCCTGTCGCCTCGGCGACGCCGACGAACTTGTCGGGCGAGAGAAGGCCGAGACGCGGGTGGCGCCAGCGGACCAGGGCCTCGACGCCGCTGGTGCGGCCGCGGCGCATGTCGTGGCGCGGCTGCAGGTGCAGCACCAGGTCGCCGGCGGTGATGGCCTGGGCCATCTCGCTCATCAGGGCCAGGGTGGCGGCCGGGTCGCCATAGGCGCCGGCGTCGAAGAGGCCCACGCGGCGGTGGCCCTTGCGAGCCTGGTCGACGGTGAACAGGGCCCGCTCGACGGTGGTGCGGGCGCCCGTCTCGCCGCCGCTGAGGCTGGCGAGGCCGACGGTGACGTCGATATCGAAGCTGACGCCGGAGACCGTCACCGGCGCGCGCAGGGCCTCGGTGATCGCCGTGGCCGCCTTGCGGGCCGTGGACTCGTCGGGGGTGCGGAAGATCACGCCGAGGCAATCATCGGAGATCCTGCCGATCGGCCAGCGGGGCATGGCGCGCGAAAGGCGGCCCGCGACCTCCTCCACCAGCTTGCCGGCCGGCTCGTAGCCGATGGCCAGGTGCAGGCTCTTGAGGCGATCGATGCCGACGGCCGCCATCATCACGCCCGAGGCGTCCTTGCGCGCCAGGTCGGTCAGCCGCCACTCGATGGCGAAGCGGTTCAGCAATCCCGTCTCGGCGTCGTGCATGGCGGTGTGGCGGATGCGCCGGTCGCGGTCCGCCAGGGTCTGGGCCATGGCGTTGAAGCGTTGGGCGATCTCGGCGGCCGGACCGGCCCCGGTCAGTTCGACCTCGGCGGAGACGCCCTTCTCGACCTTGTCGATGGCCTCGCCCAGGGCCTCGACGGTCTTGGCCAGGCCCTTGGCGCGGCGCGAGGCGATGACGACGAAGACGCCGGCCACCACCGCGAAGACGCCGGCCGCCACGGCCACGACCATCCACACCGCCGCTGGCAGCATCGCCGCCGGCCCGTCGAAGGCGGCGGCCGGCTTCGGCGCGGCCGCGAGGGCGGCGCCGGGGGCCAGGAGGGTCAGTCCGAAAGCGGTAGAGAAGCGGCGGTCCATGCCGCCTCAACTAGCCGAACTTCGTGAAGCCGGACTGAAATCAAACGGTTAGCCACGCTTAACCACGCTCGCCGAACGGCGGGCTCCGGACGCCGGGTCAGGACGCTTCGCCGAGGCTCGCCAAGGCGACCCCGCCGTCGACGGGAATGGTCGCGCCCACCACATAGTCGCCGGCGCGCGAGGCCAGGTAGATCGCCGCCGCCGCCATGTCCTCGTCGGTTCCGATGCGGCCCATGGGCACGATCCTGGCCACCTGGTCGGCATGGTCGCGGGCGTCGCGGTTCATGTCGGAGGCGAAGGGGCCGGGCGCGATGCAGCTGACCACGATCCAGTCCTTGACCAGCCGCGCGGCCAGACGCCGGGTCAGGTAGATCAGGCCGGACTTCGAGGCGTGGTAGGACCAGGTCTCCTGCGGATTGAGCCGCATGCCGTCGATCGAGGCGATCATGATCACCTTGGCCGGCTTGTCCTGAGATCCCGACGCCTTGAGCGCCCCATGCAGGGCCTGGGTCAGGAAGAAGGGCGACTTGAGGTTCAGGTTCAACACCTTGTCCCAGCCGCTTTCGGGGAATTCGTCGAAGTCCGCGCCCCAGGCGGCGCCGGCGTTGTTGACCAGGATGTCCAGCTTCGGCTCCAGGGCGGCGATGCGTTCGGCCAGGGCCTTGCAGCCCTCCACGGTGGAGAGGTCCTGCGGCAGGGAGATGCAGGTCCCGCCGTCGCGCGACAGTTCCTCGGCGGCGGCGTCGCATTGGGCGGCCTTGCGCGAGGAGATGTAGACCTTGGCGCCCTGGGCGATGAAACCCTCGGCGATCATCTTGCCGATGCCCCGCGATCCGCCGGTGACGAGCGCCACGCGCCCCTCGAGCGAAAACAGATCCTTGCGCATGAAGTCCCCTCCCCTTTGCCGTCGTCAGGCCTCGTGGGAGGTCGCCCCGGTTCGGACGCCAGGTCAAGCGCCCCTGTCCGTCAGTCCCCCGCGGCGGCGTCCAGGAGCAGGAACGCCCGGCCCGCGTCGGAGGCCAGAAGGGCGGCGGCCTGGAAGCCCTGGTGGTCGCGGCGCATGGCCTCGGCGATGATCGCCGAATAGCGCTCGACGAAGGTCTGGGCGTTGGCGCGGAAAGGCGTGTCGCTCATCAGGCGGCGCGACAGGCGACGAACGGCGGCCGGCGCCAGGGTCCGGACGACTTCGCGCGCGCCGGCCAGGTCGTTGGTCTGGACCACCGCGGCGATCTCCTCGACGCGGCCGCGCGACAGCAGCGCCGTCGGATCGATGCCCATGCCTTCGATGTCGCGGAACAGGGCCTTGCCGAGCTCCGCGTCCTGGCCCGCGGCGTCGCCGTCGATGGAGGTCAGCAGCTCGCGCCACGACCAGCCGCCCTCGGCGGCAGGGGCGGCCGCGCCGCCCGAAGCGCCCTCGAACACGGCCTTGAATTCCGCGTCACTGGCGGTGGGGGTGAGGCGCAGGCGCTGGCGCTGGGGTTCGGAGGGCGTCGCCGGCTCGGCGACCGGCGTCGGCAGGGGCGCGTCGGGCTCGACCCATTCGGCCAGGGGATCAGGCGTGTCGAGAGGCGCGGCTGAAGGCGTCGCGGGCGACGCGGCCGGCGGGGCGGCGGCCTCCGGCGGCTGGGTGGACGACACCCGGGGTGGTCGCGCGGCCGGCGGGCGACGCAGGACATCGGCGCCCTGCCCGCCCTGGGCGACCACGCCCATGAGTTGGACGGCCTCGCTGAGCATTTCGTAGTTGCGCTTGACCCGGTCCTGGAAGGCCGCGTCGATGGCCTGGGTCTCCTCGGCGGCCTTGCGGGCGGTGGCGAGAATGCCCTCCAGGCCCTCGGCCATGGCGGCGCGGATCTGCTCGGCCTGCTTCTCGGCCTCCTGCGGCACACGCGCGGCCTGGACGCCGACCGACTGCAGCGCGTCCTCCAGGCTGGCCAGGGCGGCCTTGGCTTCGCCGACGCCGCTTTCCAGGCGCTTGGAGGTCTTGGCGCCGGCTTCCTCGATCAGCCGCGCGGACTGCTCGATAAGGCCCCGGGCCTCGGTAAGGCGGGCCTCGAACACATGATCGGCCTTCTGGCCGGCGGCGAAGGCGGCCTCGTTGAGCTGTTCGACGCGGGCGCGGGCGGCCTCGGCGTGGATGTCGGCGGCCTCGCGCGCCTCGCCGGCCGCGGCCGACAGCGCCTCGACGGCGGCGTGCATCTGGTCTTCCAGGGCCTTGCGCTCACGCGCGCCGGCCTCGGAGAGGGCGTTGAGCGAACCCACCGCGCTGGCCCCGAAGAGGTCGCGCTCATGGCTGGCCGCCTCGGCCAGCTCGCGGAATTTGGAGGCGGCGGCCTCGACCAGGTCGCTGAGCGCCTGGGCGCCGATGGTGGTCACCTCGTTCAGGGCGGCGACGTCGCGGCTGGCGCCGGTGATGAAGGTCGAGAGCTGAGCCGTGCGGCTCTCGGCCAGGGCGGCGAAGTCCTCCTGGTCGGCGCGCAGGGCGTGGGCGACGGTCACCAGGCTGGCGCGCTGGTGCGTCAGGCCGTCCTCCAGCGCGCGAAGCTGGTCGCCGACCCCGAGGCCGGCGGTCTCCAGGCGGGCGATCTGGCGGGCCAGGTCGTCGCCTGCGGTGCGCGAGGCGTCGGTGGCCTCGCCGGCGGCGGCGGCCAGGTCCGCGGCGCGCGCGGCCAGGGAGGCTTCGGCTTCGCGAAGCTGGGTCTCGGCCAGGTCGGAGGCCTCGGCCACCATGCGCGCCTGGCGGTTGATGGCGTCGGCCACCGAGGCGGCGCGCGCATCCAGGGTCACCGCCAGGGTGTTCATCTGGGTGCGTTCCTTGGCCAGCCCGTCGGTCAGGGTGACCGCCGTGCGGTGGGCGGAGTTGGCGGCGTCCGCCAACTGGCCGGTCTCATGCGCCAGGGCCTCGCGCAGGGCGGTCAGGCGCTGGGAGGCCTCCTCGGCGGTGCGTGAGGCGGCGTCGACCTGCTGGCGCAGGGCCTCCATCACCGTGCCGGCCTCGGCCGCGGCGATGGCCGCCGGGCCGATCATGAAGTCCGTGAGCTGCTTGGCGCGGCGAACCTCGCCGGACATGGCGAGCGCCTGTTTCACCGCGAAGGCGGCGGCCCAGATGAAGCCGAGCGGCGCCACGGCCAGGGCCGCCAGCACCGCCAGGCCGAAGGTCTCGTTGTCCAGCGGCCCCAGCCTCGACTGGTAGCCGACCACGAAGGCGGTGAGGCCGCCGGCCCACAGGATCGAGGCGATGGTGGCGGCGATGTAGGGCCCGCGGATCGGCGGCGCCTTGGGCGCCTTGAGGTCAGGCAGGGTCGCGGCCGGCAGGGCAGTGCTCGGCGGGAAGAGCGCCACGGGCGGGGCGTCCGTGGTGCGCGCCACCGAGGTGGCGGGCGGTTCAAGCGGCGCGGGCGGGGGCGTGGCGGTGATTTCCGCTGCGGGCTCGGCAGGCGGTTCCTCGACGGGCTTGAGCACGAACTCCGGGGCGGCCTCAGGCGTGGCCGCGCCAGCGCCTTCCGACCCGGCCGCGGGGTCCGGCGAAAGCTGGCGGCGCAGCTCCAGCCCGCCCTGAGCGCCGGTCGTGATGGCGATGCCGGCGCCCGGCTTGGGCGACGACAGGTCGGGCCTGAAGTCGGGCGCGTTCGCGCCTTCCGGCGTCGGAGCCGCCCCCACCTTGATGGAGGGAAAGACCAGAGGAGTGCGTTTGCTGCTGGACATCCCGTCCCGAATTTGAGGCCACGCCAACCCGTACGTGCGCTGGCCCCCTTCGCACGCCCTCTGAAGGTAGCGGCGAAATGCCGAATGCGCAAAGCGGCTTCGCCCGATCAATGATCCTGATACCGGACCGAGAAAACCTCGCCCCCTGGATGGGCGCTCCTCGCTTGCGCGCCAGGCGCCCCTCGCCTAATTCACCGGGCGAAGGGCCCGTCCGTCGACGCACGTTGTGCGGCGGCGGATTTTTCGTTTGGCCTGGACCCGCTTTATGTCGATTGAACTCGCGCCACCTCCCGCCCTCGTGCGCGCCAAGGATCCCCAAGCCATGCTGACCCACCTGCAGCGCCTGGAGGCCGAGAGCATCCACATCATGCGCGAGGTGGTCGCCGAGTGCGAAAAGCCCGTGATGCTGTACTCGGTCGGCAAGGACAGCGCCGTGATGCTGCACCTGGCGGCCAAGGCCTTCTATCCATCCAAGCCGCCCTTCCCGCTGCTGCACGTGGACACGACCTGGAAGTTCCAGGCCATGTACGAGATGCGCGAGCGCATGGCGCGCGAGCTGGGCTTCGACCTGATCGTCTACCAGAACCCCGAGGCCAAGGCCCGCGGCATCAACCCCTTCGACCACGGCAGCCTGCACACCGACATGTGGAAGACCGAGGGCCTGAAGCAGGCGCTCGACAAGTACGGCTTCGACGCGGCGTTCGGCGGCGCGCGGCGCGACGAGGAAAAAAGCCGGGCCAAGGAGCGGGTGTTCTCGTTCCGCACCGCCCAGCACGTCTGGGACCCCAAGAACCAGCGGCCCGAGCTGTGGAAGCTCTACAACGCCCGCAAGCAGCAGGGTGAGAGCCTGCGGGTGTTCCCGATCTCCAACTGGACCGAGCTGGACATCTGGCAATACATCCACCTGGAGAACATCCCCATCGTGCCCCTGTACTATTCGGCCGAGCGGCCGGTGGTGGAGCGTGACGGCACGCTGATCATGGTCGACGACGAGCGCATGCGCCTCCTGCCCGGCGAGACGCCGATGATGCGCAAGGTCCGCTTCCGCACCCTGGGCTGCTACCCCTTGACCGGGGCGGTGGAGAGCGAGGCGGACACCCTGCCCCAGATCATCCAGGAAATGCTGCTGACCACCACCTCGGAGCGCCAGGGGCGGGTCATCGACCACGACCAGTCCGCCTCGATGGAGAAGAAGAAGCGCGAGGGGTATTTCTGATGGCCCCCGCGTTCCAAACGAAGTGCGGGAGCGCTTACTGATGGCCCACGTCAGCGACCTCATCGCCACCGACATCGACGCCTATCTGGAGCAGCACCAGCACAAGTCGCTGCTGCGCTTCATCACCTGCGGCAGCGTCGACGACGGCAAGTCGACCCTGATCGGGCGGCTGCTCTATGACTCCAAGATGATCTTCGAGGACCAGCTGGCGGCGCTGGAGGCGGATTCCAAGAAGGTCGGCACGCAAGGGGGCGAGATCGACTTCGCCCTTCTGGTGGACGGCCTGGCGGCCGAGCGCGAACAGGGCATCACCATCGACGTCGCCTACCGGTTCTTCTCCACCGACCGGCGCAAGTTCATCGTCGCCGACACCCCCGGCCACGAGCAGTACACCCGCAACATGGTCACCGGCGCCTCGACGGCGGACCTGGCCGTGATCCTGATCGACGCCCGCAAGGGGGTGCTGACCCAGACGCGGCGGCATTCGTTCCTGGTCAGCCTGATCGGCATCAAGAACGTGGTGCTGGCGGTGAACAAGATGGACCTGGTGGGCTACGACCCCAAGGTCTTCGAGGCCATCGTCGCCGACTACCGGGCCTTCGCCGCCGAGATCGGCATCACCGACTTCCTGGCTATCCCGATCAGCGGCCTGCGTGGCGACAACATCACCAGCGCCAGCGACCAGACGCCCTGGTACGGCGGCCCGACGCTGATGCAACACCTGGAGACCGTCGAGATCGACGAGGCGCGGCTGCAGGCCGGGCCGTTCCGCATGCCGGTGCAATGGGTCAACCGCCCCAACCTCGACTTCCGCGGGTTCGCCGGCCAGGTGGCCTCGGGCGTGGTGAAGCCCGGCGATGCGGTCAAGGTGCTGCCCTCGGGCCGTGAGACCCGCGTGGCGCGGATCGTCACCAAGGACGGGGACTTAGGCGAGGCCGTGGCCGGCCAGTCGGTCACCCTGACCCTGGCCGACGAGGTGGACTGCTCGCGCGGGGACGTGATCGCCGTGGCCGGCCAGCCGCCGGAAGTGGCCGACCAGTTCGAGACCACCGTGGTGTGGATGGCCGAGGAGCCGCTGCTGCCCGGCCGGCCCTACTGGCTGAAGGTCGGCGCGCGCACGGTCTCGGCGACGGTCACCGAGCCGAAGTACAAGATCAACGTCAACACCCTGGAGAAGCTGGCGGCCAAGCAGCTGGAGCTGAACGAGATCGGGGTCTGCAACATCAGCCTGGACCGGCCGATCGCCTTCGATCCCTACGAGGCCAACCACGACCTCGGCGGCTTCATCCTGATCGACCGGATCACCAACGCCACGGTGGGCGCGGGGATGATCCGCTTCGCCCTGCGGCGCAGCCAGAACATCCACTGGCAGGCCCTGGACGTGACCAAGGCCACGCGCTCGGCGGCCAAGGGCCAGCGCCCGGCGGTCCTGTGGTTCACGGGCCTGTCGGGCTCGGGCAAGTCGACCATCGCCAACCTGGTGGAAAAGAAGCTGCAGGCCTCCGGCCGGCACACCTACATCCTGGACGGCGACAACGTCCGCCACGGGCTGAACCGCGACCTGGGCTTCACCGACGCCGACCGGGTGGAGAACATCCGCCGCGTGGGCGAGGTGGCCAAGCTGATGGCCGACGCCGGCCTGATCGTGCTGGTCTCGTTCATCAGCCCGTTCCGGTCCGAGCGGCGCCTGGCGCGCGACCTGATGCCCGAGGGCGAGTTCCTGGAGGTGTTCGTCGACACGCCGCTGGCGGTGGCCGAGGCGCGCGACGTCAAGGGCCTCTACAAGAAGGCGCGGGCCGGCGAACTGAAGAACTTCACCGGCATCGACAGCCCCTACGAGGCGCCCGAGAACCCGGAGATCCGCGTCGACACCACCGCCATGTCTCCGGCCGAGGCGGCCGAACTGATCGTGCGGATGATGGACGAACGGGCGCCGGACTATTCGATCTAGTCCGGCGGCGCCGCCGGCGCGGGCCGGCGGCTCGGTTTCAATTGTGGACCTGAAGTGCAAGCGCGCGCAGATTTCCTGTGATGGGCTCGCGCCCCGGGCCGTGCCACAAGCCGCGTCGACACACACTCAGGGACGGAACATCACCATGACCACCAGCAACGACGGCACGGGACTGCAGCTGCGCTCCCTGGTGAAGAGCAGCGGCGAGTTGGAGCTGTCGCTGGCGCGGGTTCCGATCCCGAAGCCCAGCGACGACGAAATCCTGGTGCGCGTCGAGGCGACGCCGATCAACCCGTCCGACCTCGGCCTGCTGCTGGGGCCGGCGGATCTTTCCACCGCCCAGGTGGCGGGAAGCGGCGACGAGGCGGTGGTGACGGCGAAGATCCCGCCGCAATTCATGCGCGCCGTGGCCGCGCGGGCCGATGAATCCATGCCGGTGGGCAACGAGGGCGCCGGCGTGGTGGTCGAGGCCGGATCGTCGCCCGAGGCCCAGGCCCTGGTCGGCAAGACCGTCGCCATCCTCGGCGGCGCGATGTACGCGCAGTACCGGGTGGTCAAGGCGGCCGACGCCTTGCCGCTGCCGGCCGGCGCGACGCCGGCGGACGGCGCCTCCTGCTTCGTCAACCCGCTGACGGCGCTGGGCATGGTTGAGACCATGCGCCGCGAGGGCCACACGGCCCTGGTCCACACCGCCGCCGCCTCGAACCTCGGCCAGATGCTGAACAAGATCTGCCTGAAGGACGGCGTGGACCTGGTGAACATCGTCCGCAGCCCGGCTCAGGCCAAGATCCTGAAGGACATCGGCGCCAAGCACGTGGTCGATTCCAGCGCCCCGAGCTTCATGGACGACCTGATCGCCGCCCTGACCGAGACCGGCGCCACCCTGGCCTTCGACGCCATCGGCGGCGGCAAGCTGGCCGGCCAGATCCTGACCGGCATGGAGGTGGCGGCCAACAAGCGCGCCGGCGCCGCCTACAGCCGCTATGGCTCGGCCACCTACAAGCAGGTCTACATCTACGGCGGCCTGGACACCGGCCCGACCGAGCTCGCCCGCGCCTTCGGCATGAGCTGGGGCCTGGGTGGGTGGCTGCTGACGCCGTTCCTGATGAAGATCGGCCAGGCCGAGGCCCAGAAGCTTCGCCAGCGCGTGGCCGACGAACTGAGGACGACCTTCGCCAGCCACTATACCCGGGAGATATCCCTGGCCGAGGTGCTGAAGCCCGAGGTGATGGCCGCCTACAATCGCAAGACCACGGGCGAGAAGTACCTGATCAACCCGAACAAGGGTTGAGACGCCGGGCCGACGGCCCCTCGGTTAGAGGCGCCTCCCAGCCATCCTTCTCCCCTTGCGGGAGAAGGTGGCCCGCGTAGCGGGTCGGATGAGGGGT
>JAFEEA010000141.1 GCA_018241335.1 Pseudomonadota bacterium
GTGGCGCCGGCGGCCTTGGCCTGGGCCTTGATGTCGGCGTCGCTCTCGGTGGTCAGGAACAGGATCGGCACACCCGTTCCGGCCGGCTTGGTGCGCAGCTGGCGGATCATGGTCAGGCCGTCCATGACGGGCATGTTGAGGTCGGTGATGATCAGGTCGAAGCCACCGCCCCCGGCCTTGGCCAGGCCTTCCGCGCCGTCGCCGGCCTCGGCGACACTGTAGCCTTCTCCGGCCAGGGCGATCTTGATCGCCTGGCGGATGGACGCGCTGTCATCGACGGCCAGGATGGACGCCATCAGGATTCTCCCGATTGATCGAGCCAGAAGGCGCGCTGGTCCGGGCGTTCGACGAAGCCCCCGCGCGTGAGCGTTTCGAGAAGGGCGCCTTGGGCCGGCGCGGCGAGGGTCAGGCCGGCGCCAGTCTCACGCGCCGACCGACGGCCGCTTTCGATGATTTGGACAAAGGTCAGGTCGACGCTTGCGTCGGGGTCGATCCGGACCACCGCGCCGCCATTGGCGAGGGCGTCTCGAAGTTGCGCGTGGGCGGCCGCGACGCCCCTGATCGTCAGATCGCCGACGAAGTCGACGGTAGCGATGTCTGGCCGCGGCTTGGACACTGACGGAGCCGATCTTTGGATGCGCCGGACAATTCCAGCGAATGCTCGATCGATCTACCGATCCGCCCCCTAAGAGAAGGTAAAGTGCGACATTTTGGCGCTACCATCGCGATAGTGGCTTGTGGTCACACCGTTGTCGCAAGAACAGAGTCGTGTCTTTTCGTTTGGTATTCGTTTGAAATAGTTCAACATGTCGAAATTACATCTTCAAGACATATGGAGATGATCGTGTATATTTCGGATATCGGTGTTATCGATGGAAGTTGAGTGGGCTGTAGAGTGGCGAAAGTGTGGCGATGAATGCAGCCGGCAAGCGTGGCGCGGCCGTCGAACGCCTGAACCGCGCATTTGCACATAAGTCGCACGTCTCGATTTCATGGCGATCATCGATCAGAAACACTTAAAGGTAGAATCGCGGAGAGGCGGCCGGAAATTTCGACCTGAGTGCCCTACGCGCGGCGATGCGCCAGTCGTCCGGCCAGGTAGGCGCGCTCGATGGCGCGGTCGTCGGCCAGCAGGCTGAGCGCGAAAATCTTCTCCGGCCAGGTCGCGGCGGCGGTGATTCGGCGCGCCAGCAAGGGCGTCGCCGCCAGGTCCAGGACCAGGAAATCGGCCTCCTTGCCCGGCAGCAGGTTGCCGATGCGGTCATCAGCCTTGAGCGCGCGGGCGCCCGCGAGGGTCGCCATGTAGAAGGCGTGCAGCGGGTGGAGGGCCTCTCCGCGCAACTGGCCGATCTTGTAGGCCTCGCCCATCATCTGAGGCAGAAAGAAGCTGGCGCCGGCGCCGACGTCGGTGCCCAGGGCGACGTTCACGCCGCAGGCGCAGGCCTTCTGGAGGCCGAACAGGCCGCTGCCCAGCAACAGGTTCGACGACGGGCAAAAGGCGACGGATGCGCCGGCCGCCGCGATCCGGCGCAGCGCCGCCTCGTCGCAATGGACGCAATGCGCGAAGACCGAGCGGTCCGTCAGCAGGCCGTGGCGGGCGTAGACGTCCAGATAGTCGGCTGCGTCGGGAAAGAGCTCGGCCACCCGGGCGACCTCGTCCTTGTTCTCCGACAGGTGGGTGTGGATCAGGACGTCTGGATGGGCGGCGGCGAGGTCGCCGGCCATGGCCAGCTGGGCGTTCGTGGAGGTGACGGCGAAGCGGGGGGTGACCGCGTAGCCCAGCCGTCCCCGGCCGCGCCAGGCCCGGATCAGGGCGTCGCTGTCTGCCCGACCGCTCTCGACCGTGTCACACAGGCCCGCCGGCGCGCCCCGGTCCATCAGCACCTTGCCGGCGACGAGGCGCATGCCCCGCGTCAGGGCCGCCTCGAACAGCGCCTCCACCGAGCCCTTGTGCACGGTGCAGAACACCAGGGCGCTGGTGGTGCCGTTGCGCAGGAGCTGATCCAGGAAGAAATCCGCCGCCGCCTTGGCGTGGGCGCGGTCGGCGAAGGCCAGCTCGGCCGGGAAGGTGTGGTTGTTGAGCCAGTCCAGCAGCTGCGAGCCCCAGGCGGCCATGACATCGGTCTGGGGATAGTGGACATGGGCGTCGACGAAGCCAGGCGTGATCAGGCGGCCGGGCAGGGCCTCGACCGGCGTGTCCTCGGGCAGGGTCGGGGCGATGTCGGCATAGGCCCCGAAGGCGGCCACGTGGCCATCGTCGACCAACAGCAGGCCGTCGTCATACCACGCCACCGCCTCGCCCGCCGGCGCGCGGGTCGGATCGTCGAGGGCGTGCAGCAGGGCGGCGCGATAGGCCTTCAGGCTCATGGAACGACCAGGATCTGGTCGGCGGGCTCCAGGTGGACCTCGTCCAGGTTCTCGCCCGGCCCGGCGCGGTCGATGACCAGGAAGTCGCTGCGCGCGTGCAGGGCCAGCAGGAAATGGTGCCAGATCCCCTTGTGGTAGTTCACGCCCTGGTCAGCGCCCGCCATGAACACCTGGACCGCGGCCGGATCGAAGTCGCCCGCCGGGGCGACGGCGACCAGATAGCCGTGGTCTCCCAAAGGCACGAAGGCCTGGCTGCCCAGGGGGTGGCGCTCGAACACCTTCAGCAGGGGCGGCTCCAGCGGATCGGCGCGGAACAAGCTGACGATGGCGCGTCCGCCTTCGTCGGCGACGTCGATGGCGGCCAGGTCGTTGAAGCGGGTCGTGTAGCCGTAGTTGATCGCGATCTGCTCGGCCCGATCGGTGGCTTCGATCACGTCTCCGAACGGCGCGAAGGCTTCGGCGGTCAGGGGTCGGGGGGCCAGGGCGCGGGTCATGGCGTCCCCGTCGGCGCGCCGGCCTTGATCCAGGCGCCCAGCCGGGCCCGTTCGGCGTCGGTCATGCCGGTCTCGTTGCCAAGCGGCATTGAGTGGGTGGCCACCGCGCGCTCATAGATCTTGGGCGCGTACTTCTTCAGGCCCTCCGTCGTGTCGTAGGCCGCGCCGCTGGGCGGGGCGGTGAAGCCGGCATGGGTCGGGTGGGCCGCGTGGCACATCACGCAGTGGCGGTCGACGATGGCGCGCACGGCGGCGTAGGTCGGAACGGCGGCCTCGGCAGGCCGGGGCCGAAAGGTTTCGTTGGCGAGGGCCGTGCCGACAAACACGAAGGCGCCCAGGGCCAGGACCTCTGGGTGCATGCGCCCGGCGTTCTTCAGGTTGAAGAAGTGGCGGATCGACCAGCCGCTGACCCCCAGGGCAGCCAGCCACAGCCAGTTCAAGGGCGCGGCGAAGATCATCGGATAGTGGTTGCTGATCATGATCAGCAGCACCGGCAGGGTCATGTAGTTGTTGTGCACCGAGCGCTGCTTGGCCTGCTTGCCGAGGCTGGGGTCCGGCGCCTCGCCGGCCAGGATCTGGGCCACCACCTTCCGCTGGTTCGGGATGATGATCATGAAGACGTTGGCCGCCATCACCGTGCCGATGATCGCGCCCAAGTGCATGAAGGCGCCGAGGTCCGAGAAGATGCGGGTCAGGCCATAGGCGGCGGCCGTCAGGACGGCGAACCAGACGACGCCGAAGAGCTTGAGGTTCTTGCCGATTGGGGACCGGCAGAGCCCGTCATAGACCAGCCACCCGGCGACCAGGCTGGAGAGGCCGATGGCCACAGCCTGCCAGGGCGCCAGGGCCAGCTTGGACTTGTCCACCAGGTTGAGGTCGGCGCCCACATAGAAGATCAGCGCCAGCAGCAGGAAGCCGCTGATCCAGGTGGTGTAGGCCTCCCATTTGAACCAGTGCAGCTCCTCCGGCATGCCGGCCGGGGCCACCATGAACTTCATCTGGTGGTAGAAGCCGCCGGAGTGGACACTCCACAGCTCGCCCGCCACACCCTCGCGCCTTTCGGCCGGCGCCTTCAGGTGGCTGTCCAGCCACATGAAGTAGAAGCTCGATCCGATCCAGGCGATGCCCGCGATCAGGTGCAGCCAGCGGATTGCGAGATTGGCCCAGGCCCCCCAGTCAAATCCCATGGCCAACGTCACGCCTCGGGGTCCTCCGTCAGCTGCAGCAGTTCGGCCGCCAGGGAGACCGCGATCACCGCCGGCGCCTTGCTCTTCAGGGTGCGCACCCCCATCGGGCAGGTCAGGCGCGCAAGGTCCGCGTCGGTGAAGCCATCGTCCTTCAGCCGGCTCTCGAAGCGCGCCCGCTTGGTGCGCGAGCCGATGAGGCCCAGGTAGCGGAAGTCGCCCTTGGCCAACACCGCCTTGGTCAGGCGGTAGTCCAGCTCATGGCTGTGGGTGAAGATGGCGAACAGGGTGTCGGCCGGGGCGGCCTCGACGCAGGCCTCCAGGTCGTCCTCGGACAGGATCGTCGCCGCCGTGCCGCCGGCCTCCGGCCGCAGGTCCTCGCGGCTGGCCAGCCAGTCGACGTCGAACGGCAGGGGAGCGAAGGCGCGGGCGACGGCCTGGCCGACATGGCCGGCGCCGAACATCACCAGGCGGGGCTGGGCGGGGGTGAACATCTCGCTGAGGATCCGGACTTCAGAAACGGGGACGCGCGGCCCATCGGCGGCGATCGGCGGCGCGGCGGTCTCCACCGTGCGCGTCATGACCGCGCCGTGGAAGCTGGCGGTGAGGTGAAAGGGCTCGCCCCCGGCGCGGGTGGTCTCGGCCGGGACCAGCCAGGCCTGGCTCTGACGATCCACCACCTCCAGCAGCAGGCGCACGTGACCGCCGCAGCATTGGCCCAGCATGGGGCCCAGCGGGTAGTCCTGCAGGGCGTGGCGGCGTTCGTCCTGCGCCAGCAGGCGATGGGCCTGGTCCAGGGCCTGGCGCTCCAGGGCGCCGCCGCCGATGGTGCCCTCGAAGCGGTCGGGCCAGACCAGCATGCGCGCGCCGACCTCGCGCGGGGTCGATCCGCGGGCGGCGACCACGCTGACCATCGCCAGGCGCTCGCCCCGGCGGACAGCGGCGCAGGCGCTGCGGATCCAGGCGGTCATGATCCAACCGTCCGTCTACGGACATCCTCGACGGCGGCCAGGATGCGCTCGGGCGTGGCAGGGGCGTCGAGGTCGGGCATGACCCGGTGGCCGCCGACGCTCGCGACCGCGTCGGTGAGGGCGCTGAACACCGAGATCGCCAGCATCAGGGGCGGCTCGCCCACCGCCTTGGAGCGGTGGATGGTCTGTTCGCGGTTCACGCCGGCGGGCCAGATGCGAATGTTGAACGCATCCGGCCGGTCGCCGGCGGTGGGGATCTTGTAGGTGGACGGCGAATGGGTCGCCAGGCGACCCGCCGCGTCGAAAACCAGTTCCTCGGTGGTCAGCCAGCCCGCGCCCTGCACGAAACCCCCCTCGATCTGGCCGAGGTCGATGGCCGGGTTCAGGGAGCGGCCGACGTCGTGCAGGATGTCCACGCGCAGGATGCGGCTTTCGCCGGTCAGGGCGTCGATGGCCACTTCCGACGCCGCCGCGCCATAGGCGAAGTAGTAGAACGGCCGTCCCTTGTGGACCGAGCGATCGTAGTGGATGTCCGGGGTGCGGTAGAAGCCCGCCGCCGACAGGGACACGCGGGCCAGATAGGCCTGGTTGACCAGCTCGCGGAAGCTCATCTGCGTCGACCCGGCCCGTACCCCCTCCTGGGCGAAGGCCACCTCGTCTGCGGCGCAGCCGAACGCCTCCGCCGCGAAGGTGATCAGCCGCGCCCTGATCTGTCGGGCGGCGTCCTGAGCCGCCATGCCGTTGAGGTCGCTGCCGGACGAGGCGGCGGTGGCCGAGGTGTTGGGCACCTTGTCGGTGCGGGTGGAGGTGATCTTCACCGCGTCCAGCGGAACCTGGAACTCGTCCGCCACCACCTGGGCGACCTTGATGTTCAGGCCCTGGCCCATCTCCGTGCCGCCGTGGTTCAGATGGATGGACCCGTCGGTGTAGACGTGCACCAGGGCGCCGGCCTGGTTCAGGTGCTGGGTGGTGAAGGAGATGCCGAACTTCACGGGAGTCAGGGCGAGGCCGCGCTTCACCAGCGGGTTCGCCGCGTTCCAGGCGCCGATGGCGGCGCGCCGCGCGCGATAGGCGCAGGACGCCTCCAGTTCCTCCATCAGCCCCAGGGCGACGGAGTCGGTGACGGTCTGGCCGTAGGGCGTCTGGTCGCCGGCGACGCCGTAGAGGTTGGCCTTGCGGACATCCAGCGGATCCTTGCCGAGCGCCAGGGCGATGGCGTCCATGGCCCGCTCGATCCCCATCATCCCCTGCGGCCCGCCGAAGCCGCGGAAGGCGGTGTTGGAGACGGTGTTGGTCCGCAGGCGGTGCGAGACGATCCGGGCCGTCTGCAGAGCGTAGGCGTTGTCCGCGTGGAACATGGCCCGGTCGTTGATGGCCATGGAGAGGTCGGCCGAGTGGCCGCAGCGCGAGGCCAGGTCGAAGTCGGCGCCGGCCAGGCGGCCCTCGCCGTCGAAGCCCACGGACCAGGCGATCTCGAAGTCGTGCCGCTTGCCGGTCATGGCCATGTCGTCGTCGCGGTCGAGGCGGATCTTGGCCGGGCGGCCGGTCTTGCGCGCGGCCAGGGCGGCGATGGCGGCGTAGTGGACCGACTGGGTCTCCTTGCCCCCGAAGCCGCCGCCCATTCGGCGAACCTCGACGGTGATGGCGTTGTCGCGGCAGTCCAGGGTGCGGGCGATGACGTGCTGGGTCTCCGTCGGGTGCTGGGTGGAGGACCAGACGTGCAGGTCGCCGTCCTCGCCGGGAATGACCAGCGCCACCTGGCCCTCGAGGTAGAAGTGCTCCTGGCCGCCGACCGCCAGGCGCCCCGCCAGCCGGTGCGGGGCGGCGGCGATGGCGGTGGGCGCATCGCCCAGGCTCATCACCTGGGCCGGCTCGATCACCGACTGGGCGGCGCGGGCCTCCGCGATGGTCAGCAGGGCCGGCAGGTCGTCGTACTCGACCACGGCCAGGGCGGCGGCGGCGCGGGCCTTGGGCAGGGTCTCGGCGGCGACGGCGAACAGGGGCTGGCCCCGGAACCGCGCCTCGCCGTCCGCGAACATGGGATCGTCGCCGGCGAAGGGGCTGATGTCGTTCTTGCCGGGCACGTCGGCGGCGGTCAGCACCGCCACGACGCCTGGCGCGGCGCGCACGGCGGAAAGGTCCAGGGTTCGGATGCGGGCATGGGCCCGGGCGCTCTGGCCGATGAACAGGTGGACGAGCCCCGGCGATTCGGGAATGTCGTCGATGTAGAGGGCCGAGCCCGCCACATGCCGCTCGGCGCTGTCGTGCCCGACGGAGGCGGCGACGCTGATCAGGGTCTCGAGCGGCGCGCCGGTGTCAGCCATGGCCTAGGGCCTCCGGCGACAGGGGCCGCAGATCCATCAGGCGTGGCGCGGCGGGCTGCCTGGCCTCCAGGAAAGTCTTGACCAGCAGGGCGCCGGCCGCGGCCAGGCGATAGCCGGCCGAGGCGCGCAGGTCGCTGATCGGCTGGAAGTCCTCGGCCAGGGCGCGGGCGGCGGTGCGGACGGCGTCTTCGGCCCAGGGACCGCCGACGAGCGCGGCTTCGGTTGCCAGCGCCCGCTTGGGCGTCGCCGCCATGCCGCCGAAGGCGATGCGGGCCGAACGCACCCATCCGTCCTCAACCGCCACCGAGATCCCGGCCGAGATGGCGGAGATGTCCTGGTCGAAGCGTTTGGAGAGCTTGAACAGGCGGAACACCTGTCCGGCGGGAACCTTGGGGACCACCACGGCCTCGACGAATTCGCCAGGCCGCCGGTCCTGGCGGCCATAGGCCAGGAAGTAGTCCTCAAGCGGCAGGGTCCGCGTCGCCTCGCCCCGGCGCAGGACCAGGCTCGCCCTGGCTGCGATCAGGGCCGGCGGCATGTCGCCGATGGGCGAGCCGTTGGCGATGTTGGCGACCAGCGAGGCGGCGTTGCGCACCTGCAGCCCGCCCAGGCGGCGCAGCAGGCCGCCGAACTCCGGGTGCAGGGCGGCCAGGGGGCCGTGGGCGTCGACATAGCGCACGCCCGCGCCGATGCGCAGGGCCTCGCCCAGGTCGTCGATCCGGGCCAATTCGGAGACCTCGTTGATCGACAGGATGTCGCCAAGCACCCGGTGCTGCTTGGTCACCCAAAGGCCCACGTCGGTGGCGCCGGCGACGATGCGGGCCTCGGGCCGCGCCTGCGCCTCCGCGGCGAAGGCGGCCAGGGTGCGGGGCGCGCTGAAGCGGCGGCCCTTGTGTTCGAACGCCAGGGGTTCGTCCGACTGGAGGCCCTTGAGGGCGCTGGCCAGCGCATCAACATCCGCCGCGTCGGGATCGGCGCCCATGGCCTGGCCCGCCGCCAGGATGGGTCCATAGCCGGTGCAGCGGCAGAGGTTTCCGGCCAGGGCGTCCTTCAGGCTGGCGACGTCGGTCGGCGCGCCGGCGCGCTGATGGGCGTAGAGCGACATCACGAAACCGGGGGTGCAGAACCCGCACTGGGAGCCGTGCTTGTCCACCATCGCCCGCTGCACGGGATGCAGGACGCCGTCCCGCGCCAGGCTCTCCACCGTGAACAGCGCCCGACCGTCCAGCATGGGGATGAAAAGGATGCAGGCGTTCATGGCCTTGAACCGGACCCCGCCTTCGGCCAGCTCGGCCAGCACCACCGTGCAGGCCCCACAGTCGCCCTCGGCGCAGCCTTCCTTGGTCCCCGTGCGCCGGGCCTCGTACCGCAGCCAGTTGAGCACGGTCAGGGTCGGGTCGACATCCGCCAACTCGCGGACTTCGCCGTCCAGCAGGAAGCGGATCGGGCGGCCCATCGTCAGCTGCCGCGATAGGTGGAGTAGGCGAAGGGGCTGACCAGCAGCGGCACGTGATAGTGCGCGGCCGCGTCGGCGACGCCGAACTCGATGGCGACGACCTCCAGGAAGGCCGGGTCGGGCAATTCGACCCCGGCGGCCCGGAAGTAGGCGCCGACCGCGAACTCGAGGCGATAGGCCCCCGCCGCCAGGGCCTCGCCCTTGAGCAGGGGCGCGTCGCAGCGCCCATCGGCGTTGGTGGCCGTCTCAGCCAGCACCGCGCCGCCGCGCAACAGGCGCAGGCCGACGCCCGCCGCCGGGCGGCCGTGCATGGTGTCGAGAACGTGGGTGGTGAGACCGCTCATGAGGCTCCCGTGATCGCCAGCCGCCCAGAATCGGCCGACGTCGCGGCAATTGCAACTTTATCGCCCCCTTGCGAGGCTGCGCGACCCCATCCGCCTGCTATGCGGTCATCGATGACGAGCGAAGCCTATCCGCGAGACCTTGTGGGCTACGGCCCCACGCCGCCCCACGCCGACTGGCCCGGGGGCGCGCGCATCGCCATCCAGATGGTGCTGAACTACGAGGAGGGCGGCGAGAACAGCATCCTGCACGGCGACGCCGGGGCCGAGACCTTCCTCTCCGACATGATCAACCCCGCCCCGGTCCTGGGCGCGCGGCACATGAGCATGGAGCAGAACTACGAATACGGTTCGCGCGCCGGGGTCTGGCGACTGCTGCGCCTCTTCGACCGCTACGAAACGCCGGTGACGGTGTTCGGCGTGGCCATGGCCCTGGAGCGCAACCCCGCCGTGGTCGAGGCCTTCCTGCAGGGGGGCCACGAGATCGCCAGCCACGGTTGGCGCTGGATCAACTACCAGGACGAGCCCGAGGCCGTAGAGCGCGAGCACATGGCCCGCGCCATCGCGGTTCACACCCGCCTCACCGGCGAGCGGCCGCTGGGCTGGTACACCGGCCGCACCAGCCCCAACACGCGGCGCCTGGTCGCCGAAGAGGGCGGCTTTCTCTATGACGCCGACGACTATTCCGACGACCTGCCGTTCTGGACGACCGTCGCCGGCCGGCCGCACCTGATCGTGCCCTACACCCTGGAAGCCAACGACATGCGCTTCTCGGGCACGGGGCTGAACACCGGCGAGCAGTTCTTCTCCTACCTCAAGGACGCCTTCGACGTGCTCTACGAGGAGGGCGCCACGCGGCCCAGGATGATGTCCGTCGGCCTGCACTGCCGCATCGCCGGGCGGCCGGGCAAGATGGCCGGTCTGGAGCGCTTCATCCGCTACGCCCAGGGCCACGCCGACGTCTGGTTCTGCCGCCGCCTCGACATCGCCCGCCACTGGCGCGAAAGGCATCCTTATGGCGGCTGAGCGCTCGGATTTCCTCGCCCGCTACTGCGGTGTCTACGAGGCCTCGCCCTGGGTGGCGGAGGGGGTCTGGCCGGCGGTGGAGGCGCGATCGATCACCGATCTGGACGGGTTGGCCGAGGCCATGCGCGCCGCCGTGGACGGCGCCGGGCGTGACGCGCAGCTGAAGCTCATTCGCGCCCACCCGGAACTGGCCAGCCGCGCGCGGATGGCGGACGCCTCGGTCCGCGAGCAGTCCGGCGCCGGCCTCGACCAGTGCTCGCCCGAGGAGTTCGAGGCGTTCCAGCGGCTGAACGGCCTCTACAACGCCCGCTTCGGTTTCCCCTTCATCGTCGCGGTCAAGGGCCTGACCCGCACCGACATCCTGGCGGCCTTCCGCGCCCGCCTGGACAACGACCCGCGAACCGAGCTCGACACCGCCCTCGCCCAGATCCACCGGATCGCGGGCTTCAGACTTCAGGACCTGGGTTTCCCCGACCGATGAGCGACTTCGACGACCTGCGCCGCCACTATGTCGACCTGGCCCAGCCCCGGCTGGGTTCGTCCGTGGTCTTCGCCACCGACGACTTCTTCGCCGACAAGAGCCGGCTGATCTCGCCCGCCGACCCGGTCTTCATCCCCGGCAAGTACGACGAGAACGGCAAGTGGATGGACGGCTGGGAAAGCCGGCGAAAGCGCGTCCCCGGTCACGACTGGTGTGTAATCCGCCTGGGCGTGCCGGGCCTCGTCGCCGGCTTCGAGATCGACACCCGTCACTTCACCGGCAACTATCCTCCCGGCGCCATGCTCGAGGTCTGCCGCTCGGACGACGAGGTCCCCGGCGACGGCGCCGGATGGCGCGATCTGACGGGACGACTGGACCTCAAGGGCGACGACCGGATCTACGTTCC
>JAFEEA010000142.1 GCA_018241335.1 Pseudomonadota bacterium
GACAGGTCCTTGTAGAAGGAGCCCACCTGGGTCGCCAGCAGCAGGCCCTTGTAGACCACCGTTCGCGACGAGAATGACGGCATATAGAGCTGGGTCAGGCCCGGCATGCCGTACTTCTTGGCCAGGTCGGCCAGCGGGTTCTGGGTCTGCTTGCGGATGGCCAGCAGCTTGCGCTCGAAGGCGTCCTGGTCGCGGGTTCCGGGGCCGCGGCCGACGATGGCCTGGCGGATCACCGGCATCTCGGCCAGCACGGCCTTGCCCAGGCCCTCGGTGTTCACCGGCACGTCGCGCCAGCCGACCAGGGTCTGGCCTTCCACGCGGATGAAGTGCTCGAACTGGCTGACGGCCAGGGCGCGCGTATCGTCGTCGCGCGGCAGGAAGCACATGGCCACGGCATAGTCGCCCGGCGCCGGCAGGTCGACGTCCGCACCCTTGGCCCAGTCGCGCAGCAGCACGTCCGGAATCTGAATCAGAATCCCGGCGCCGTCGCCCACCAGCGGATCGGCGCCCACGGCGCCGCGATGGTCGAGGTTGACCAGGATTTCGAGGCCGCAGGCGACGACCTCGTGGGATTTTTTCCCCTTGATATTGGCCACGAAACCAACGCCGCACGCGTCATGTTCATGACGCGGGTCATAAAGTCCCTGCCGGGGCGGAAGATCCAGCAAATTATACCCCTTAAGCCCGTCCGTACCCACTCCTTTTGGAATGGTCATTCGCGCGGCATTTACAGGGGAAGGTCCTGGCCTGTCGACTGGGCGCCGATCAAAGTAGCGTTTCCGGACCCATTCTGGCGCGAAAACGAACGCGTTTTCCGCGCCGGTGAACGCCTAAGTCCCGGAAATTTCAGGCGGAGCCGGAGGACGCCCTGCGCCCGTCCGCCGCGCTCGCCCGCCGCGCGAAACGCCCCTGGCGACCACAGCCCTGGCGACCCCTTTCCACGCTTGACGACGCAGTAAGTCGGGCGGACAGTTCACGAATAATCCAACACAGGGGGAGCGTTCCGTGAAGGGATTCGCAGTATTGGCGGTCACCGCCGGCGTCGTCGTGCCCGCACTTCTGAGCGGGTGCAGCAAACCGGCCGACACAAGCGGGCCGTCACCGGACGCCAAGAAGGCGCTGGACGCGGTGGCCGCGACCGAAATCCAGTGGGTTTCAGACCTCAAGGCCAAGGACGTCGAGAAGGTCGTGTCCCATTACACGGCCTCGGGCGAGCTGCTGTTGCCCGGTCAGACGCCTAGCAAGAACACCGACGTGCTGCGCTATGTGTGGCGCCAGACCCTGGCCGATCCGAACTATCGCCTGGAGTTCAAGGCCCACCGCATCGAGATGGCCGCCTCCAACGACTTCGCCTACACGCAAGGGACCTATACGGTCACCGCCTCGGATCCCAAGACCCACGCCCCGTCCACGTCCAGCGGAACCTACGTCACCGTCTACAAGAAGGTGGCCAACGGTTCCTGGAAGGCGATGGAGGACATCGTCGCCACCTCGGCCGGGCCCGCCGCGCCCGCCACCCCGGCGATGGTCGCCGACACCCCGCCCAAGGGCCCCATCGACACCGCCGCCGACATCGCCGCCATCCAGGCCCAGGAAAAGCAGTGGGCGGCGGACTGGGCGGCCAAGGACGCGGCCAAGCTCGCGGCGCACTATGATCCGGCCGCCACCGTCATGCAGCCGGGCCAGGCCGCGGCGACCGGCGCGGCCGCCATCGCCGCGTCCCTCGCCGAGGCGGTCAAGGACCCGGCCCTAAAGCTGGAGTTCAGCCCTGATGTGGTCAACGTCGCCCCCTCCGGCGACCTGGCCTTCTCGCGCGGCAAGTTCACCCAGACCGCCACCGATCCCAAGACCCACAAGCCGGCCACCATCCACGGCGTCTATGTCACCGTCTACCGCAAGGCCGCCGACGGTTCGTGGAAGGCCGTCCAGGACGTGGCGACCGAAGAGCCGTAGGGGCGCCTTCGCCTTCCTTCCAGCATCCCGGATATCGGCCACGCCGATTCCGGGATGCCAGCGTTTGGGGATGCCCGTCTTTAGGGATGACAGTGTTTTGGGAACGCCTAGAGTGCGGCGGGCCGCAATTTCGGCGGCTGGGCCCACGTCGGCCCCTCTCAGATTTTCGTCCGCCCCAAGGCGGCTTGGAAGGAAGCGATTATGGAACTGGCGCCGAAGAACACCGGCCTTTCGACCGCGCGTCTGGAACGCATCACCGACCACATCGAGCGCAACTACATCGGCCCGGGCAAGATCGCCGGCTGCCAGGTGGCGGTCGCCCGCCACGGCCACCTCGCCTACTTCCGCTCGTTCGGACAGATGGACCGCGAGCGCGGCAAGGCGATGACCGACGACGCCATCTTCCGCATCTATTCCATGAGCAAGCCGATCACCTCGGTGGCGCTGATGACGCTGTACGAGCGCGGCTACTTCCAGCTCAACGACCCGGTCAGCCGCTTCTTCCCGTCGTGGAAGAACCACCAGGTCTGGGTGTCGGGCTCGGGGGACGCCATGAAGACCGAGGAGCCCAACCGCCCCGTGACCATGCGCGACATGCTGTGCCACACCGGCGGCATCACCTATGGCGCGGCCCTGGTCGCTCTGGGGGCGCCGGACGAAGGCCATCCGGTGGACAAGGTCTATGCCGAGGTCGGCGTTCGCCGCGGCCGCGGCGAGACCCTAATGGAGTTCATGGACAAGCTGGGCCGCGTGCCGTTGCGCTACCAGCCGGGCGAGCGCTGGCTCTATTCGTTGTCCACCGACGTCTGTGGGGCCCTGGTCGAGAAGATCAGCGGCAAGCGCTTCGACCACTACCTGCAGGAGACGATCTTCGATCCCCTGGGCATGAAGGACACCTCCTTCACCGTCGCCGACGACAAGCTGGACCGCTTCTGCGCCAACTATCGCCGCGGCGCCGACAAGTCGCTGCAGCTCATCGACGACCCCGAGACGAGCGAGTACCGCAAGGAACCCGCCTTCTTCTCCGGCGGCGGCGGCCTGACCGGGACCACCGAGGACTACCTGCGCTTCTGCGAGATGCTGCGCCGGGGCGGCGAGTTCGAGGGCGCCCGCATCCTCGGCCCGCGCACCATCGAGCTGATGAAGCGCAACCACCTGAAGGACGGCCGCGACCTGACCGAGATGGCCATCGGCGGCTTTTCGGAAACCGCCAACGAGGGCGTGGGCTTCGGCCTCGGCTTCGCCACCACCCTGGACGAGGTCAAGAACGGCGGCCTGGGCGCCGGCGACTTCTATTGGGGCGGCGCGGCCTCAACCATCTTCTGGGTCGACCAGAAGGAGGACCTGAGCGTCGTGTTCATGACGCAGCTGATGCCGTCGGGCGCCTTCAACTTCCGCGGCCAGCTGAAGAGCATCGTCTACTCGTCGATCGTCGACTGAGACCCTATCTGTCCCTTTCCCCGGCAGGTCCGGGGGAAGGGACGCAAGGACAGGAACGCCCATGACCGACGCCGCCGTCGCCAACACCGACCAGGCCGCCTATTGGAACGCCGACGCCGGCGCCACCTGGTCGCAGCTTCAGGACCTGCTGGACTTCCAGCTCGCGCCGCTCAGCCAGGCGGCCCTCGCGGCCCTGGCCCCGGCGGAAGGCGAGCACATCCTGGACATCGGCTGCGGCTGCGGGGCGACGAGCCTGGACCTGGCGTGGGCCATCGACCCGGAAGGGTCGGTGCTGGGTGTCGACATTTCCGAACCCATGCTGTCGGTGGCGCGGCGAAGGGCCGACCAGGCCGGCTACAAGCAGGTCCGCTTCGCCCTCGGCGACGCCCAGGTCTACACGTTCGAGGCGGGCGCCTTCGATGCGGTGTTCTCTCGCTTCGGCGTGATGTTCTTTGAGAATCCAACCGCGGCCTTCACCAACATCCGCCGCGCCCTGAAGCCGGGCGGCCGCCTGGCCTTCGTCTGCTGGCGCTCGCCGGCCGAGAACCCGGTCATGACCTTGCCTATGCAGGCCGCCGCCCAACATTTCGAAGCGCCGGCGGCGCCGGCCGACCCCTTCGCCCCCGGTCCCTTCGCCTTCGCCGACGGCGATCGGCTGAAAGGCATCCTGACCGGCGCCGGCTTCACCGACGTGGTCCTGACCCCGCACGCCCAGGCCATCGGCGCCCCGACCCTGGAGGACTCCCTGAAGCTGTCGCTGAAGGTCGGCCCGCTGGGGCGGATGCTCGCGGCCAATCCCGACAAGCAGGAAGCCGCCCTGGCCAGCGTGCGTGAAGCCCTGGCGCCCTATGTCACGCCGAAGGGCGTGTTGCTGCCGTCGGCCACCTGGATCGTCACGGCCCGTTCGCCCGGCTAGCCCCCGGGCGCACGGCCGGCGCCCAGTTTGAGTCATGCCCGGCCAGGAATGACCGGAATGCGGCGGAACCGCCAAACTCCCGTCACACGAATCCTCTCTGCCAAGCGTGGCCGCGCGAAGTACCGTCCGGCCAGGTCGATCGAGGGGACGGCCGGATGCGCACAATCGCGGTGATCGCCCGCAAGGGCGGCTCGGGTAAGACCACTGTCGCCACCCACCTGGCGCTGGCGGCGCACTTGCGGGGCTTCAAGACCCTGCTGGCGGACACCGATCCGCAACGATCGTCCATGGAGGTCCTGAGGGCGCGACGAGGATCGGGCCCGGAGCGGGCCGACACCTCCGGCTCCAAGCTCTTCGCCCTGCAGATGCAGGCCATGCGGTCGGGCGTCGAGGCCATGGTCATCGACACCGCCGCCGGCGCCGAGGAAGACCTGGCCAGCGCCATTGTCCTGGCCGACCTGTCGCTGCTGGTGCTGCGGCCGACCTTCCTGGACATGGCCGCGGCGGTGCACACCGTCGACGTGGTGCGGCGCCTGAGGAAGCCGGCCATGATCGTGGTCAACCAGGCGCCCGCCACTCGCGAAGGGGTCGAGTCCCCGGCCGTGAAGCGGGCCCTGCAGGCCCTGCGCATCATGCGCCTGCCGGTGGTGCCGACAATCCTGCGGTCGCGGGCGATCTACCAGTCGGCCCTGGAAGGCGGCCGTTCGGCCGAGGAAACCGGCGACGCCGCCGCCGCCCGCGAGGTGGCGGAGTTCTGGGCCTTCATCGAGCGCTTCGCCTTCGCCAAACGCGACGCCCTCCCCCCGACGCCCCGCGCCCTGCGCACGGACCTGTTCTCGACCCTCGAGGGCGAGGCGGTGGCGGCGGGGGTGTGAGGACGCCTCAGGCCTTCACGAACCGCAGGGTCATGCGGTCGCTTTCGCCGATGGCGTCGTATTTGGCGTGATCGAAGGCCGGGTTGGCCGGCTGCCCGGACGGCGCCGACTGGCGCGTCGGCGGCAGGGTCCAGACGCCAAAGGGATGATCCTTGGTGTCCTTCGGGTTGGCGTTGATCTCGGAGCGGCCGTCCAGTCGGAAGCCCGCCTTGGTCGCCTTGTCGATCACCCAGGCCTCGGAGATGTAGCCGTCGCCCTTGCGCGGATCGGCGCCGTCCGGCGCGCGGTGGTCCTCCACCGCCAGGATCCCGCCGGTCTTCAGGGCCGCGTGAAGGTCGCCGAGGGCCTTTTCCGGGAAACCGTCGACCTGGGCCCAGTTGTGCATCTCGCGCGAGACCAGGGCGAAATCGACGCTGGCGGGCGGCGCCAGCGGCCCGGACACCCGGCCGAAACCGGCCACCGAAACGTCGCCATAGACGGCGTGGTCGGCGTACTTGGCCTCGAAGGCGGCGCGATCCTTTCGCGCGCCTTCGGAGAGCTTGGGATTGTTGAGGTCGGCGCCGGCGGCGATGTAGCGGCCGTGGGTCGCGGCCAGGTAGGGCGCCAGGATGTCGGTCCACCAGCCGGCGCCGGGGCCGACGTCGATCACCGTCATGCCGGGCTTCAGGCCCCAGAACGTCAGGGACTCGCCGGGATGGCGCCAGGCGTCGCGCGCGCGGTCGGCGGCCTTGCGGCGCGGATTGTCGATGGCCTGCGCCAGCAGGGGATCGACGCCGGCGGCCAGGGCCCGCACGGCGGGGACCAGCAGCGGCAGGGCCAGGCCGGCGCTCAGCAGGGTGCGGCGGGCGAGATGGGGCATGGCGTCTTCCTCCGGGTCGTCTCGCCGTCAGCTTACGGACAGCGCCAGCGCGGCGCGCGGCAGAAAATCTGCGCCACGGCCAAGGTCGTAAATCAGCGTGGCGCGTGCAACGCCCGCTCGGTCTCGCGCACATAGACGCGGTCGAACTCCTTCACGTCCTCGCTGAGGGCGTCGTACTCGACCAGGGACGGGTGGTGGCGCAGGGCCTCATCCTTCTTCGGCGCGCTGGTCCAGCGCCAGCCGTCCATGCGGCGCTGGGCGTTCCAGCGATGATGCTCAAGCCGCGCCAGGGCCTCGCAGGTCTCGTCGTCGGTGAAGAGGGCGTGCTCGTCGCCCAGCCGCGGCATGCCGATCACGCCGCGCCACAGGGTCGGCGCGATGCCGGCGCTGGCCAGCTTGGCCGGGATGTGGGCGACGGCGTCGCGATTGGCCTGGCGGAAGGTCTCGTCGAGCTGGTCCCACGGCCGCGCCGAGGTGTTGTTGGGGTCGTCGCGCAGCTCCGCGGGCAGGGAGGCGCGATAGGCCTCGCAGAAGCTGCGCGCCGCCGCGTCCGGGGTCCGCGACAGGAACTCGCTCGCCCCCAGGATGGCGTCCAGGTCCCCGAAGGCGATCAGGGTGTCCAGGCCGCGCGCGTCGCGGTTCCTCTGGCCGAGGGCGGCGGCGTCGCGCAGGCGTACAAAGATCGGCGCCTTGGCGACATTGACCGTGCGCAGAAGCGACTGGACCATGCCGGCCGTGGCCAGCACGGCGGAGTCTTCGCTGAGGCAGACATAGGCCGCCGTCATCGGGCCGGCCGCCAGCACCGCGTCGGTCAGGATGTCGGCGCCGGGCATGATCGCCTCGCTGGCGATGCGCCCTTCCAGGAAGGTGAACTCGGCGCACTCGTCGATCTCGGGCGCGCGCAGGCGCATCACCCCTTCCAGCGCCTTGGCGTTGGGATCGATGACGGTGATGTGCGGCCGCTCCAGATAGGTGGTGCGGCAGTTGACGATCAGGTCGCGGGCGATGGCCTGGCCCGTCTGTCCGAAACCGACGATCACCGCGTGGATGCGGCTGTGGCCGAACGCCCTGGCCAGCAGGAACGGCGGGTGATCCTGGTGCAGGGCGCGGGCCGAGATCGACGCGCGAGAGAGCACCCGCGTACGCGACTCGTTGAGCGTCGCCGCGGAGTCCTCGGCCAGCCGCGCGTCGCGCATGAGTACGGTGATGAAGGCCTTGGGCGCCGAGGCGCGCGCGGCGCGGACCAGGGCCAGCGCCTGGGCGTCGTCGGTGAGCGACAGCAGGACGTGATCCGCATCGCCGCAGTGTTCCAGCACCGTGCGCGTGGCGTCCTCCGGCGGCCAGGGCAGGGCGATGGCGCCCATGCTGCCGACGCCCAGGCTCGGCGCCCCAAGCCAAAGCACGCTCTTGCCGGCGCGCTGCGACAGCTCGAACGCCTTGGTGGCGATGCCGCCGGCCCCGATGACCACCACTTCCTGCTTGAAGAAGCGCGCGGCGGTGAGGGCGAGGCGTTCCTGCAGGATGGCGGCCAGGGCCGTGCCGGCGGCGCTGAACACGGCCGCCAGGCCGGTCCATCTGGCGAGCAGGATGCGCCAGTCCTTGGTCGGCGCGCCGCCGCCATAGACGTCGTTGTAGGCGAACAGGGCCGCCGAGCGGTAGAGCGCGTCGCCCAAGGTGGCGCCGCTAAGCAGCCAGGACTGCAGGCCCAGGAACAGGGTTACGCCGACCAGGCCCGGGATGATCCAAACCGCCCACAGCCGCAGGGCGGTGTGGCGGTGGGCCGTCTCGCTCGCCGGCTTGCCGTCGCTCATCGAACGCTCCGTCTGACCGGGCGGCGTCCCATCAGCGGTCCGTCAATAGGGGATGTCGGAGCGGCTCGCGCGCAGGGGCGGCGAACCGGCGGCGGAGTTGGCCTTGGCGCGGCGGCGGGACGCCTTGGTCTCGCCGTCCGGCGCGGCGGTGGCCGCGGTGTCGCCGGCGCTCTCTCCGGACGCCACGGCCGAGGGCGTCCCGGGCGACGACGGCGTTCCGGCCGCGGCCGGTGCGGCCGAGGATCCGGCGGGGTTCAGGGTCACCGTCGGCCCGGCCGCGGTCGCGGCGCTGACCGCGGGCGTGGCGGCCACGGTGGCGGTGGCGGCGGGCTTCTTGCCCATGACCACGAAGGCGGCCGCCGCCGCGGCGGCCAGCAGCACCACGCCCCCGATGATCATCGGGACGGGCGAGCCCTTCTTGCGGGCCGGCGCGGCGGCCAAGGCCGGCTCGGGGACGGCGTCGGCCGACGCCGGGGCGGCGTCTTCCGATGCGGCGGCGCGCGAGAAGAAGGGAGCCTCGGACGCCGGCTCGGGCGCCTCGGCCGGCGCCTCCGGCTCCGCCTCGACGGGAGCCTCCTCTTCGGCGGCGGCCTCGACGGGGCTCTCAGCGGGGGTCTCGGCGGGCGTCGGCTCAGCAGAGGGCGCGGCGACACGCGCCGCCGGCGGCTCCGGCGCGGCGGGCGCGGCCTTGGCGGCGACCGCCGCCGCGGCGGCCTCCATCTCCTCGGGCCCCAGGACGTGGGCGATCTGGGAGGCCAGGGCGTTCATCGCCAGCTCCCAGTCGGAGAAGAAGTCGATCCACTGGCGGGTGGCGAACTCGTAGGCGAAGGCGTCGTTGGGGGCCACGTCCTCGATACGCAGCGGCACGACCGTCAGCTTGTTCTGGCTGGCCAGGGCCAGCTCCTTGTTCATCTCCGCCGAATTGTTCGAATTGGCGGTGAAGACCAACAGCATCAGCTTGGCCTTGCGGATGGCGCGCACGATGGCGATCTGGAAGTTCTCGCCCGGCAGAATGTCCCGGCTCGAGATCCAGCAGTGGAAGCCGCGCCCTTCCAAGGCTTGGCAGAGCGTCGTGGCGACCTTGCGATCCTGCGACGCGAAGCTGATGAAGATACTGCCGCTCATGGAAGGTTAGTCACTCGCCCGCCCGGAAAATCGCCGGCAGTTAAGCTAGAGCCGCGCCGCTGTTGCAAGCGGGAATTGGTTTTGAGGGCATTTCACCATTGGCGAAGCTCGCGCTCTGTGCCTAATGGCGAAACAGCGGCCGCCGACCCGGAGGGCGGGCGGGCGCATGCATTGTCCGAACGTGGAGCCTTCTTCCGGGTGTCGGCCAGCGGGTCGCCGCCGGCGGAAGGTCGAGGGAGTCGAGAAAGATGCGCAAGGCGCGAACCGATCGGGGCGGCGCGCGGCCGGCCGCCGTGTCCGGGATTTCGGCCATCAAGCAGGCGATCACCGTGGCGGCCGGGCTGGTCGCCGGCCTGAGCCTCGCTGTCTGGCCGTCGGCCTCTCCGGCGGCGGAGGCGATTCCCGACACCAACTGGGCGGCCACCTGGACCGCCAGTCCCGAGCCGCCGCGCACCCCGCCGACGGTGCTGAACAACCAGACGATTCGCGAGCTCGTCCGAATCAGCCTGGGCGGCGGGCGGTTCCGCGTGCGCCTCACCAACGAATACGGTTCCAAGCCGGTCACCATCGGCTCGGTCCACATCGCCATCGCCGGGTCGGGCGCCACCATCCAGACCCCCACCGATCGCCAGCTGACCTTCGCCGGCAAGGCGACGGTGACCATCCCGGCCTTCTCGAGCGTGGTCAGCGATTCCGTCGACGTCCCCGTGCCCAATCTCAGCACCCTGGCGGTCAGCCTCTATTTCCCCGGCTCCAGCGGCGACGCCACCAGCCACTTCTTCGGGCTGCAGCCCGCCTATGTCGCCTCCGGCGCCCTCACCAGCGCCGCCGACCTGCCGGGCGCGACCCAGCTGACCGAGCGGCCGTTCGTCTCCGCGGTCGAGGTGGGCGTGGCCAAGCGGACCAAGGTCATCGCCGCCATGGGCGATTCCATCACCGACGGCTTCGGCTCGCAGATGGGCGCCAATCATCGCTGGCCCGACCACCTGGCCGAGCGCCTGGTGACGCGCAGGGCGCCGACCTATTTCGCCGTGATCAACGCGTCGATCAGCGGCAACCGCCTGCTGCACGACTTCATCGGCCCCAACGCCCTCTCGCGCCTGGACCGGGACGTCCTGGCCCAGTCCGGCGTGACCCACCTGATCGTGCTGGAAGGCGTCAACGACCTGGGCTTCCCCGGCGCGCGCAAGCTGCTGGACGAAGACGTCAGCGTCGACGACCTGATCGGCGCCTATCGACAGATCATCCTTCGCGCCCACGCCCATGGCATCAAGGTGATCGGCGCGACCCTGCCGCCCTTCGGCCCGATTCCGTCGCGGCCCGGATTCTACTCCGAGGCGGCGGCGGCCAAGCGGATCGCCCTCAACAACTGGATCCGGACGGGCCGGGCCTTCGACGGGGTGATCGACTTCGACGCCGTGCTGCGCGACCCGAAGGCGCCCACCCAGATGCTGCCGGCCTATGACAGCGGCGACCACCTCAATCCCAACGACGCCGGCTACAAGGCCATGGCCGACGCCATCGACCTGAAGCTGTTCGACTAGCTTAGCCCCGCTTCCTTCAGCGCCACCTCCTTGGCCCACTTGTAGTCGGCCTTGCCGTTGGGGGCGCGCCGGACCTCGTCGACGACGATCAGCCGGCGCGGGGCCTTGAAGCCGGCGATGCGGCCGCGGGCGAAGCTGATCAGGTCGTCCTCGCCGGTCTCCCGGCCCGGGCGGCGCGACAGCACGGCCGTGACGCGTTCGCCGAAGCGTTCGTCCGGCACGCCCACCACCAGGCAGTCGTAGACGTCGGGATGGGCCTTCAGCGCCTCCTCGACTTCCTCCGGAAACACCTTCTCGCCGCCGGTGTTGATGCACACCGAGCCACGGCCCAGCAGGATCAGGGTCCCGTCGGCCGCCACCTTGGCGAAGTCGCCCGGGAAGGAATA
>JAFEEA010000143.1 GCA_018241335.1 Pseudomonadota bacterium
CCTCAACTGGACCCTGGCCGGCTTCGACAACGAAGGCCAGTTGCAGTCGCGCGGCGCCTTCAGCCTGACTTCCGCCGCCGCGGCCAAGAACGGCGGCGTGCTCTACGCCCAGGGCGGCGCGGTGACGATCAACACCGCCGGCTTCGTCAACACCGCCGGTGCGATCGTGCAGGGCGACAAGGGCGCCAGCCTGACTCTTGGCGGCGACCTCAGCAACGCGGGGACGCTGCTTGCGTCCACCGACGGTTCCGGAACCGTGAGCATCAAGGCCGGGGCCGTGCTTAACGCGTCCACCGGCATCCTGCAGGCGGGCGGCGGGGCCAGCCTGACGCTGACGGGGGCGCTGAACAACGCCGGCGTGCTGATCGCCTCCACCAATGGGACCGGCGCCCTGGCGGTCACGGCGGCCAGCTTCACCGGCGCCGCCGGCTCGGCGATCCAGGCGGACGCAGGGGCCAGCTTCGGCCTGGGCAAGGGCGCCTTCACCAACGACGGGACCCTGGTCGCCTCCACTAAGGGCGTGGGGACCTTCACCGTCACCGCCGGCAAGTTCGACAACCAGGCCGCCGGTGTGATCCAGAGCGTCGCGGGAACCACGCTGACGCTCAGCGGGGACTTTGACAACGAGGGCAAGCTGATCGGCGCGACGGCCGGCTCGGGCGCCACCAACATCAGCGCCGCCGCCATCGACAACGCGGCGGGCGCGGTGCTGCAAAGCGCGGCCGGCGCCAACCTGACCGCTGCCGGCGCGTTCACCAACGGCGGCGTGGTGCTGACCTCGGTGGACGGCCAGGGCAGCCTGGCGATCAGCGGGGCCAGCCTGACCAACCAGGCCGGCGCCACCCTGCAGAGCGACACCGGCGCGACGGTCACACTGACCGGCGACTTCAACAACGCCGGGGTGGTAGTGGGCTCCACCAACGGGACCGGAGCCCTGGTCATCAAGGCCGGCGCCTTTGGCAACGCCGCTGGCGCCACGGTGCAGGCGGACGACGGCCTGACCCTGAAGCTGAGCGGCGACGTGAGCAATGCCGGCGCCCTGATAGCGTCGACCAACGGCCAGGGCGCGCTCACGATAACGGCCGGCAAGTTCCAGAACCTGGCGGGGGGCGGCGTCCAGGCGGGGTCGGGAACCAGCCTGACCCTCGGCGGCGCCTTCGACAACGCGGGGACCCTGATCGCCTCCACCAACGGGACCGGCGCCCTGTCGATGACGGCGAGCAGCTTCACCAACGAGGCCGGCGGGGCGATCCAGGCCGACGACGGCGTGACCGTGGGCCTGGGCGCCGGCGCGTTCGACAACGCCGGCCTGGTGATCGCCTCGACCAAGGGCGCCGGCGCGTTCCACCTGACCGGCGGCCAGTTTACCAACGCCAAGGGCGGGACCATCCAGAGCGACGCCGCGGCCAGCCTGACGCTCAGCGGGGCGTTCGAGAACGGCGGCGTCCTGATCGGCTCGACCGCCGGAACCGCGGCCATGACCCTCAGCGCCGCCTCGATCCACAACGACGCCGGCGGCGTCATCCAGAGCGCGGCCGGCGAGACCCTGACCACGGCCGGCGCCTTCAGCAACGCCGGGACCATGCTCAGCTCGCTCGACGGGTCGGGCGCGCTGGCGCTCACTGCGGCCAGCCTGACCAACCAGGCCGGCGGCGTTCTGCAGAGCAACACCGGCGCGACGGTGAACCTGACTGGCGACTTCGCCAACGCCGGGGTGCTGATCGGCTCGACCAATGGCGCCGGCGCCCTGACCATCAACGCCGCCAATTTCTCGAACCTGGCTCCCGGCGCCACGCCCGCGGCGGCCACGGTGCAGTCCAGCGGCGCGCTCACCGTCAATCTGACGGGTTCGACCTTCAACAACACCGGCGACGTCATCGCGCTGGGGAACCTGGCGATCCATGACCCGGGCTCGGCCCTGACGGTGACCAACAGCGGCGGCGGGATCATCGTCGCCCAATCCGGCGCCGCGACGCCGTCCCTGCTGACCATCGACGGCCTGGCGACCAGCCTCAGCAACGGGGCCAACTCCGCGATCGCGGGCGACGGCGTGACGCTGACCGTGAAGGGAGCCGCGGGCCTGAACAACGCGGGCAAGCTGGTGGTCGGCGCGGGGACGGACTCGATCAGTGTCCAGAACACCTTCGCCAACAGCGGGATCTTCTACACCGCCGGCCACTCGAGCATCTCCGCCGACACCATCACCAACGCGGCGGGCGCGGTGTTCGAGCCCAACGACGTCTCGACCACCATCCAGACGGCCTTCAGCAACGCCGGCCTGGTCTACGTGCCCGGCAGCTTCGAGATCGCGGTCTACAACAACGGCAGCCGGCAGGTCAGCGTCAGCAACACCGCCGGCGGCGGCCACCCCAACGATGGCCTCATCCAGGTCGGCGGCGGCCTGCTCATGAACGGCGCGCGCCTGACCTTCAGCAACGGCGCCAACGCCACCGTGGTGACCGGCGCCAGCCTCAGCACCATCGCCGAGCGCGTCGACAATGCCGGCATGATCCAGTCCGCCTCGATGAACCTGGGGGCGTTCGCCGCCTTCGGCGACGCCGGCTCCGGCGCTGTGGTCAACGAGACCGGCGCCACCCTCTCGACCACCTCCGGCCAGCTGGTTTTCAACGCCGGCCAGATCGACAACGCCGGCCTGTGGAGTTCCCTCGGCGGCCTGCAGATCCTCAGCAACGGGGCCGTCCACTTCGCCTCCACCGGGCGCAGCGTCTCGGTGGACTTCCTGGACCTGGCCGGTGGGTCGCTGACCCTCGACAACGGCGCCAGCATCGTCACCAGCACCGACTTCGACATCAATGTCGGCGCCCTGGCCCTGGGCGGGTCGTCGGCGCGGATTCTCAACGTCGGGACCGGCGTCTCCATTCTCGGCGTCGGCTCAACCTTCAGCAATCCGGGCCTGATCTATTCGACCGGCGCGCTCAATGTGGCGCTGTCCGGGGGAGAGCTGTTCAACAACGCCACCGGGGCGATCGTCTCCGGCGGCGACCTTTCGATCACCACCCCTCAGTACATCACCAACAGCGGCGAGATTTACGCAGGCGGGTCCCTGACGCTCAAGGACGCCAACCAGATCTGGAACCAGGCCAGCACGACCGCGGCCAGCGCCACGACGACGGCGCAGGGTGACATCGAATCCGGCGGGCCGATGACCATCACCACCGGCACGCTCTACAACAGCAGCAACATCATCGCCGGCGGCGACCTCACCATCAATGCGACAAACGTTTGGAATGCGGTCGCTGGCGACTGGTCGCGCCACTATTCCAGCACTACGGGGACGCCGTACAACAACTTCACCTCGCTGGCGGTCGCCGAACCGGGCTGCGTCACCACGAACGGCCAGTGCACCTGGGACACCGACGTCTTCTACATCTGGAGCGACACCACCACCCAGACCTTCAACAACGGCCTGATCGCGGCGAACTACACGCCGGAGATGGTCTCCGGCGGCACGATGACCCTTAACGGCTTCCAGAACGCCAGCAACGTCGGCGCGATCATGTCGGCGCCGAATATCGTGCTGCACGGCGCCAACAACGCCACCTTCACCGAAGACACCCTGTCGCTGACGAACACCGAGACCGACTACGCCTATTACACGGTGACCACCGAGACCAAGACCTACAACAAGTCCGGCGCCCTGGTGCTGGACGCGACCGTGGTGGGCACGGCGAAGAACTGCACGCCGGGCGTGACCGGGACGATCTGCAGCAACGGCGTCTCCAGCTACTTCACCTCAACCGCCGCCAACAGCCCCCTGAACAACGGTATCTACGCCTCCACTCTCACGGGCAACAACTTCAGCCTGACGGTCACCGGCGCTCCGGGCGGGGCGACCGTGAAGTCACAGACGGCGCCCAGCGCCGGCGGCGGCGCCGCCGCGGCCACCACCACCACCGCGACCAGCGCGAGCGTGTCGGCCAGCGGGGCCAGCGGCGTCGGGGCGACCGGGGCCAGCGGCGGCCTCACGGCCAGCGGCGGCGTCTCCGGCGCCAGCGCGACGACGGGCGCGGCCACCACCGCCGGCGCCACCGGCACGAGCGGGGTCGGCGGAACCAGCGCGACCGCCGGTGGGGCGGTGGCCGGGGGTTCGGTCACCACGGTCTCCGCGGCCGGGACCAGCGCCGGATCGGCCGGCGGCGTCTCCAGCAGCGGCGGGACCAGCGTCTCGAGCCCGGCCCTTGGGACGACGGTCGGCGGCAAGCCCGCGGTTACGATCCAGGGCGCCACGATTGTGCTGCCGACCAACCCGAACGGCCTCTTCGTGATCGCCCCCGGGTCGGACAGCCGCTACCTGGTGGAGACCAATCCGTTATACACCGTGCCGGTCACCGACCTGGGCTCGGATCTGCTGGCGCAGAAGCTCGGCCTCGACCCAGACTCCACCGGCAAGCGCCTCGGCGACGACAACTACGAGGCCTACCTGATCTCGCAGCAGTTGCTGGACGCGACCGGCCGCAGCCTTCTGGCCAGCTATGGCGACCTGAACAGCGAGCTCGCCGCCCTCTACGGCAACGCCGCCGCCGAGGCCGGCGCCCAGGGCCTTGTCTACGGCCAGGCGCTCACGCCGCAACAGGTGGCCGACCTGCCCAGCGACATCATCTGGATGGTCAAGACGGTGGTCGACGGCCAGACCGTCCTGGCCCCCGTGGTCTACCTGTCGTCGGCGACCAAGGCCTCGCTGGTGAGCGGCAGCGGCGTTATCGCCGACAACGTCAATTTCCAGCTGACCTCCCTGACCATGAACGGCGGCCAGATCGCCGGCGCCAAGACCAACGCCATCGTGGCCACCGGCGACGTCAACAACCTCGGCGGCGGCCTGATCAGCGGCAACCAGGTGTACCTGCAGTCCACCGGGGGCGTGGTGAACAACATCAACTCCACCATCCAGGGAGTGAAGTCGGCGGCGGTGCTGGCCAACGGGCAGATCACCAACGCAGGCGGCGTCATCGCGGCCGAAAACGTCGGCCTGCGCTCCGCCACCGCCGGTGTCGACCTGCAGGGCGGCACGGTGGCCGCAGGCAACGCCCTGACGATCGACGTCGCCAAGGACATCAACATCAACGGCTCCAACAACATCAGCGGCAAGAACCTGAGCCTGACGACGCACGGCGGCTCGATCAACGTGATCACCGGGACCACGACCCTGGTGAACGGCAAGACCGTGGTCACCGACATTGGGCCGACCGCCGCCATCACCGCCACGGAGTCCCTGTCGCTGAACGCGGCCAAGGACATCAACGTCAAGGGCGGCACGGTCAGCGCCGGCAAGGACCTGTCGATCGTCGCCGGCCAGAACATCAACGTCGGCACCATCACCGACACCGAGGCGTCGGCCAGCAACTCGCGCCATGGCTCGACCAGCACCAAGACCTACGAGACCAGCACCACCAACATCGGCTCGACCGTGTCGGCGGGCGGCAATCTCTATGTGCAGAGCGGCGGCGACACCAACATCACCGGCAGCAAGGTGTCGGCGGGCGGCGACGCGGCCTTCGTCTCCGGCGGCCAGCTGAACATCAACGCGGCCACGGACACGTCGTACTCGGACACCACGGTCCACCACAGCGGCTTCCTGTCGAGTTCGACCAAGGAAACCAAGGTCAACACAGCGACGGATTCCGCCTCGCAGGTGACGGTGGGCGGCTCGACCTACATGCAGACGAACGGCGACATCAACATCGCCGGCGGCAGCACACTTTCCACGGGCGGCAACCTGGTCACCGACACCAATGGCCATGACCTGAATATCATCGCCGGCAACAACGTCAGCACGACCAACACCGTCACCAAGAGCTCGGGCCTGTTCCAGAACGGCGGGCTGTGGGGCAGCTCGACCAAGACGGTCAACGACGTCGAAACCCGCAACGACGCCTCCGGCCTGAAGGTCGGCGGACAGATCGCCAGCACCGACAACGCCAACGTCACGATCAAGGGCTCGAACGTCGACGTGGCCGGCGGCGGGGTGATCGCCGCGACCAACGGCGTCTCGGTCCTGGCCGGCGCGGACACCAGCAACATCACCAGCCATACCGAGACCGAGACGATCCTGGGCGTCTCCAGCCACAGCTCCGGCTCGGCCAGCGCCTCGGCCAGCGCCTCCGCAAAGAAGACGTCGACGGGGGGAACGGTCAACGCCGAGGCCAGCGCCCAGGCCTCGGGCGAGAACCACTCGTCGCTCGAATTCTACAACAAGACCGTCACCGACAGCGCCTCGTCGAGCTCGGAGAACGTCGCCTCGAACGTGAACCTGGGCGGCAACACGATGATCTCGGGCGGCGGCAACGTCGTCATCCAGGGGTCCAACGTCACGACCACCAACGGCGCTGACCTGACCCTTCACGGCAAGACCGTGTCGATCCTGGCCGGTCAGAACACCGAGACCAGCACCACCACCACCAAGAGCACCGGCGTCGGCATCTACGTCGACACCGAGGGGGCGGTCAGCGCCAGCGCCAGCGCCGGCGCCAGCGGCGGCGTCAGCAAGTCAGGGGTCAGCGCCGGCGCCCACGCCGAGGCCAGCGCCGACGCCAAGGGCTCGGTGACGGCCACGATCGGCGGGCGGACCACCACCACCAAGGACACCACCGACAAGCTGACCAACGTCGGCAGCAACATCACGGCGGACGGCGCCCTGACCATCGTCGCCGACGACACCCTGACCACCCAGGGCTCGAACCTGGCGGCGACCAACGGCGCCTTGACGGAACAGGCGACCCACATCGCCAACCTGGCGGCGCAGGACCACGACGTCACCACCCACAGCCAGACCCAGACCACAGCCGGCCTCTACGCCAAGGTCGGCGCCGAGATCGGCGCCACGGCCTCCGCCGGGGCCTCCGCCTCCCTGACCTCCGAAGGCGTGACCCAGCAGATTGGGCAGGCGGGTTCGCCCGGCAAGATCGGCGTCGCGGCCGGTGCGGCGGTGCAGTTGGAGGCCGCGGGAGGCTTCCGGGTGCAGTCCGACACCGAGAGCTCGGTGGACGCTTCCACCCACGCCGTCGGCTCGACCTTGACGGCCGGAGGCGGCATCAACCGCATCGCCGGCGACACGATCACCGACCAGGGCACCCAGCTCAAGGCCGGCGGCGACATCGCGCAGAGCGCCAGGACGATCACGGACCAGGCGGTGGCCGACACCGAGCTGAACAGCAAGAGCAGCAGCACCACCACCTTCGAGATCGGCGCGGTGGCCAACGCCGGGATCAGCGTCGGCAACGGCACCGATTCCCAGACCGGCGCGGGCATCAAGGCCGGCGGCGGCTACGGGTCCTCGGCCGAGACCGAGAAGTCCAGCAAGGCGGTGGTGACCAGCTACACGGCCGGCGGGACGGTGACCTCGGTGTCCTCCGGCAAGACCACACTGGCCGGCGCCACCATCAGCGGCCAGAACGGCGTGACCATCCAGGCCGGAAGCCTGGACTACCAGGCCGCCCAGAACACCCAGTCCAAGAGCGGCCTCGACCGCACCGTCGAAGGGTCGGTCACGGTCGACATTCTCGGCAAGAGCGTCAATCCGAACGTGAAGTACGAACAGGGGTCGGAGAACGCCAGCACCATCGAGGGCGTCGGCGGCCAGGTGCAGTCGGCCAACGGCGCGGTGAACATCACCACCACCAACGGCGACCTCAACCTGACCGGAACACAGGTGGACGGCGCAACCGGGGTCAATGTCGCGGCGGTCAACGGGACGACGCACCTGAGCGCCGCCCAGACCGTCACCCACGAGACCAGCCAGGAGATCGGCGTCGATGTCGACCTGACCATCGGCCGGGAAGGCAAGAAGCAGAAGAACGGCGTCGACGGCACCAGCGCCGACATTGGCGCCAGCGGCCAGACCGTCACCGAGACCTCCGTCAAGAACCAGGTCACCAGCCTGACCTCCGGCGGCCAGACGGTCGTGACGGGCCAGAACGTGGTGTCGGACGGCGCCCAGATCCACGGCGAGACGGGCGCGACCGTGGTCGCCACCGCCGGCCCGGTGCGGCTGAACGGCGTCACCGACAAGACGGTCTCCCAGACCACCGGGGCCAACATCGCCCTGGGCGCGGAGATGGAGAAGAAGACCGTCAACACCTCGTTCGCCGAGGGGATCAACGTCACGAGGTCGACGGAACAGGAAGAGACGGCCACCCACATCACCTCGGGGACGGGCGTGGTCGCGGTGGGCCAGGGTCAGGCGCCGCCTCAGCCGTCGCTGTTCGGCGCGCTGCCGGCGACGACCACCGGGGTCCTGCCGCAGCCGGTCGGCGCCACGCCGGTGACCATCCAGAATCCGGCCAACGACGCTGTCTTCAACGGTCTCGCCGCGCCGAACGCGGCGGCCGCGAACGGCCCCTCGGCCACCGGGGTCCACCAGGGGGCTGCCGTCGCCAGGCCGCTCGCCAGCATCGCCGGCCCCGCCACCGGCGCCCCGGTCGCCGTGCAGGCGGCGGGCGCATCGCCGCTGAGCGGCGTCTCGCCCGTGACGGGGAGCGTCCTGAGTGTGGGGTCCGCGGCCCGTCCGGTCGCCCCGGTGACCGGCGTCGGCGCCGTCTCACCGATCGGCGCGCAGGCCACGGCCCAGTCCGTCGGGGCCCCCGCGGCGGCCGGCCCGATCGTCGCGCCCTCGGTGAAGGCCGTCGGCGGTCTCTCCACCACATCCGCGCCGCCGCCCATCGTGACCGCCGGCGGCGCGACCACGGCGACCAAGGCCGTCGTGGTGACCGGCGGCCAGGCCGGAGTCGCGACCGTAACCCCAGCCTACACGACCACCCACCAGGCGACGGTGATCGGCGTCCAAGTCGCCGCGAACGCCCTCGGAAATCCGGTGATCCAAACCCAGGGAACGTCGACCTCGACCTCCTCAAGCACGACCACGACGACGACCACCACCCAGACCCAACAGAACAAACAGGTCGACGACCACACGAAGTCCGGTGGCGACACGACCGGTGGCGACACCCACTCCAAGTCGGGCGGCGACACGACCACCACCACCCAGACGCAGCAGGACCATCAGGAAGACGATCACTCCAAGTCTGGCGGTGACACGACCACCGCCGACACCCACACCAAGTCAGGTGGGGACACGACGACCAGCACCACCCAGACCCAACAGAACCATCAGGAAGTCGACCACTCGAAGTCGGGCGACGACCACTCGAAGTCCGGCGGGAATACGACCACCGGCGACGACAACCACGGCAAGACAGGCGGCGACACCCACACCCAATCGGGGGGCGAGACGTCCACGGGCGGCGACCACCTCCAGTCCGCCAGCGACGGACAGACGACGGTGTCGAACCCGCCGACGATCACGGCGAGCGGCGCCGGGGGCCAGCCGTTGCCCTGTTGGCTGACCATCGACCCGCGCACCGGCGCCATCTCCGGCCATCCCTCGAACGCCGACGCCAGGTCCAATGCGCCGGTGATCGTCATCGAACGGGTTCCGCAGCCGGACGGTACGATCCGCACCCTCCGATTCACGGTAAAGCCGAAGCAGTTCGGCGCCGGCGGCTCGCAGTGCAACATCATCCGCACCAACCCCACGTCTCGCGGCGGCGATGCGGGTGGCCAGTCGCCGAAGATGCATGGCTCGCGGTGAAGGCGGATTTGGGCATGTCAGGCGAAGGTCCGGGAGGCTTCGCCCCGCGAACATGCGAAAAGTTCTAGAATTGGAGCCTTTCAGGACCGGAAGCGCCGCAACGCGGCCGCCGTGATAAGGTGTTGCTCGTGCTAGATCTGAGGAGCGGCGTCGGCCCGGCCGCAAGCGGGCCGACGGAAGCCACCTGCCGATCCGTCGGCGGTAGCGAAGCTAGATGAAGTTCAAGTCGCGGGGCTCGGCCATGCGATTCCTCGCTGCCAACGTCGCCGTCTAAAACACGTTCAACATCGAGGGGCGCCTCGTCAAACCACCGATGTCGCGGTTGTTCCGAATTACCGTACGTCGAGCCCGGGCCGTGGCCGCCATCGCTGCGTTATCTCGCGATTGGAGTAGGGCGTCTTCATCTCTTGGCGATTCAACTCGCCGAACCCACCGAGCCTAGCTCCCGGCGCGTGTGACTGAAATATAACTGTAACATACTTGAGCCTCCCTAGCCGCGCTACGCCTGGGAAGACTCCCTCCCCAGTTGGGAGTCGGCCGAAGGCGGCCACCTGTGAACTCGATCTGACGAAAGACAACGCAGTGATGACTTGGTCCAACCTTGTTGTGCTCGTCGCGCTGATGGCTGTCGGACCTGCGCTGGCCCAGTCGGCGCCAGGGGCTGCGGGGGAGCGGATGTTCCATAGGGGCGATCGGGTCCTTGTCACCCCCTACGGCGGTGAGTGGGAGTATTGCACCCTGCTCAGTGATGGCGTGGGAAATTCACCTACGAATGTCTCCTATTCCGCGGTTTGCGATCGCTGGTCAGGCGGCGCTGGCGGGCACTGGCTGAAGGAGAACCACCTGTTCTCGGCCGAACGCGTCCATGCATTGGATGATCCCGAGGCGGTCGCGGGCGAAGCGAAGCTGCAAGCCATGTTTCCGCAGGACCACTATGGACATGACCCCGCTGCAGCCGCTCAAGCCGACCGGCCGCCCGCGCCCCCGCGCGCTGCATTAGCTCCGCCCACGCCGCCGCCTCCCGCTCCGCCACGGGCGGCGCCCGCGCCCCAGGCTCAAGCCTCCGGCGGAGGCAATTTCAAATCACCGGATCAGTGCGCGGCCGGTAGGCGTGTGACCAACGACATGGGGCAGACCGGCACGGTCGTGCGGGTGAGCCAGGGCGACC
>JAFEEA010000144.1 GCA_018241335.1 Pseudomonadota bacterium
CCTCATCCTCCCACGCCTTCGGCGCGGGCCCCTCCTTCTCCCTCTGGGAGAAGGCTTAGAAGCGTCGATGCGGCCACCGGGCACACCTCTCCCAGAGGGAGAGGGAGGGGCCCGTTTGCGAAGCAAAGGGGAGGGTGAGGGGTTCCGCCGTGAGCCACGCGTCACCCCACCTCGGCCGCCCAGGCGCGGACATCCTTCACGAACAGGTCCGGCTGTTCCATGGCGGCGAAGTGGCCGCCCTCCTTCTGGTCGGTCCAGCGGACGATGTTGTAGGCCCGCTCGGCCCAGGACCGGGGCGGGGCGGTGTAGAGCAGTTCGCCCGGGAAGTTGGCGAAGGCGGTTGGGGTCTCGCAGCGCTGGCCCTCGTTCAGGACCACGCCGCCCTCCTCCAGCAGGGCGCGGTAGTACCAGGCCCCGGTCGTGAAGCTGCCGGTCATGACGTAGATCATCACGTTGGTCAGTAGCTGGTCGCGGGTGAACACGTCCTCGAACTTGGCCTCGCGACGGTCGCACCAGTCGTAGAACCGCTCGATGATCCAGGCCGCCTGGCCGACCGGGTTGCCGGCCCCCAGCCAGGCCAGGGACTGGGGCTTGGAGGCCTGCAGGCGGAAGTAGGCGCCCATGACGTCCATCATGGCGTTCTGGCGGGTCAGCCAGGCGACCTCCGCCTCGCTGGTCGGCCCGCCGTGGGGGCGGAAGCCGATCATGTTCAGGTGGATCGCCTTGACGTGCGCCGCGTGGTCGAAGCCCAGGCAGGACGTCACGAACGCCCCCCAGTCGCCGCCCTGGGCCAGGTAGCGGTCATAGCCGAGGGCGCCGGTCATCAGGGTGTTGAAAAGCCGCGCCGTGGAGCGCTGGCCGAACGGCCGCTTGGGCTTGGACGAGAAGCCGAAGCCGGGCAGGGACGGGATCACCAGGTCGAAGGCGTCCTCGGCCTTGCCGCCGTGCCTGGACGGGAAGGCCAGTTTCTCGATCGATCCCCAGAACTCATAGTGGCTGCCCGGCCAGCCGTGGCTGAGCAGCAGCGGCCGCTTGCCCTGCGCCTCGCCCACCACGTGGACGAAGTGGATGTCGAAGTCCTCGATGTGGGCGGTGAACTGCGGCCAGCGGTTCAGCTCCGCCTCGGCGGCGCGCCAGTCGTAGCCGTCCAGCCAGTAGGCGCAGATGTCCTTCAGGAAGTCGCCGTCACAGCCATAGCCCCAGCCGTCGGGGACGTCGGGCGTTGGCGGCCAGGGATAGGCGCGGACCTTCTCCAGCACCTCGCCGACGCCGGCGGCGTGCCAATCGACCTTGAAAGGGGTCACCTTGAAGGGGTTGGCGTCGGCCATGGTTGTCTCCGGTCCTTTTCAGAAACCCTGGCGGCCTGACCTAGCGGCGGTCAAGCCGGCGGCGTCGGGTTTGGCGTCTTGAGGGCGTCAGGCGGGCGGCGCGAAGAAGTGCTGGTTCAGGATATCGACCAGTCCGCCGATCAGCCGCTGGGCGCTGTACCGGCTGTCGAGCTTGCCCGAGAACTGCAGCATGATCGGCCCGTGGATCGCCGACCAGTAGAGGTGGCCGACGAGGTCCGGATCACCCTTCAGCCGGCCGCTCGTCACCAGGTCGTCCAGGTGCGCGGTCATGGTCGCCCGCGAACGCTCTCCCGCCGCCACGAGTTCGGGGTAATCCGCCTCGTTCGGCTGGGTAATGTCGAACATCAGCTTGTAGGCCTCCGGGTTGGCGAAGGCGAAGCGGACATAGGCCTCGCCCACCGCCCGGGCCCTCGCCTCGGGGTCCGCCGGCGCACCGGCGTAGGCGGCTTCCAGGGCCTCGGCGTGGCGGTTGAACCCCCGGGCGCGCACGGCCGCCAGGATCGCTTCCTTGTCCTTGAAGTAGCGATAGGGGGTCATCGGGCTGACCCCCAGGTCCTGGGCCAGCTGGCGCATGGTCACCGCTTCAAGGCCGTGGGCGGCGAACTGGCGCTCGGCGGCGTCACAGAGGCGCTCGCGAAATTCGGCCACATCCTTGTCGGACAATGCCCTTGGCACTTGCGAACGCCTCTCACGAAAACTTCACTTGCCAAAGCCTATAGCGTACGCCATAAATTTACAACGTAAGACATAGACGGCCGACCACATCCCTGAGGAGGACGCCATGGACGGATCCCAGCCGATCAATCCCTACCTGTCTGGCAACTTCGCGCCGGTGCGCAGCGAGGACGACTTCGAGCTCAAGGTGACGGGCGAGATGCCCAAGGGCCTGGCGGGCGCCTACTACCGCAACGGCCCCAATCCCCAGTTCCAGCCGCGCGGCGAGTACCACTGGTTCGGCGGCGACGGCATGATCCACGGCTTCTTCATCGAGGACGGCAAGGTCCGCTATCGCAACCGCTATGTGCGGACCAACAAGTTCGTCACCGAGAACAAGGCCGGCGAGGCCCTGTTCGGCACCTTCGGCAACCCCATGGAGACCGACCCCTCGGTGATGGGCCAGGACTCCGGCGTCGCCAACACCAACATCGTCTGGCACGCCGGCAAGCTGCTGGCGCTGGAGGAGGGCCACAAGCCCACCGAGATGGACCCCTTGAGCCTCGAGACGCGGGGCTATGTCGATCAGTACGCCGGCCGCGTCACCGCCCACCCCAAGATCGATCCCGAGACCGGCGAGATGGTCTGGTTCGCCTATTCGGTCGGCGAAATGCCCTTCACCAAGACAGTGTCCTACGGGGTCACCGACGCGACCGGCAAGGTGGTCCGCCGCGACGACTTCGAGGCGCCCTATTCCTCGATGGTCCACGACTTCCTGGTCACCCGGAACTACGCCCTCTTCCCGATCCTGCCCCTGACGGGCGACCTTCAGCGGGTGATGAGCGGCGGCCCGGCCTATGCCTGGGAGCCGGAGAAGGGCGCCTTCGTCGGGGTCATGAAGCGCGACGCCAGCGTCGACACCGTGCGCTGGTTCCAGACCGATCCCAACTACGTCTTCCACCCGATGAACGCCTGGGAAGAGGGCGATCTGATCCACGCCGACGTCATGGAGTATCCCCAGGCGCCGCTGTTCCCCAACGCCGACGGCAGCCGCGGCCGCAACGCCGGCGCCACCCTGGTGCGCTGGACCTTCGACATGGCCGGCGCCTCCAACGCCATCAAGCGCACGCCGCTGGACGACCTGCCGGGCGAGTTCCCGCGCTTCGACGAGCGCCACGCCGGCCTCGGCTACCGGCACGGCTGGTTCGCGGGCAACTCCCTGCGGTCGGGCGACGTGCGCTTCAACGCCATCGCCCACATCGATCTGAAGACCGGCAAGCGGGTGACCTATGACCTGAACGGCGGCGACGCGGCCGGCGAGCCGGTGTTCGTCCCCCGCTCGGCCACGGCGGACGAGGGCGACGGCTGGGTGATCGCCACCATCTACCGGGCCGGCGAGGACAAGACCGACCTCGCCGTCTTCGACGCCGCCGACATCACCAAGGGCCCCATCGCCCTGGCCCACGTGCCCCGCCGCGTGCCCTTCGGCTTCCACGGCAACTGGCGCGGGGTCTAAGCGAGCCGGCCGGCGCCGTAGCCCCTCACCCTCCCAGGGCCGGCGCGCCGGCCCCGGGCCCCTCCCTCCCCCTCTGGGAGAGGGATTCTTCTCTGCGCCATCCGCACTCTGCCTCACCTCTCCCAGAGGGAGAGGGAGGGGCCCGCGTCGCTTGCGACAGCATGCGGCGTGGGAGGGTGAGGGGTTCCGCCCTCTCCGCCTAACCCTTGTCCCCGGTCCGATAGTCGCCGAAAGCCTGGTCGCGCTGGGTCAGGGCCTGGGTGACGCCCTTGCGCAGCTCGGCCATGTAGGCGCGAGAGGCCGGCGTGTGCCAACCGAGGGCGTGCAGGTCGGTGCCGGCGCGGATGCCGGCCCGCATGCCCATGGCCTCCATCTGCCGGTGCACCAGGCGCTTGTTGAGCTGGGCCAGTTCGGGATCGACCTTGGCGATGCGCTCGGCCATGGCCAGCACTTCGCGTTCCAGGTCCTCGGCCTTGTGGGCGCGGTTGGCGAAGCCCAGGCGGACCGCCTCCAGACCGGAGATGGAGTCGCCGGTCAGCATCAGCTCCATGGCCGCCCGCATGCCGACGATCCAGGCGTGATACTGGTTGTCGGGCGGCGACATGGTGCGCACGGCCGGGTAGCCGATCTGGGCGTCCTCGGCGACGTAGACCAGGTCGCAGGCCACGGCGAGCTCCGACCCACCGGCAAGGCACCAGCCGTGCACCTGGGCGATCACCGGCTTGGCCAGGTCCCACATGCGAAAGCAGCCCTCGACCACGTGCCGCGCCCACTGGCCCTGGCCGCCGGCGGTGTAGAACGGCAGCTCGCCCAGGCTCGACAGGTCATAGCCCGACGAGAAGCAGCTTCCCGCCCCGCGCAGGATCATCACCCGCACCGCCGGGTCGCGGTCGCCCGCCTCCAGGGCCGCGAACAGCTCGCCGCGCAGGGCGTTGGAGAGGGCGTTGCGCTTGTTCGGGCGATTGAGGGTGATCCGGCGCACGTGCGGCGCCGGCTCGTCGATCAGCAGGATCGGTTCGTCAGCCATGGGGTCCTCCAGCGGTTTGCGGAGGATTGAGCCGTGGTGACGTCGCGTGCGTCCAGCGAGACCTACGGCGTCACGATCGCGAAGAAGAAGTCGAAGCGGTCCAGCAGGGTCAGCAGGTCGCCGAGCGCCTTAGCCCCGCCGGCGTCGGTGACGCGCCCATCGGCCACCGCGGCGTCCAGCGTCGCCTCGCCGATCACCAGGTCGACCAGGGTTCCGCGCGCCAGGACGACCTCCGCAGTCGCGTCCGTGGGCGCATGGTGCAGCACCGCGTTCTCGACCCAGACGCGGAAGGTCTCGCCTGTGTCCGCCAGGGCCAGGGTGAACTCGAGGTCCGGAGCCTTGCCGGCCGCTTCGCCGTTCAGCCGCACCGACAGGCTCTCCAGCAGCTTGTCGCCCGGCAGGTTGCGCATCTGGCCGAGCTGGCCCTGACGGGCGACGGGGGAGGGGGCGATCGGATTGCGAAGCTCCTGGGCGCCGGTGAGGTAGAAGGCGCGCCAGGGTCCGGACTCGGCCTGGTAGCCCATCTGCTCCAGGGCGTCGGCCTGCAGGTGGCGGGCCTCGGCGTTGTCGGGATCGGCGAAGACCAGGTGGTTCACCAGCTCGGCCGTCCAGCGGTAATCGCCCGCCTCGAACGCCGCGCGGCCCTTGGCCAGCAGGGCGTCGGCCCCGCCGGCCAGGTCGACGTAGCGCTTGCCGGCCTCCACGGGCGGGTGCTTGTGCAGGTTGGCCGGATTGCCGTCGAACCAGCCGAGGTAGCGCTGGTACACGGCCTTGGCGTTGTGGTTCAGCGTCCCATAGTAGCCGCGCGTATGCCACTCGGCGGCCAGCGATGGCGGCAGGGCCAGGACCTCGGCGATTTCCAGAGGCGTCATGCCGTGGTTGGCCATCCTCAGCGTCTGGTCGTGGATGTACTTGTAGAGGTCGCGCTGCTGGCGCAGGAACGCCACCGCCCGCTCGCCGCCCCACTTCGGCCAGTGGTGGCTGGCGAAGAGCACGTCCGTCCCGCCGCCGAAGAGGCCGATGGCCTCCTCGATGTAGCGGCTCCAGGCGCTGGCGTCGCGGACCTGGGCCCCGCGCGGGGTGTAGAGGTTGTGCAGGTGGCAGGTGCAGTTCTCGGCCATGCACAGGGCTTTGTGGCGCGGGAACATGAAGTTCATCTCGGCCGGCGCCTCGGTGTCGGGCGTCACCTGGAAGACGATCTCGACCCCGTCCACCACCATCTGCTCGCCCGTCCGGGTGATGGCGTGGTTGGGCGCCACCAGGTCCACCTGGCCCAGCGAGGTCGCCTTGCCGAGGCCGGAGTCCACGTGGCCCTTGGGCCCGCGCGGCAGGAAGGCGCCGTACATGTAGGTCGCCCGTCGGTTCATGGCGTTGCCGGCCATGACGTTCTCGGCCACCGCCGCCTCCAGGAAACCTTCCGGGGCGATGATCTGGGCCCCGGCGTCGATGTCGGCCTGGGAGAGCACGCCCCTGATCCCGCCATAGTGGTCGACGTGGCTGTGGGTGTAGATCACCGCGCTGACCGGCTTGTCGCCGCGGTGCTTGCGCATCAGGGCCAGGGCCGTCGCCGCCGGCTCGGCCGAGACCAGCGGGTCGATGACCACGAACCCTTTTTCGCCCTCGATGAAGGTGATGTTGGAGATGTCGAAGCCGCGCACCTGGTAGATGCCGGGCGTCACCTCGAAGAGGCCGTGGATCAGGTTCAGCCGCGCCTGGCGCCACAGGCTGGGGTTCACCGTCTCGGGGCTCTGCGGGTCGGCCTCGAACGCGAAGGGCGAAAGGTCCCACACCGCGCGGCCGGCGGCGTTGAAGGCCTTGGCGTCGGGAACCGTGTCGATGAAGCCGCGACGGGCGTCGGCGAAATCGCTGTCCCAGTCGGCGGGCAGGGTGGCGGCCAGAGCCGCGTGGGCGGCGCGCGTGGCGGCGGTGGCGTCCTTGGGACCGTCCATGGGTCAGCTCCCTGTCGCGGCCGGGGTGGCCGGTCTTTCAGAGCGGCTTAAGCGAGGGCGGACCCGACGACAACGATGAAGGTTCGGTATAGGCATGGCGAGCGCCAAAACAGGCGGGGCTATCAGTCGAGCCGCGTGTTGTAGCGCGCCAGGGCCAGGCCAGTGGCGATGGTGACGAACAGGGTCAGGCTCATCAGGCTGGGCAGGCTGCCGTCAAGGCCCTCGCCCTTGAGCAACGAGCCGCGCACAATGCGCAGGAAGTGCGTCACCGGGATCGCCGAGCCGATGGCCTGCGCCCACTTCGGCATCCCCGCGAAGGGGAACATGAACCCCGACAGCAGGATCGAGGGCATGATGTAGAAGAACGACATCTGCATGGCCTGCAACTGGGTCTTGGCCACCGTCGAGATCAGGAAGCCCAGGGCAAGGCTGCCGACGATGAACAGGAAGAGACCGAGCACGAAGGCCGTCCAGCCGCCCACCATCGGCACGTCGAACAGGGCCCTCGCCAGCAGCAGGATGATCCCCGCCTGCACCAGGCCGACGATGACATAGGGCGCCAGCTTGCCCACCATCACCTCGATCGGCCGCACCGGCGTCGCCAGCAGGCTCTCCATGGTGCCGCGCTCGCGCTCGCGGGTGACGGCCAGCGAGGTCATCATCACCAGGGTCATCGACAGGATCACCCCCAGCAGGCCCGGGACGATGTTCACGGCGGTGATGTTCTCGGGGTTGTAGCGCCGGTGGACCACCACCTCGAACGGCGGCGCGCCGCCGGGCGGCGGGGCCAGGGCGCCGGCCAGGTCGTGCGACAGGGCCTGGGTCGGCAGGGTGGCGAGCGCCGCCAGGGCGTTGCCTGTGGCCGCCGGATCGGTGGCGTCGGCTTCCACCAGGATCTGCGCCTTGTCGTGGCGGACCAGGCGGCGGCTGAAGTCGGCCGGGATGGTCAGGGCGAACTGCGCCTGGCCGTTCTCGACCAGCCGGTCCAGCTCGGATGGGCTTCGCACGGTCTGGCAAAAGTCGAAGTAATCGGTCTGCTTCAGGGCCGACAGGATCGAGCGCGAGAACCGCCCCTGGTCCTGCACCAGCACCGCCGTCGGCAGATGCTTGGGGTCGTTGTTGATCGCATAGCCGAACAGCAGCAGCTGCACGATCGGCAGCACCAGGATCATGGCGTAGGTCAGCCGGTCGCGGGTGAGCTGGGTGAACTCCTTGGCCAGGACCGCGAAGGTGCGAAGCAGGAAGCCGTTCATGCGAAGTTGTCCGGCGCCTGGTCCATCAGCCGGATGAATACGTCCTCCAGGCTGGGCGCCACTTCGCGCCAATGGAAGGGTTCCCGGCGGAAGGGGGCGATGGCGGCTTCCAGGGCGGCGCGGTCGACGCCGCTGACGTGCAGGCTCTGGCCGAAGGGCGCCACGTCCAGGACGCCGGGCTTGCCGGCCAGCTCATGGCCCAGCCGGTCGGCCCTTGGCCCCTCGGCCAGGAACGTGACCAGGTGCGAGCCGGCGATCACCTCCTCGGCCGTGCCGCGGGCGATCAGGCGGCCATAGACGATGTAGGCGATCTCGTGGCACCGCTCGGCCTCGTCCATGTAGTGGGTGGAGACCAGCACGGTCAGGCCCTGGGCGGCCAGGGCGTGGATCTCGTCCCAGAAGTCGCGGCGGGCCTTGGGGTCGACCCCGGCGGTGGGTTCGTCCAGCAGCAGCAGCCGCGGCTCGTGCAGCGTGGCGGCGGCCAGGGCCAGGCGCTGTTTCCAGCCCCCTGACAGGGATCCCGCCAACTGGGCGCGGCGGTTGGTCAAGCCCAGGCGCTCCAGGCTCTCGCGCACCCGTTCGCGCCGCCGGTCCAGGCCGTAGACCCGGGCCACGAACTTCAGGTTCTCCTCGATGGAGAGGTCCTCGTAGAGCGAGAACTTCTGGGTCATGTAGCCGGTCTGGCGCTTGACGGCCTCGCTCTGCCTCCGGAAGTCCAGGCCCAGCACCGACCCCTCGCCGCTGTCGGCGCTGAGCAGGCCGCAGATCATCCGCAAGGTCGTGGTCTTTCCCGAGCCGTTCGGCCCCAGGAAGCCGCAGATGCGCCCCGCGGCCACGCCGAGCGAAACGTCCTGCACCACGTGGCGGCCGCCGAAGCTCTTGTTGAGGCCGCGCACGTCGATGGCCAGGTCTGAACGCCCGGCCGTCTCGCGATCCGGGGGGGGCGCCGGGACCGTCATGAGCCCGCCTTCAGCGGCTCGACGTCGGCCGGCTGGCCCGGCGACAGGTCGGCGGCGTCGGTCGGCCGCGCCTCGATCAGGAACACCATCCGGTCGCGCGACTTGCGGCTGTAGATCACCGGCGGGGTGTACTCGGGCCGGGGGCTCACATAGGCGATCACCGCCTGGCGGGCCGCCTTGCAGCCGTCGCAGGTAAAGCGGATCGTGCGGCCCAGGCGATAGAGGGCAAGGTCCCGCTCGGGCACATAGAACCTCAGCTTCACCTTGCCGTCGGGGATCAGGCTGACGATCGGCTGGTTGGCGCCGGCCCATTCGCCCGCCTGGAAGAACGTTTCCTCGACGCGGCCTGCGGCCGGCGCACGGGCGGAGAACTGGGCCAGGCGCGCCTCGGTGTCGGCGACCTGGGCGGCGGCCCGGTCGGCGCCGGCGCGGGCCGCGTCGGCCTGGGCCTGGGCGGTCTTCAGGGCCGCCAGGGCGCCGTTCCTCTGCGCGTCCGCGTCGGCGGCGGCGGTGCGCGCACGGTCGGCCTCCTGGACCGACACCGCCCCGGTCCCGCTCTTCAGCAGGGCGGCGTAGCGGGCGGCGTCGCGCTCGGCGTTGGCGGCCTGGGCCTCGGCCGACTTCAGGCGCGCGGCGGCTTCGGCGACGCCGGCGCCGGCCGCTTCGCCCTGGCGGCGAGCCTGGGCCAGCTCGGCCTGGGCCGCCGAGCGCTGCGCTTCCTGGCTGCGGGCGTCGACGCTGAACAGGGGCGCGCCGGCGTCGACCCTCTCGCCCCGCACCACGCTGAGCGACGTCACCGCCCCGGGCGAGGGGCTGGCCAGGTACATCGCCTCGCCCTCGAGGTAGCCGGAGAGGACGTTCGCGTCCGTGGCCCTGGGCGCCAGCGCCTTCCAGCCCAGCACGCCCAGCACGGACAGGACGGCGATCACGGCCAGGATGATGGGGATCCGCTTCATGCCGCGCGCGCCTCGTCCTTGATCAGCAGTCCGTCCGCCACGGTGGCGAAGTGTTCGGCGGCGAGGGCGGTCAGGTCGATGGGCTCGCCGCCGGCGGGGACCATCACTTCGATCCAGAGCGCGCCCAGCATCATCGGGCCGATCAACGAGAGGGCCATCAGCCGCGGATTTCCGGGCCGCACCTCGCCCCGGGCCTGGGCGCGGGCGATGGCGGCGGACATGGCGGCCAGGGCCCGGGCGACCACGCCGTCATGCCAGAGCTGCGCGATTTCGGGGAAGTTGCGGCCTTCGGCGATGACCATGCGCGCGAGACTGCGCAGGCCCGGCCGGCTCATCGCCTCGGCCATCCGCGCCAGCATCGCCCGCGCCAACTCGGCGAAGGGCAGGTCGGCGGTCTCCAGGATCGCGGCGATGGTCTCGATGTCCGGCGCCGCCCGGGCGCCCACCACGGCCCGGAAGAGCTCGGTCTTGTTGGGATAGTAGACATAGATCGCCGCCTTGGAGAGGCCGGCCCGCTCGGCGATCTCCTCGAGCTTGGCCGCCGCGAAGCCGCGCTCGGCGAACACCTCCAGCGCCGCCGCCTCGATCTCGCCGGGCCGCGCCGTCTTGCGCCTGCGCCATTTCGGATCGGTGGTCACGCCGGCCGGCTCCAGTAATTGACCCGTCGGTCATTAGCAGGATTTCGGGCGGAGTCCAACATCGCCGGATCGATTCAAGGATCGGCCACGCGCGTCGGCTCTTTGCATTGGGGCGCTGTTGTCCTTCTCCCCTTGCGGGAGAAGGTGTCAGCGAAGCTGAAGGATGAGGGGTTGTCGGACCGAAAGGGATTGTCCTGCTGGACGATAGCCCCGAAGGCCGCGTCGACCCCTCATCCGACCTCCTGCGGAGGCCACCTTCTCCCGCAAGGG
>JAFEEA010000145.1 GCA_018241335.1 Pseudomonadota bacterium
CCGGCAGGGCGGCCCAGACTCCAGGCCAAGTACCGGGCCGCCGGCAGGGCGGCCCGGCGCTCGGTATTCCTAGATCATGTCCCCGCCGCACATGGACGCGGTGGTGCCGGTCTGCTGGTAGGCCTTGATGACGTTGCGGCCGATGGTCCAGCGGTGCACCTCGTCCGGGCCGTCGACCAGGCGCTGGCTGCGGATGTGCGTGTACCAGCGGGCCAGGGGCGTATCCATGGAATAGCCCAGGGCGCCGTGCAGCTGGATCGCCGTGTCCACCACCTGGTGCACCATGTTGGCCAGGAATATCTTGGCCATGGAGTTCTCCTGGCGCAGGTCCATGCCCTTTTCCGCCTTGTAGGCGATGTGCAGCAGCATCAGGCGCGCCTTGTAGATCTCGGTGGCGCAGTCGGCGATCATCCACTGCACGCCCTGGCGCTTGTGCAGGGGCTCGCCGAAGGTGGTGCGGCTGGTCACGTGGCCGACGGCCAGGTCCAGGGCGCGCTGGGCCATGGCGACGTTGTGCATGCCGTGGCGCAGGCGACCGTAGGCCAGGCGGTGCTGGCCCATGTTGAAGCCGTTGCCTTCCCCGCCCAGCAGGTTCTCGGCCGGCACCACCAGGTCCTTGATCTCGACCTCGGAGTGGCCGCCGCCCAGGATGTGGGACAGCGGGCCTTCGGCGGCCATGGTCTCGATGTCGCGCTTGATCTTGTAGCCGGGGTTCGGCAGCTCGACGATGAAGGTCGAGAACTGCTGGTGGCGCGGCGCGTCAGGATCGGTCTTGGCCATCACCAGGGCGATGTCGGCGACGCTGGCCGCCGACGAGAACCACTTCTCGCCGTTCAGCACATAGTTCTCGTTGCCGTCCTTGACCGCGCGGGTCTGCATGCCGGTGGCGTCGGCGCCCGCCGCCTTTTCCGTCATCGAGTAGCAGATGCGCTTCTCGCCGTTCAGCAGCGGCTTGAGGAACTTCTCCTTCTGGTACGGCGTGCCGTGCGTCAGCAGGGTCAGCATGGTCGCGTCGTCGGGACCCTGGGTGTTCATGCTGAGGGCGCCGAGATAGCTCTCGCCCAGCTCCATCTGCACCAGGGCGTTGGCCAGCGGGCCCAGCTCCATGCCGCCGTATTCCTTGGGGATGAAGGGGCACCACAGGCCCTGGGCCCGCGCCTTGGTGCGCAGTTCGCCCAGCACGGTCTTGTAGTCAGCGCCCTCGACCAGGCGCTTTTCGGCGGGGATGCACTCGTCGTGCACCCACTGGCGCACCTTCTCGCGGATGGCCTTGGCCTCCGCCGGGATCTCGAAATCAATGGCCATCGGGCTTTCCTCGTTCTCGCTTGATTTGAAAGGTGTCTAGCGGCGCTCACGCGTGGGCAGCCAAGCCGCCCGCGCGCGCCAAATCACAGGTCCAGGCGATAGACCTTGGTCGCCGTGCCGCTGAAGAGGGCGGTCTTCTCGGCGGCCGAATAGCCCTTGGCGTAGACCTTGAAGGCGTTCCACAGCACGTCGTAGTCGCAGCTTCCCAGATCGACCGGGAAGTTGCTCTCGAACATGCAGCGCTGCGGCCCGAACGCCTCGATGCAGGCGTCCAGATAGGGCTTCCATTCCGCCGCCAGCTGGGTCGACGGCGCGGGTGGGTCGGCCAGGAAGGACGGGAAGTTGCAGAAGGCCATCGCCAGGCCCCCCAGCTTCACCGACACGTTCGGCCGCTTGGCCAGTTCGCGGATGTTGGCCAGCCAGGTAGGGAACCGCTCCTCGCGCCGGCCCTCATAGCTGGCGATCCCCAGGGGCGTGCCGACGTGGTCCAGGATCACCGGTATGTCCGGATGGCGGCTGACCAGGTCGATCAGGTCCGGCAACTGCGGCTCCAGCAGCCAGGCGTCGAAGGACATGCCGTACTCGGCCAGATGCCTGTAGCCGGAGCGGAAGGCGTCGGAGGCGTAGAGGCCGGGCGGGGTGCGGTTCAGGGGCCCGAGCACGCCGGGATCGGGATCGGACGAGGCGCTGTGGCGGATGCCGCGGAAGCGTCCGCCGCCGGCCACCAGGTGCGCCTCCAGCGTTTCCTTGATCTTGTCGCCGATGGTGCAGTCGGCCGTGCCGACGATGCCGGCGCAGGCGCGCACCGGGCCGTAGACGCCGCTGGCGGTCATGGCCGCCACCCCGTTAACGAACTCGGTCTCGCCCACCGGCCGCAGGTGCTCGGGGCCGCCGGCCCTGTGGAAGGCCCCGCACTGGACGAACACCGTGGCGATGACGTTGTGGCCGCTGTTCAGGTCGGCCAGAAGCTCGTGCAGCAGATAGCGCGGACGGCGCGCGACCACGGTGGTGAAGGGGTGCGGCGGCGGGGCGGGCGGGGCGCCGGGCTGCGGCGGCGGCAGGATGCGGTCCCACAGGTGGTGGTGCGGATCGACGATCGGCAGATCCGGCTCGAGGATGGCTTCGCGGCTCATGGTTGCGCTCCCTGGACGCCCCTGGCTTCGGCCGGGGCGGGCTGCGGGCCTCTGGCGGGCCGTCGGCAACGTCCATGCCCGCGCGGCGCGGCGGGCGCAACCGTCGCCGCCGTCAAACCGGCGTGGAACTGGGCCCCGTGCTCATGGCCAGCACCCGGCTCATCTCGGTCAGGTTCCGGCCCGACTGGGCGCCCCAGGCGTTGAAGGCCGCCTGCACCGCCTGCAGGTCCTTGCGCGAGGAGGGCGGCTTGTCGATCACCCCCGCCTCGATCAGGGCGGCGGTGACGTCCAGGCTGGTGATGAAGGACGGGCGGCCCATGAAGCGGAAGAACCGGGCCGCGGTCTCGCCCGACAAGCGCGAGGCGCGCGACTTCATCACCTGCAGCAGGCCCACGAAGTCGTCGTCCGGCCACTCGGCGAAGAAGCGGGCGGCGCTGCCGTGCTCGCGCGCCAGGTCGACCACGAACTGGGCGTTGGCGCGCACCGACAGCACCTTCTGGGCGTTGCGCACGATGCGCGTGTCCTTCAGGTGGGCGTCGAACTCGTCGTCCGACATGGCCGCGTTCAGCGTCGGGTCGAAGGCGTGGAAGGCGGCCTCGAAACCCGGCCACTTGTTGTCGATGACCTTCCAGTTGAAGCCGGCCTGGAAGACGCACTTCGACATCTGCGCCAGCCAGCGGTCGTCGGGGATGGCGATCAGTTCGGCGACCGTCTTGGAGCGGTGCTGCGCGACGAGCGCCTCCAGGGCCTCGTCCCCGCCCTTCCGCTCGGCCGCCCGCGCGTAGATATCGTCGAAGTCGCGCATCGGTCCGTCCTCGTCCGTCCCATCATCACCGAGGGGGACTATACCGGAAGGTCCGCCGCCCTCGCGTCAGTTGAACGAGTCTTGCTGCGTCTTGAGCAACGCGCGGGTGCGCGCCATCGCGCCGGCCTGCAACTGCCGCTGCTGTTGCACGAGGTCCCGAACGTCGGCGATCCTGGCATTGTACTCGCTCAGGTCCTGATTGTTCGAAAACCTGATCGCGTTGCCTGACGCGATCCACCTGCCATGCGGGTGGGCCAGGCCCTGGACGATCTGGCCATAGTCGTCGACGAGCTTGGCCTCCATGTCCCACAGGCGATGCCGGGCTTCATCGTTCTGGGCGCTCGAGCGGGCCACGCCGATGTTGAACTGCGCCTTGAGCCTGTCGTTCAGGGAGCTGCGTGCGATGGCGTCGCGGACCTGGGCCAGGCGGGCGTCACTGAGGCCCCGGTACTTGGCCACGATCGAATGCAACCGCGTCACGGTCTGCTGGGCATGGCGCAGACCCGGATCGGCCGCGAGGGTCGACGGCTTCAGGAAAGCGCCGGCGCCGGCTTCCTTCAGTTCCGCCTGGTACTTGATCCGGTCGTCCAGCACGGTCGCCAGATAGGTCATTACGACCCCTTCCAGCACACCGACCTGACCGGTGGCCTTCGGCTTCGTGTCGATGGTTGGCGGATGCGCCAGGTCCGCGGCGGCGATGGTGTCCAGAGCGTTGGAAAAGTCCTGCAGGGCGATCTTGGCCTGGGCTTCGTCGTCGTTGCTCATCGCGGGTCCGAGCAGGACGATGGCGAGCTCGAAGGTCAGGACCGTGGCCGCGATGGCGATCAAGTACGTCGCGCCGCGCTGGGGCGCCCGGTGCTGGACGTAGGTGAAATAGAGAACGCCCAGACCAGGCCGATGATCAGGGTGCTGGACGCTCCGACGACGCCGATCACGGTTCCCAGGACATAGGCGGCGTCCGCGCCTTGCGCCGCGACGGTCGAGGTGATCAGCGTAGGGGCGCTCAGCAGAGACAGCAGCCCCGCCACGGCGAGAGCGATCGCAAGTCCTACCCCAGTCGAGGCCGAGGCGCGGGGCCGCGCCGCAACTCCAGTCATCGCATCCCCCCGCGACCCTGCAATCGAGAGTGGAATAGGGCTTCTTCCCGGAACGTCTGGCAAGAAATATTTTGCCGTTTCTGATGCTCGAGAGGACCCGCGGCGCCTAGGATTTTGCGTTGCCCGCCCAAGTCGGCTAGAAACCGCGCCCTTCGAAAGAGGCTCGTCATGTCTGAACGCTGGACGCCCGCGTCCTGGAGATCCTTGCCCGCCAAGCACATTCCGGCGGACTACCCCGATGCGTCGGCGGTGGAGCGCGTCGAGGCGGAGCTTCGCCGCATGCCGCCTCTGGTGTTCGCCGGCGAGGCGCGCCGCCTCAAGAGCCTGCTGGCCGACGTCTCGGCCGGCAAGGCCTTCCTGCTCCAGGGCGGCGACTGCGCCGAAAGCTTCAAGGAATTCGCGGCCGACAACATCCGCGACACCTTCCGCCTGATCCTGCAGATGGCGGTGGTGCTGACGTTCGCCGGCGGCAAGCCGGTGGTGAAGGTGGGCCGCATGGCCGGCCAGTTCGCCAAGCCGCGCTCGTCGCCGACCGAGACGGTGGGGGACGTGACCCTGCCGTCCTACCGCGGCGACAACATCAACGCCATGGAGTTCGACGAGGCCGGCCGCCAGCCGGATCCCGAGCGCCTGCTGCGCGCCTACGGCCAGTCATCGGCGACGCTCAACCTGCTGCGCGCCTTCGCCGGCGGCGGCTACGCCGACCTCTACAACATCCACCGCTGGACGTTGGGCTTCGTGGAAGGCAGCCCCCAGGGCGCGCGCTACCGCGAACTGTCGGAAAAGATCAGCGAGGCGCTGAGCTTCATGGCCGCCATCGGCGTGACGCCGGAGAGCCAGCCGGACCTGCACCGCGTCGAGTTCTTCACCGCCCACGAGGCCCTGCTGCTGGGCTACGAGGAGGCCATGACCCGGGTCGATAGCACCTCGGGCGATTGGTACGACACCTCGGCCCACCTGCTGTGGATCGGCGAGCGCACCCGCCAGCTCGACCACGCCCACGTGGAGTTCATGCGCGGCATCAAGAACCCGATCGGCGTCAAGGTCGGCCCCACGCTGGAGCCGGACGAGCTGATCGGCCTCATCGACGCCCTCAACCCCGAGGACGAGCCCGGCCGCCTGACCCTCTACGGCCGCTTCGGCTCCGACAAGATCGCCGCGCGCCTGCCGCAGCTGATGCAGGCCACCCGTCGCGAGGGCCGGCATGTAGTCTGGGCCATCGACCCGATGCACGGCAACACCCTGACCGCCAGCACCGGCTACAAGACGCGGCCCTTCGACCGCATCCTGGCCGAGGTGAAGAGCTTCATCGAGATCGCCGAGGCCGAAGGCGTGCACCCGGGCGGCGTGCACCTGGAAATGACCGGCCAGAACGTCACCGAGTGCCTGGGCGGGGCGCGGGCCCTGACCGAGGGCGATCTTGGCGACCGCTACCACACCCACTGCGACCCGCGCCTCAACGGCGAGCAGGCCTTGGAACTGGCCTTCCTGGTGGCCGAGAAGCTGAAGGCCGAGCGCCTGGCCGGCCTCAGCCACCAGGCCGCGGAGTAGGGCAGGGGGCGAGCGCCCTCGCGCCATGGCCGAGATCGACCGCGCCTTCGGCCGACGCGCCTTCGGCGACGACCCGGCCAACTACGACGCCAGCCGGCCGGCGTATCCGGAGTGGGTGTTCGACACCCTGCGGACGCGCTGCGGCCTTGGCCCCGGCGCGGCGGTGTTCGAGGTGGGGGCCGGGACGGGAACGGCGACGCGGCGGCTTCTGGACCTCGGGGCCGATCCGCTGGTCGCCATCGAGCCGGATCGCCGCATGGCGGAATTCCTGCGCGGATCGACGCCCTCCGAGACTCTGAGCATCGTCGTCGAACCCTTTGAAAGCGCGGCGCTTCCCGTGGCGGCTTTCGACCTCGGCGTCTGCGCCACCGCCTTCCATTGGCTCAATGAACAGAAGGCCCTGGCCAAGGTCGCGACCCTGCTCAAGCCGGGCGGCTGGTGGGCGATGGTCTGGAACGTCTTCGGCGACCCGGACCGTCACGACGCCTTCCACGACGCGACCTTCGACCTGCTGAACGACGGTCCGCGCAGCATCAGCCATGGCGGCCCAGGCGGCGTGCCCTTCGCGCTCAATGTCCAGCACCGCATGAGCGCCTTCGGCCGCCGTCCCGAGTTCACCGATGTGCGCCACGAGGCCCGCGGCTGGGACCTGGTCCTGGACCCCGACCAGGTCGTCGCCCTCTATTCCACCTATTCCGACATGACCGCCCGCCCGCCGGACGAACAGCGGCAGGTCCTGGCCGAACTGCGGCGGATCGCGGCGGAGGAGTTCGGCGGCCGAGTGGTGAGGAACATGATCACCATCCTCTACACCGCGCGGCGACGCTGAGAGAACGCTACGCCGGGTTGTGCCGCCTCCTCGCGCAGCTTAGCCTTTCCGGACGCGACTGGGGGCAGGGCGATGCGTTGGTGTCTTGGGGTGGTGGTGCTGTGCGCGGCGCTCGCCGGCGGTCAGGCTCTCGCGGAGCCGGTGCGGCGATCGCATCCCTCGGAAAGGGCGGTCCGGCCATCCAGTCTATCGGCGGCCCAGTTGCTGCGGCTCTGGGAAGGGAAGCAGAATTCCGGTGGCGAAGACGTGCGCGCGTTGGCTCGACTGTTCCCGAACGAGATGCTCGGCATCGCCCAGGGCGCGCTGGACCTGGAACGCGGCGGCGCCGGTGAGGACGAGATCCGGCGCTATGTCACCCAGGCGCGGATTGATCTGAAGCGCGCCAACCTCAGGCTGCTCCTGTTGGCGCCCGACGCCAAGATCAAGAGCTACATCGACAAGCAGGCGCAGGAATTCGACCGCCTCGCCGCGACCAACGTCGCCGCCTGCGCGGCGAGGGCCAAGGGCGGCGGGAGGAGTTCGGCCGCGGCGTCCTCGACGGTCTTGGCGCTCATGGAGGTCGACCTTATGGCCGCCGGCCGGGCGACTCCCGTCACCCATCCAGACCCGACGACCGCGGATTTCGCCGCCTTGCAGGAGGCCGCGCACGCACGCGGCCTCACTGACGCCGACCTGGGCGCCGTCTTCGCCGCGGATGCGGACCAACGTCCCATGGCGGAACTTTGCCGCGAGGGCGTGGCGCTGGCCCATGCGCTCAGCGACCTGCCGACGGAGAGCGCCGTGCGCATCGAGACGGGCATCATGTCGGGCTCGAGCGGTCGTCCTGTCGTGCGCCAAACGCCCGAGCAGAGGATCACGGCGCTCTGGAAGAACGACATCCTGGGCCAGGCCCTGCTCCGTCTCGGCGCCCTGCAGCCCGAAGACACGCGTGAAATCATCGACGCCATGGTGGAGCGGGAAAAGGCGGGGGACCTGGCGGGTCTGCCTGGGGCGTTCGAAGGGGCGCTGTCCGCCATCGTAAGGCGAAACATGGACACGATCGCCGCCGCGCCTGACGACCGCCTGGCGGCCGTGGCCGTGGCCGCCGAGCAGGTGCTGAGAATCACGAACAGCGCCGACCCGCACTGTGGCCTGGACCAGCCGCCCGTCGAACCGGCCCCGTCGCAGGAGCGGAACATCGCCGTCCTGACCCTCAAGCGCACGGTGGTGGAGGCCCTGATCGCTGGCCTTGAGGCGAAGGCGGCCGGAAACGGCGCGCCGCCGCGGAGCGTCAGCAAGTCGGACACCCAGCTCTTGCGGCAGCGGCTGCAGAGCCTTTCCGGCGACGACTTCGCGGCCGCCCAGGGGTTGCTCAAAGGAACGGCGAAGTCGTTGCCCTGGGCGGATCGCTGCCGGTCGCACGTGGTGTTTCTGTCGACCATCAACAGCCTGCAGCCCGCCGCCCGATCGGACTTCGTCGCCGACTACATACGCGGCCTCTACCCGCCGGCCAGTTGACAGACCGCCCTTGGCGCCCCGCCGCCTGCTCCGCTAGGCTCCCGCCAAACAGGGAGAAGACGCATGGCCGACGGTTCGGTGGGAGGGTTCACGCGCGACCGGTTCGCCAAGGTGCGCGAGGGTTTTCAGGCCAATCTCGACAGCGGCGCCGACGTCGGCGCGAGCTTCGCCGTGACGCTGGAAGGCGAGACGGTGGTCGACCTCTGGGGCGGCTGGGCTGACGAGGCCCGCACCCGGCCGTGGGAGAAGGACACCCTCGTCAACGTCTATTCCACCACCAAGACGATGACCGCCCTGACGGCCCTGTTGCTGGCCGACCGCGGCCTGATCGACTTCGCCGCCCCGGTCGCCCGCTACTGGCCGGAGTTTTCCGCCAACGGCAAGGACCGGGTCACCGTCGCCCACCTGATGAGCCACGCCGCCGGTCTCTCCGGCTGGAAGGAGACCATCGGGACCCAGGATCTTTACGACTGGGACAAGATGACCTCGCTCCTGGCCGCCCAGGCGCCGTTCTGGGAACCGGGCACGGCCAGCGGCTACCACGCCCTGACCCAGGGCTACCTTGTGGGCGAGGTGGTGCGCCGCGTCACGGGCGAGAGCCTGGGAACCGTCTTCCGCAAGGAGATCGCCGAGCCCCTGGGCGCGGACTTCTGGATCGGCCTGCCCGCCGGCGAGGACGCCCGCGTGGCCGACCTGATCCCGCCGCCGCCCGGCTCCGCGATCGGCGACGCGCCCGGCCAGACCGAGCTGATGCGCAACATGTCGTCCAACCCCGGCGTCGATGTCGCCGAGACCCGCGGCCGCGCCTGGCGCGGGGCCGAGATCCCGGCCGCCAACGGCCAGGGCAACGCCCGGTCCATCGCCGAGATTCACACCATCCTGGCCAACGGCGGGGTCGCCAAGGGCAAGAGGTTCATGTCCGAGGCCGGCTGCCGCAAAGCGCTGGAGCTGCAGGTCGAGGGGACCGACCTGATCTTCGGCCAGCCGGCCCGGTTCGGCCTCGGCTTCGGCCTGCCGGGCGCCATGGCGCCGCTGGTCAACCCGAACTCAATGTTCTGGGGCGGATATGGCGGGTCCCTGGCGATCATCGACATGGATGCCCGCACCACCTTCGGCTACGCCATGACCCGCATGGCCCCGACCACCACGGGCGACCTGCGCGGCCTGGGCCTGGTGATGGCCGCATGGGAGGCGCTTTCGGCCTAGGCGTGGCGCCTGGGCGCGACAACAGGGGGACTGCCGATGCCCGTGAACCTTCTCGCCGTCGGGGCCGCCGCCCTGGCCGCCTTCGTGGTCGCCGCGTTCTGGTATTCGCCGCTGCTGTTCTTCAAGGCCTGGCAGGCGGAGGTGGGCCTCAGCGACGAACAGGCCAAGGCCGCCTCCAGCCCGCTCAAGCTGGCGGCCACCTTCGTGCTCGTGCTGGTGGGAGCCCTGGTCTTCGCCTTCTTCCTGGGCAACAAGGTCACCCCGGTCCAGGGCGCGCTCTACGGCTTCTCAGCCGGCCTGGCCTGGGTCGCCTTCAGCCTGGGCGTCAACTACTTGTTCGAGGGGCGCAGCCTGAAGCTGTTCCTGATCAACGGCGGCTATCACACGGTTGAATTCACCCTGATCGGACTGATCCTCGGCCTTTGGCATTGATCGGGCGCGAGGCGGCGCCCGCTCGCCTCATGCCGCCTTGGCCGTCACCTTGACCCGCAGGCGCGCTTCCTGGCGCGCGCCCACCGCGTCGACCAGGGCTCCGGCCGCGCCGAGGCCATGCGGCGGCATGTTGTTGTAGACGGTCTCGTAGGCCCCCGGCTGGATCAGGTAGGTCTCGTGCCAGATGCCGATGTCCCCGTTCGAGCCGAAGCGCCTGTTGAACCAGCTCCATGCCGGCTGGTGGGCGCGCTGCTTGTCGCGGGCGTAGGCTTCCAGCGCCTCGAAGCTGCGCCAGTACTGCACGACCATGATGCCGCCGATGCCGAAGTGGCTGCGCGCGTGCAGCAGGCCCAGGTCCGGCTGGGCGCCCAGCTCGGCCAGCATCCGCGGCATGGCGGCCATGAACGGAAACAGGATCCAGGGCTTCCACCACCTGTTGATCCGCGCCCCGATCAGGAAGAGGACGAACGGACCCTCGATCTCCGCGCAAACTCGCCGGTCGATGGTCGCGACCATGGCCACGCCTCCCGCTGAACCCCTGTGGCCATCCTGCCACGCCCTTGTTACGACCTGAAATAAATCCTGGATCACCGCGGCGGCGCGCTTGCGCTTCGCGCCGCGCGGGGCCAGTTTCCGCGCCTCTTTGAAATGGCCAGAC
>JAFEEA010000146.1 GCA_018241335.1 Pseudomonadota bacterium
CCCGTTCTCACGTGTTCATGGGTCCTGGGCACAAGGCCCAGGATGACGGTTGGGGAGGGGCGGGAACACCTGACCGGGATCCAGCGCCGCGCCACCGCCCCACAGACCGGGAAACAGATCGTCCCAAGTCGGATTCATGGCGTCGATCAAGTTCAGCTTCCAGTCTCGAGGATAGAACTTCAGCGCCTTCTCGCGCGCGATCGCGGCGACGATGACGTCGTGCTCTTCATACCAGACCAGACGATGTAACCTGTAGCGGCGGGTGAAACCGGCCATGGCGCCCTCGCGGTGCTGGATGGCTCTCTGCAACAGGTTGCTCGTGACGCCGATGTAGAGCGTGCCGTGCCGACGATTGCTCATGATGTAGCAGGCAATGAACGGTTCGCGGCCGACCATGAGGCGAGTTGTGGAACATTTAGGGAACATTCGCAAGCCTGCGCCACCCTGAATGCCGACGCCCGGGGGCGCGAGGGGGCGGGTGATCGCGAGGGCTCGACCGGGGCGCCGGTCGGTCGGCCGAGGCTATTGTTTCCACTTGGAAACCGGTTCGACGTCGCGAAGGTGTCACTGCTAGTGGGTCACCCGCCGTCACCGGTTGCCCGTGGCGCATCGCCTGCTATGAAGGCCGCGACCTATACCGCGCCCCAGCGATCGGACCCTTCATGAACATCCACGAGCATCAGGCCAAGGCCGTCCTTGCCGAATTCGGCGTCCCCGTCCCGCGCGGCTATCCCGCGTTCAGCGTCGATGAGGCGGTGGCGGCGGCCGAGAAGCTGGGCGGGCCGGTCTGGGTGGTGAAGGCCCAGATCCACGCCGGCGGTCGGGGCAAGGGCGGCGGGGTGAAGGTCTGCAAGTCGCTGGACGAAGTCCGCGCCGAGGCGACCCGGATGCTGGGCATGACCCTGGTGACCCACCAGACGGGCCCCAAGGGCAAGCTGGTGCAACGGCTCTACATCGAGGAAGGCGCCTCGATCGCCAAGGAGCTCTACCTGTCCCTTCTGGTCGACCGCGAGACCAGCCGCGTCGCCGTGGTCGCCTCCACCGAGGGCGGCATGGACATCGAGGAAGTGGCGCACTCGACGCCCGAGAAGATCCACACCTTCTCCATCGACCCGGCCACCGGCCCCTGGCCGCACCACGCGCTGACCCTGGCCAAGGCCCTGAACCTCAGCGGCGAGGCGGCAAAGCAGGCGCGCACCCTGCTGCCGGCGCTCTACAAGGCCTTCGTGGAGAAGGACATGGCGCTGCTGGAGGTCAATCCGCTGATCATCACCGGCGATGGCGCGCTCAAGCTGCTCGACGCCAAGGTGTCCTTCGACGACAACGCCCTCTACCGCCACAAGGACGTGCAGGCCCTGCGCGACGAAAGCGAGGAGGACGCCAAGGAGATCGAGGCCTCCAAGCACGACCTGTCCTACATCGCCCTGGACGGCGAGATCGGCTGCATGGTCAACGGCGCGGGCCTGGCCATGGCGACCATGGACATCATCAAGCTCTACGGCGCCGAGCCGGCGAACTTCCTCGACGTGGGCGGCGGCGCCTCGAAGGAGAAGGTCACCGCGGCCTTCAAGATCATCACCGCCGACCCGAACGTGAAGGGCATCCTGGTCAACATCTTCGGCGGCATCATGCGTTGCGACATCATCGCCGAGGGCGTGGTCGAGGCCGTCAAGGAAGTGGGGCTGAAGGTTCCGCTGGTGGTTCGCCTGGAAGGCACCAACGTCGAGCTGGGCAAGAAAATCATCTCGGAGAGCGGCCTCAATGTGATCGCCGCCAACGACCTGGCCGACGGGGCGGAGAAAATCGTCCGGGCCGTGAAAGGGTAGGAACAGTGAACCTCAAGACCTTCAGCCTGGCCGCCGCGGCCATGATCGCCTCGGCGGGCCCCGTGATGGCTGGGCCCTCGGAAGACGCTTTCGACGCCTTCCGCACCGTGTGCGGCGCGACGGCTGGCGAATATCCCGCGGTGATCGCGGCTGCCGACGGCGCCGGCTGGCAGAACACCCAGATCGTCACCGATACGATGAAGGGCGTCTCCATCACCGACAAGCAGGCGCGCCATAAGCCGGTGAACGGCGAGACGCTGGCCCTGTTCGCCACCCGCGGCGTCGCCGGCAAGCCGGGCGACACCATCAACGTCAGCACCTGCACCATTTCCAGCAAGGCGGACTTCGCCACCCTGGTCAGCCTGACCCAGAAGTGGCTGGGCATGCCTGCCCACGACACTACCGCCACCAAGGTCGGTTTCCGCTACACCCCCGCCGGCGCCGGCGCGGCGGCCGTGGCCGACAACGCCACCAGCGCGGCGGCGGCGGGCGCCGGCTACATGATGATGTCGGTGAACAGCGTCGGGGGCGGCCAGGTCACCCTCGATCTGGTCAAGCTGAAGAAGTAGTCCCTCAAACCCCTCTGCCGGCGCTTCGGCGCCGGACCAGGCCCAACCGACCGCAAGCGAGACGAATGTCCATTCTCATCGGCAAAGACACCCGCGTCATCTGCCAGGGCGTCACCGGCGCCCAGGGCACCTTCCACACCGAGCAGGCGATAGCCTATGGCACGCGCATGGTGGGGGGCACCTCGCCGGGCAAGGGCGGCAGCACGCACCTGGGCCTGCCGGTCTACGACACCGTCGCCGAGGCCGTCGCGGCCGGGCAGGTGGACGCCTCGGTGATGTATGTCCCGCCCCCGTTCGCCGCCGACGCCATCCTGGAGGCCATCGACGCCGAGATCCCCCTGATCGTCTGCATCACCGAGGGCATTCCGGTGGAGGACATGATCAAGGTGAAGCGGGCCCTCTCGGGTTCCAGGTCTCGTCTGATCGGGCCGAACTGCCCGGGCGTCCTGACCCCGGACGAGTGCAAGATCGGCATCATGCCGGGCAACATCTTCCGCAAGGGCTCGGTGGGGGTGGTCTCGCGCTCGGGCACCCTGACCTACGAAGCCGTGTTCCAGACCTCGCAGGTGGGCCTGGGCCAGACCACCGCCGTGGGGATCGGCGGCGACCCGGTGAAGGGCACGGAGTTCATCGACGTGCTCGAGATGTTCCTGGCGGACCCGGCCACGGAGTCGATCATCATGATCGGCGAAATCGGCGGCTCGGCCGAAGAGGACGCGGCGGAATTCATCAAGTCTTCAAAGATCAAGAAGCCTATGGTGGGCTTCATTGCCGGCCGTACGGCGCCTCCGGGCCGCCGCATGGGCCACGCCGGGGCGATCATCTCCGGCGGCAAGGGGGGGGCCGAGGACAAGATCGCCGCCATGGAATCCGCGGGCATCCGCGTGTCTCCTTCGCCGGCGGCCCTCGGCGTCACCCTGATGGAGGTGCTGAAAGGCGCCTGATGGATTGCGGGGCGCTTGGCCCGATCCTGAGGAGGGTCTGACCAAGAATCGCCCAAGTTTGTTGCTGCAAGGCGCGCCCGCCTGATTGGGCGCGACCTTCGCCTGGACTTGCTCCAGGTCATACATATCTAGCGGGCTGCGCCCGGACCCTCTGATCTTCCCCGGGCCCGGCGCCCCAAGGCAGGAAGAACATGGCGGACGACGCTGGACGGCTGAACGAGGTTCTGGCCGAGACTTCATTTCTCTACGGCGGCAACGCGGCCTTCGTCGAAGACCTCTACGCGAGGTGGGCCAAGGATCCGAATTCCGTCGAGCCGTCGTGGCGCGCCTTTTTCGCGCAGCTTTCGGAAGGCGCCGACGCGATCCGCAAGGCCGCCGCGCCGCCGGCCTGGACCCCGCCGCCCATCTCCCAGCCCCGGCCCGAGTGGCTGTCGGCCATCGACGGCCTTTGGCCGGCCATGGACGCCAAGCTGGAAGCCAAGATCCAGGTGGCCGCCCCGGCCGCCAGTCCGGACGAGGTTCGCGCCCGCACCCTGGATTCCCTGCGCGCCATCATGATGATCCGCGCCTACCGCATGCGTGGCCACCTGAAGGCCAACCTCGACCCCCTGGGGATCGCGGTGACCGCCGGCGACGCCACCGAGCTGGATCCGGCCACCTACGGCTTCGCCGAGAGCGACTACGACCGGCCGATCTTCCTGGACTTCGTGCTGGGGCTGGAGACGGCCACCGTGCGCGAGATCCTGTCGATCCTGCGGCGCACCTACTGCGGCAACGTCGGCGTGCAGTACATGCACATCACCGACCCGGCCGAGAAGGCCTGGCTGCAGCAGCGCATCGAGGGCCGCGACAAGGAGATCACCTTCACCAAGGAAGGCAAGGTCGCCATCCTGAAGAAGCTGATCGAGACCGAGGGCTTCGAGAAGTTCCTGCACAAGCGCTTCCCCGGCACCAAGCGCTTCGGCCTGGACGGCGGCGAAGCCATGGTCCCGGCGCTGGAACAGATCATCAAGCGCGGCGGCGCGCTGGGCGTGAAGGACATCATCGTCGGCATGCCGCACCGCGGGCGCCTGAACGTGCTGGCCGCGGTGATGCACAAGCCCTACCGAGCCATCTTCCACGAGTTCCAGGGCGGGTCGTCCACCCCGTCGGACATCGAGGGATCGGGCGATGTGAAGTACCACCTGGGCGCCTCGTCCGACCGCGCCTTCGACGGCAACGAGGTGCACCTGTCGCTGACCGCCAACCCCAGCCACCTGGAGATCGTCAATCCGGTGGTGCTGGGCAAGGCGCGCGCCAAGCAGGCCTTCGCGTTGCGCGAAAACCCGCGCGCGGGCCGCGGCCACGTGCTGCCCCTGCTGCTGCACGGCGACGCGGCCTTCGCCGGCCAGGGCGTCATCGCCGAGTGCTTCAACCTGATGGGGGTCAAGGGCTACCGCACCGGCGGCTGCATCCACTTCATCGTCAACAACCAGATCGGCTTCACCACCAGCCCGCGCTACAGCCGCACCAGCCCCTATCCGTCGGATACGGCCCTGATGGTCGAGGCGCCGATCTTCCACGCCAATGGCGACGATCCGGAAGCTGTGACCTTCGCCGCCAAGGTGGCCACGGAATACCGCCAGCAGTTCGGCAAGGACGTGGTCATCGACATGTTCTGCTATCGCCGGTTCGGTCACAACGAGGGCGACGACCCGACGATGACCCAGCCCCTGATGTATCAGAAGATCAAGAACCATCCCTCGACCTGCGAGCTCTACGGCCAGCGCCTGATCGCCGAGGGCGTGATCGGCGAGGAGGAGTTCCGCGGCCTGATCGCCGAGTTCGATACGTTCCTCGACCAGGAATTCGAAGCCGGCAAAAGCTTCAAGGCCGACAAGGCGGACTGGCTGGACGGCAAGTGGGCGGGCCTGGCGCCGGAAAACGAGGAGCGTCGTGGCGACACGGCCGTGAAGCTCCAGAAGCTGCGCGACCTTGGCCTGAAGTTCACCTCCATCCCCGCCAGTGTCGACGTCCACAAGACCGTCAAGCGGGTGATCGAGAACCGTCGCCAGGCTATCGAGTCCGGCGAGAACATCGACTGGGGCACGGGCGAGCACCTGGCCTTCGCCAGCCTGCTGGACCAGGGCTATCCGGTGCGCCTGTCGGGCCAGGACAGCGTGCGCGGCACCTTCGTGCAGCGCCATTGCGACCTGATCGATCAGACCACGGAAGAGCACTATACGCCGCTGCAGAACCTGCGCCCCGGCCAGGCCCACTTCGAGGTGCTGGACTCGGCCCTGTCGGAAGAGGCGGTGCTGGGCTTCGAGTACGGCTTCTCGCTCACCGACCCCAAGACCCTGACCCTGTGGGAAGGCCAGTTCGGCGACTTCGCCAATGGCGCCCAGGTGGTGGTCGACCAGTTCATCTCGTCGGGCGAACGCAAGTGGCTGCGGATGAGCGGCCTCGTGATGCTGCTGCCGCACGGCTACGAGGGCCAGGGGCCGGAGCACTCCTCCGCCCGCCTGGAGCGCTACCTGCAGCTCTGCGCCGAGGACAATATCCAGGTCGCCAACTGCACGACGCCGGCGAACTACTTCCACATCCTGCGCCGCCAATTGCTGCGCGAGTACCGCAAGCCCCTGGTGCTGATGACGCCCAAGAGCCTGCTGCGACACAAGAAGGCGGTCTCCAAGCTCAGCGAAATGGCGGAGGGTTCGTCCTTCCACCGCGTGCTGCACGACGACGCCGAGCGCCATCAGCACACCGAGATCGTGCTGAAGCCCGACGACCAGATCCGCCGGGTCGTGCTCTGCTCGGGCAAGGTCTACTACGACCTGCTGGACGAGCGCGAAAAGCGGGGCGTCGACGACGTCTACCTGATGCGCCTGGAGCAGTTCTATCCGTGGCCGGTGAAGTCCCTGACCACGGAGCTGTCCCGCTTCAAGACCGCCGAGCTGGTGTGGTGCCAGGAAGAGCCCAAGAACATGGGCGGCTGGACCTTCGTCGATCCCTGGCTGGAGCTGACCCTGGCCAAGATGAACATCACCGCCAAGCGCGCGCGCTACGTCGGCCGTCCGGCCTCGGCGTCCACGGCCGCGGGCCTGATGAGCCGCCACATGCGTGAGCTACAGACCTTCCTGGCGCAGGCGTTCGCCTGAGCAACATCGGCCTGAACACCAGCCAAGCGCGGCTGAAACCGACAATCGCCTGACGGCGGTTCGCCTAAGAGGGGAATTGGGGGTATGTAGCGCCCTCTTTCCCCGCATGACCTGAAGATCCCAAGGAGCCCCGTTTCCAAATGACCGACATCATGACCCCCGCGCTCGGTGAAAGCGTCACCGAAGCGACGGTGGCGCGCTGGACCAAGAAGGCGGGCGACCAGGTCAAGAAGGACGAGATCCTGGTCGAGCTGGAGACCGACAAGGTCAGCCTGGAGGTCGCCGCGCCGGAGGATGGCGTCCTGAGCGAGATCGTCGCCGAGGAAGGCGCCACGATCGAGCCAGGCGCGATCCTGGGCCGCATCGGCGCCGCCGGGGCCGCCCCGGCCAAGGCGGCCGCCAAGGCCAAGGAGCCGGCCGTCGCGGCCGCCGCTCCGGCGCCAGCGGTGGCCGCGCCCGCCGAACCGCCGCCGGCTCCCAAGCCGGCGCCTGCCCCGGCCACGGCTCCGCCGCCGGCCCAGTTGGCGCCCTCGGTGCAGCGCATCGTGGCCGAGAACAATCTCAATCCCGCCGCCATCGCCGGCACCGGCAAGGACGGCCGCATCACCAAGGGCGACGCCCTGGCCGCGCTGGAATCGCGCGCCGCCGCGCCGCCGCCGGCCACTCCCGCTGCGCCGGCCGCGGTCCGCGAGGTGCACGAGCGCGAAGAGCGGGTGCGCATGACGCGCCTTCGCCAAACCATCGCCCGGCGCCTGAAGGAGGCCCAGTCCAACGCCGCCATGCTGACCACCTTCAACGAGGTGGACATGAGCGCGGTGATGGCCCTGCGCAACGCCTACAAGGACGTCTTCGAAAAGCGCCACGGCGTGAAACTCGGCTTCATGAGCTTCTTCGTGAAGGCCTGCATCGCGGCGCTGAAGGACGTGCCGGCGGTGAACGCCGAGATCGACGGCCAGGACCTCATCTACAAGAACCACTACGACATCGGCGTCGCCGTCGGGACCGAGCGCGGCCTGGTCGTGCCGGTGGTCCGCGACGCCGATATGCTCAGCCTGGCCGGCATCGAAAAGTCGATCGGCGCCCTGGGCAAGAAGGCCCGCGACGGCGAACTGTCCCTGGAAGACCTGCAGGGCGGGACCTTCACCATCTCCAACGGCGGGGTCTACGGCTCGCTGATGTCGACGCCGATCCTCAACGCCCCTCAGTCGGGCATCCTGGGCATGCACAAGATCCAGGACCGGCCGATGGCGGTGAACGGGCAGGTGGTGATCCGACCGATGATGTACCTGGCCCTCAGCTACGACCACCGCGTGGTGGACGGGCAGGGCGCCGTGACCTTCCTGGTCAAGGTCAAGGAACACATCGAGGATCCCCAGCGCCTGCTGCTGGACGTCTAGGGGACGGTCCATGGACGGCGAGCCGGTCGAAGAGGCGGCGCGCTTCTCCAGCTTTTCGGAGGCCCAGGTGGCGTGCTCGGCCCTGCGCGCGGCCGGCGTCGACGCCGTGGTGCTCGACGCCGACCCCATCGCCGGCGCCTGGCGCGAGCCCTATGGCGGCGGCGGCTACCGGATCGGAGCCCCCCGGGACCAGGTCGTCCAGGCCCGCGCCCTGCTGCGACAGGTCGAGGCGGCGGAAACGCCCGCGCTTGACGGCCCGCGCCTCGCCGACGCGGAGGCCCCCGACGGCTGGGGGCTGGGCCGGCTGATTCTCATCGCGGCGGTCTTCCTCGCGGTGGCCGTTGCGGCGGTGCTCAGCCGGTTGTAGCTGGGCCTTCCCGCCCACAAAGATCGCGCCTAGGCTGCAATGGGCCCAGGGCGTGGAGGGGACGATGCGGCGGACGGTCAGCTTCGCGGTCTTGGCCGGCGTGGTCGCCATGGCCGGATTGGCCCGCGCGAACGGTGTCACCGACTACCCACGCGCTTCGGACGCCGGCGTCGAGGCGGGCGGGCACGACTTCCGGGTCTTCGTCCATGGCGCACGCAACACCGTGCTGTTGGAGCCGGCCCCGGCGGACATGAACCGCGCGGCGCTCTACTGGGCCGACGATGAGTGGCGGGTCGCGGCCAGGAGCTTCCTGGCGCCGTTCGGATGCGCCGTGGCGGGGATGACGCGCATCGCGAAGGCAGGGCCGGCGTGGGAGGCGACCTACTACTGCCCGCTTGGAACCGACCTGCCGGCGCTGGTCCGCCAGCAGGCCGCCGCCGCGCCGGCGGAACCGCCGAAGCCCTGACGGCGCCGATTGCATCCTGAACGCGAAAATGGAACTTTAGGCGAACGCGTGGAGCGTCCTTTGGGGGGAGCATGCTCTGGAAGGGGAAGCGACGGCCCGGCCTGATCGCGGCGCTGGCGGCGGTGACGCTCTCTGCGAGCCTCGCCCACGCCGCCGATCCGGCCTGGACGCCCGTCGGCGACAACCCCGCCGGCGACCGGTTCGAGTTCGACGCTGGCAGCCTTTGGATGCGCGGCGGCGCCGTCGCGGTGACGACACGCGCCCGACTGAAGGCGCCCGCCCGGGACAATCTCAGCGGCAAGGCCTACGTCGCCGTCGTGGCGCGCCAGCTGCAGAACTGCGCCAGCCATGTGTCGGCCACGATCGCCTTTTCGCTCTATGACAGCCATGGCGCGGTGGTTTCGTCCTACGATGTGCCCGAAGCGGACTGGGCCTATGTCACGCCCGCGCCAAGCGCCATCGCGGCCGGATTCCAGGCGCGTGTCTGCCAGGCCGCCGAGGCCGCGGGGCTGAAGGTCGGCGCGCCGCCACCGGCCTTCGCGGCGGCGGGGACCGGCGCCGTCATAGACTTCGCCTCGACCCCGGGCCTCAAGGTCGGACCTTCCACCAAGGGGTGGCGACGGCTGGGGGCGAGCCAGGGCGGGGTGACGCTCTATGTCCTGCCGGCCAGCATCGGCCAGCTCGACACGACGCGTGTCGCGCTGATCACCAAGACGACATCCAAGTCGCCGGTCTGGCGCAGCGACGGCTATCGGTACCGCAGCCTCTACCAGACCCACGTGGTCAACTGCGAGCGGCGCACCGACGGGGTAGCGATCTCGGACTTCTATGACGCCGGCCGCAAGCTGCTGATCTCGTCGCGGGCGCCGACCCTGGCGGACGTCGCCATGACGGCTCCGGACGGCCCGCAATCGGCTCGCCTGCTGGATGCGGCGTGCAAGGCGGACGAAACCCGGCCGGCCATCGCCGAGCTGCCCACCGGGGTCGCCGCCGAGGCTGCGGCCGATGCGACGGACGACACGGTCGTGGTCAGCGGTACGGCCTGGATCGGCCCCAAGGGTTATCTGATCACCGCCAACCATGTGGTCGACGGTGCCGAGAAGCTGTCGCTGATGCAGGACGGCAAGACCGTCGGGACGGCCGAGCTGGTGGTGGCCGATCCGGCCAACGACATTGCGATCCTGAAAGCCCAGATCGGCGCCGGCTCGCATGTGGCGATCGCCCTTCATCCGCAGCCGGCGCTGCTGGGCGAGCCGGTGTTCACCCTGGGCTTTCCCGCGCCGGACGCGCTCGGCCTGTCGCTGAAGATGACCTCGGGCGAGGTCAGCGCCCTGGCCGGCAACGACGCCGCCAGCCAGCGCACCGACGATGCCCGGTTCCTGCAGATCTCCGCGCCCATCCAGTCGGGCAGCAGCGGCGGCCCGGTGATGACCGACGACGGCCGAGCGGTGGGCATCGTGATCTCGCGCATGCAGGCGGCCGGCGACAACGAGACCGCACAGAACGTCAACTACGCGCTCAAGATCGCCTATGTGCGCGCCCTGCTGGAGCCCTTGCCGGA
>JAFEEA010000147.1 GCA_018241335.1 Pseudomonadota bacterium
CGCACATGCAGGACGATGTCGGCGTCGCGAACCTCCTCCAGGGTGGCGCGGAAGGCCTCCACCAGCTCGTGCGGCAGGTCGGAGATGAAGCCGACGGTGTCGGAGATGATCGCCGGCCGCCCGCCCGGCAGCTTGAGCTGGCGCAGGGTCGGGTCGAGGGTGGCGAACAGCATGTCCTTGGCCAGGACCTTGGCCTCGGTCAGGCGGTTGAACAGGGTCGACTTGCCGGCGTTGGTGTAGCCGACCAGGGCGATGGTCGGATAGGGCACGCGCCGGCGCGCCTGGCGCTGCAGACCGCGGGTCCGGCCCACGTCGGCCAGGTCCTTCTTGAGCTTGACCATCTTCTCGGCCAGCAGCCGGCGGTCGCTCTCGATCTGGGTTTCGCCGGGGCCGCCCATGACCCCGAAGCCGCCGCGCTGACGCTCCAGGTGGGTCCAGGTCCGCACCAGGCGCGAGCGCTCGTAGTCGAGGCGGGCGAGTTCGACCTGCAGCTTGCCCTCCCGGGTGCGGGCCCGGCGGGCGAAGATCTCCAGGATCAGGCCGGTGCGGTCGATCACCTTGACCTTCCAGGCGCGCTCGAGGTTGCGTTGCTGGACGGGCGTGAGGGAGTCGTCGACCACGACCACGTCGATTTCCTCGCCGTCGCAGACGCGGGCGATTTCCTCGACCTTGCCGGCGCCGAACAGGGTGGCGGGGGTCACCGTGCGCAGCGGCGCGATCAGGCCCTGGCGGATATCCAGATCGAGCGCCTGGGCGAGGCCCACGGCTTCCTCAAGGCGTGCGTCAGGGGTCCGCAGCGAAGTCTCGCGCGGGCGGATGGGATGGATGACGAGGGCGACCTCGACTTGAGGCCGCCGATCAATGGATTTGGAGGTCAATCGTCGCCGTTTTCTTCGGGGCCCGGCTCATACAGTTGCACGGGCTGGGCCGGCATGATGGTGGAGATGGCGTGCTTGTAGACCAGTTGCGACTGGCCATCCCGGCGCAGCAGGACACAGAAGTTGTCGAACCAGCTCACCACGCCCTGCAGCTTGACGCCGTTGACCAGGAAGATGGTCAGCGGGGTCTTGGAGCGGCGGACGGAGTTGAGGAAGGTGTCCTGCAGATTCTGCTTCTTTTCTGTCGTGCTCATGGGTTGAACCCCCTTTTGTTTGTTGTTCGGCGACCAGGCGTCGCCACACACAAAGTCAATTCGTCTTGCGCCGGTCACCAGGCGGTGGCGCGCGCCCTCTGGATATAGAGTTCACGTAACCGTTTCGCCACTGGACCGGGCTTTCCGTCGCCGAGAACCTGATTGTCGACCTTGACGATGGGCAGGACCAGGGTTCCGGCGCCGGTTATGAAGGCTTCGCGCGCCGATTTGGCCTCGTCGACCGTGAAAGGCCTTTCCTCGAGGGTCAGGCCCGCGTCGGCGATGACCTCCAGCAGGGTCTTGCGGGTGATGCCGCGCAGGATGTTGGCCTGGGTGTCGCGGGTGCGCAGGCGCCCTTCCCGGTCAATGATCCAGGCGTTGGACGAGGCGCCCTCGGTGACCAGGCCCAGGTCGTCGACGAACCAGGCCTCCACCGCGCCGGCCTCGCGAGCCGCCTGCTTGGCCAGGACGTTGGGCAGCAGGCCGACGGTCTTGATGTCGCAGCGGGCCCAGCGGGTCTCGGGCGTGGTGATCACCGACGCGCCCTTGGCGGCCCGGGCCTCGGCGGCGGCGCGGTCCACCGACTTGGCGGTGATGACCACGCTGGGCGGGGTGCCGGGCGCGGGGAAGGCGTGGTCGCGGCGGGCGACGCCGCGGGTGACCTGCAGATAGACCAGGCCGTCGCGCACCCGGTTGCGCCGGATCGTCTCGCGCAGGGCGATCTTGAGCGCGGCGCGGCTCATGGGCGGGTCGATGCGCAGTTCGGCGAGGCTGCGGTCAAGCCGCTCGAAATGGCCCTGGGCGTCGGCCAGCTTGCCGTCGAACACCGCCCAGACCTCGTAGACCCCGTCGGCCAGCTGATAGCCGCGGTCCTCGATATGGACGCTGGCTTCGGCGTGGGGTTGGAAGACCCCGTTCACATAGGCGACACGCGACATCAGTCTTCCACTTCCTCGAAGGCGCGCGCGGCGCCGAACCCCAGGGACTTCAGCTTGCGGTGCAGGGCCGAGCGCTCCATGCCGATGAAGGCCGCGGTGCGCGAGATGTTGCCCCCGAAGCGCATGATCTGGGCGTTCAGGTACTCCTTCTCGAACAGTTCGCGCGCCTCGCGCAGCGGCAGGGCGATGATCCGCTCGGCGCCCAGCCCACCGGCGGGCGGCGCGCCGCTGGCGTCGGGCGGCAGCATGTCGGCGCTGATGGCCTCGGAGGGATCGCCGGCGGCCAGGATCAGGATCCGCTCCACGACGTTGCGCAGCTGGCGGATGTTGCCAGGCCAGGCCTGCACCTGCAGCGTGGCGTAGGCGTCGTCGGCCAGGCGGCGCACCGGCAGGCCCGATGCGGCGCTGAGGCGCTCGATGTAGTAGTCGATCAGCTCGGGGATATCCTCGCGCCGCTCGGCCAGTCCCGGCACGCGGATCGGCACCACGTTCAGGCGGTGGAACAGGTCCTCGCGGAAGCGACCGCCGGCGATCTCCTCGCGCAGATCACGGCTGGTGGACGAGACGACGCGCACGTCCACCTGCACGTCGGCCTCGCCGCCGACGCGGCGGAAGCGCTGCTCGACCAGCACCCGCAGGATGCGGCTCTGGCTCTCCCAGGGCATGTCGGCGATCTCGTCGATGTAGAGGGTGCCGCCGTGGGCGCGCTCGAAGACGCCGATCTTGCGCGGGCGGCCGCCCTCGCCTTCCTCGCCGAAGAGTTCCACGTCCATGCGCTCGGGGGCCATGCCGGCGCCGGAGACGACCACGAACTCGCCGCGCGAGCGGGGGCTGGCGCCGTGGATCAGGCGGGCCGAGGTTTCCTTGCCCGCGCCCGGCGGGCCGGAGATCAGCACCCGGCTGTTGGCCGAGGCCACCTTGGCGATCATCTGGCGCAGCTGCTGGGCGGCCGCCGAGGTCCCCACCAGGCCGTCGGGCAGGATCACCTGGGTGCGCAGGCGGCGGTTCTCGCGCCGCAGGTTGGCCGCCTCCAGCGCCCGTTCGGCGACCAGCAGCAGGCGGTCGGACTTGAACGGCTTTTCCAGGAAGTCGTAGGCGCCGCGCTTGATGGCGCTGACCGCGGTCTCGATGTTGCCGTGGCCCGAGATCATCACCACCGGCAGGTCCGGATCGAGGGTCTTGACCATGTCGAGCAGTTCCAGCCCGTCCATGCCGCCGCCCTGCATCCAGATGTCGAGCACCAGCAGCGAGGGCTTGCGCGCCTGGATGGCGGCCAGCGCAGTCTCGCTGTCCTGGGCCGTGCGGACGGAATAGCCCTCGTCCTCGAGGATGCCGGCCACAAGCTCGCGAATGTCGGCTTCGTCGTCGACGATCAGAACGTCACTGCTCATGCATTCAACTCTCGGACGGCTTGCGGCGAGGCGGGGGTCTCGTCGGACGGGGGGTGATTGGCGGGCGCGTGGGGGAAGGACAGCACGACCCGCGCGCCGCGCCCGTGGGCGGCGTCGGTCAGGGTCAGGGCGCCGCCATGGTCCTCAAGGATGCGCTTGACGATGGCCAGGCCCAGGCCCGTGCCCTTCTCGCGCGTGGTGACATAGGGCTCGGTGAGGCGATCGCGATCCTTGGCGGGCAGGCCGACGCCATTGTCCTCGATGACGATGTCGAGATGCCCGGGGCGCAGCACGATGGCCGCCTGGATATGGCCCTTGGGCTCGGGGTCCAGCAGGCGGCGCGCGGCGATGGCCTCGCCGGCGTTCTTGAGCACATTGGTCAGGGCCTGGCCGACGATGCGGCCGTCGCAGACCAGGGTGGTCGCCGGCAGGGGCTCGGTGATCTCGACGCTGGTCTCGGGCGCGGCGACCCGCTGGGCGAAGACGCTCTCGCGCAGCAGTTCGGCCGGGTCGTGCTCGGAGAACTTGGGGGCCGGCATGCGGGCGAAGGCCGAGAACTCGTCGACCATGCGGCCGATGTCGCCGACCTGGCGGATGATGGTGTCGGTGCAGCGGTCGAAGGTCTCCAGATCGCCGGTGATCTCCTTGCGGTACTTGCGGCGCAGGCGCTCGGCCGACAGCTGGATGGGGGTCAGGGGGTTCTTGATCTCGTGGGCGATGCGACGGGCGACGTCCTTCCAGGCGGCGTTGCGCTGGGCGGCGACCAGGCGGGTGATGTCGTCGAAGGTCAGCACCAGGCCCTCGGCGCTGTGGCTGGCGCGCACGCGCAGGCGCAGGGACTCGCCGGCGCGGACCAGGTCGACGTCCTCCTCGACCTCGCTGGCGACATCGGCGGCCTGGGCGACGGGCTCCAGCTCCGGCGCCACGTCCTCGAGCCGGCGGCCGAAGGCCTGGGCGGTGGTGACGTGCAGCAGCTCGGTGGCCTGGCGGTTGATGGCCGAGACCTTGCCGTTCGGGTCCAGGCCGATGACGCCGGCGCTGACGCCCAGCAGCACCGTCTCCATGAAGTGGCTCTTGGACTCGGCGTCGGCGTGGGCGGCGCGCAGGGCCTCCTGCTGGGTCTGCAGGTCGCCGGTCATGCGGTTGAAGGCGCGCGACAGGACGGCGATCTCTTCGGGATCGCCGCTGGTGTCGACCCGGGCCGACAGGTCGCCGGACGAGACTCGCCCGGCCGCCTGCACCAGGCGCGCCACGGGCCCGGCGATGCCGCCCGCCGCGAGCATGCCCAGCCATACCGCCCCCACCAGCACCAGCAGGGCCGTCTCGGCGTAGCTGAGGGCGAAGGCGGCCTGGATCTTGGCGCGGCTGATCTTGGCCTCGCGATAGGCGGCCAGCGACGCCTCGCTCTCGCGCAGGTGGGTGAAGATGCCCTGGTCCACGGGCCGCACGACATAGAGGTAGGCGTCCGGATAGGCGCGCAGCCGGTAGAGGGCGCGGAACAGGTTGGCGCGCTCGAAGGGATTGGCAGAGACGATGCCCTCGTCGGCGGCGTCGAAGCTGGAGGGCGGCGGGGTCAGCAGCGGCGGCGCCATGGGCGACTCCGCTCGGGCCAGCACCCGCCCGCCGCGGTCGATCAGATAGGCGGCCGTGAAGCCGTTGTCCTGGGCCTGGTCGCGCAGGAAGTGGCCGAACGCCACCGGCGAGTCGCTCAAGGAGAAGGCGGCGTTGTTCAGCGCATTGGCCATGCTGGCCATGTGCTGGCTGATGTAGTTCTTCTGCTCCTCGACGTAGGAGTTGGCGACGGTGGCGGAATTCTCCACCACGGTCTGCACCCGGGCGCTGAACCAGTTCTCGACCCCGCGGGTGACCAGCACGCCGAAGAACAGCGCCACGATCACCGCCGGGGCCACCGCGGCCAGGGCGAACATGCCGATGAAGCGCAGGTGCAGGCGCGCGCCGGCGTCGGCCGACTGGGCGTTGAACAGCGCCACGACCCGGCCGAACATCACCGCCGCCAGCGCCAGGACGATGGCGAGGCCCAGCAGCAGCAGGGTGAGCACCAGCGGGCTGGCGGGTCCCAGGGGTCCGCTGAGCGTCGGCGACGAGCCCAGCATGATCGCCGACGCCGTCAGGGCGAGCGCCAGCACATAGCCGCCGGCCATGAACAGGCGGCTGTCGAGCCGGGCGCCGAGACTGAGGGCTCGCAACGAGGGCATGGGCCGCGGGGGGGACGGCGACGTCATCCCCCGGAAACTAGACGACTGTGCCCTAAACTCAACAGGCCAGTGGCGAAATAGGCTCAGCGCCGGCCGCGACTCATTTCCACGCCAAGGTCATGGATTTTCTTGCGAAGCGTGTTGCGATTGAGACCCAGGACCTCGGCCGCCCTGACCTGATTGCCACGGGTTGCCGCTAGGGTAAGCTGGATCAGCGGCCGTTCGACCTCCTCCAGGACGCGGTCGTAGAGGCCGGCCGGCGGCACGCCGTCGGGCTGGTCGGCGAAGTAGGACGCCAGGTGCCGCTCGACCAGGGTGGCCAGGGTCACCGGCCCCTCCTCGCCCATCGGCATGGCGACCTGCTCGGCCAGCTCGCGCTCGACGATGCGGGCGGTGATCAGCTCCTCGGCGTAGAGGGCGCAGATCCGGCGGATGAGGTTCTCCAGCTCGCGCACATTGCCGGGCCAGGCATGGGCCTTGAGCCGCTCGAGCGCGGCCTGGTCGATGGTCTTGGACGGCAGGCCCTCGCGGGCGGCGCGCAGCAGGAAGGCGCGGGCCAGGTCCGGGATGTCGTCGGTGCGGTCGCGCAGGGGCGGCAGGCGCACCGGGGCGACGTTGAGGCGGAAGTAGAGGTCCTCGCGGAACAGGCCCTGCTGGATCAGGCCGCGCAGGTCGCGGTTGGTGGCGGCGATGACGCGCACGTTCGGCTTGCGGCCGGTCTTGGGATTGATCGCCGGCTCGGCGCCATCGAAGACCCGCAGCAGGCGGGTCTGGGCGTCCAGCGGCATGTCGCCGATCTCGTCCAGGAACAGGGTGCCCCCGTCGGCCTCGACCAGCTTGCCGTAGTCGCCGTCTCCCTTGCCGAAGAGCTCGGTCTCCACCCGCTCTCGCGGCACGGCGGCCAGGTTGATGACCACGAACTTGCCGTCGCGGCGGCGGCCGAGGTCGTGCAGGGCGCGGGCCACCAGCTCCTTGCCCGAACCGCTCTCGCCGGTGATCAGCACGGTCAGGTCCGCCCCCACCAGGCGGGCGATGGTGCGATAGACCTCCTGCATGGGCGTCGAGCGGCCGATCAGCGGCAGGCGCTCGTCGCGCACGGCGCGGGCCTGGGCCTTGGCCGCCTCGCCGTCGGCCGGACGGGCCAGGGCGCGGCGGGCCGTATTGGTCATGTCGTCCAGGTCGAACGGCTTGGGCACATAGTCGAAGGCGCCCACGTCGGCGGCGTTGACCGCCGTCAGCAGGGTGTTCTGGGCGCTCATGACGATGATCGGCAGCTTGGGCCGCTGCTTGCGGATGCGGGGCAGGACGTCGAAGACGTTCTCGTCCGGCATCACCACGTCGGTGACCACCAGATCCCCCTCCCCGTCCGTCACCCACTTCAGCAGGGTGGTGGCGTTGCCGGTGGCCCGCACCTGGTAGCCCAGGCGCGTGAAGGCCTGGGACAGGACCAGGCGGATTGAGGAATCGTCGTCGGCGATCAGGATCTTCTGGGCGGCAGCGCTCATCGGGACTTTTCCTTGGGCGACGGAACCACGGCCGGCGCCACCGGCAGCAACACCCGGAACACGGTCCGTCCAGGCTCGGATTCAAAATCGATCAGGCCTCCGTGGCCGGCGACGATCTTGGCGACCAGGGCCAGGCCCAGGCCGGCTCCATGGGTCTTGGTGGTGACAAAGGGCTCGAACAGATGCTCGCGCAGATGCGCCGGCACGCCCGGGCCGTTGTCGATGACGCGGACTTCCAGGGGCGCGCCCTGGGCCGCCTGGCCGTCGATGGCGCGCACGCGCACCCCGTGGCGATAGGCGGTGGTCAGCACGATCTCGCCGCGCCCGTCGCCCCGGCTGTGGGCGGCCTCGGCGGCGTTCTTGACCAGGTTCAGGAACACCTGGATCAGCTGGTCCTCGTCGCCCCAGACGGCGGGCAGCGAGGGGTCGAAGGTTTCGCGCAGGCCGAGGCCGTCGGCGACCCCGTTGGCGGCCAGGGCCCGAACCCGGTCCAGCACCTCGTGGATGTTGACCTCGGCGCGGTTGACCACGGCGTCGTCGGAGAAGGCCTCCATGCGATCCACCAGGCGGCGGATGCGGTCGGTCTCGTCGACGATGAGCTGGGCCAGGGGGGCGTCCTCGGCCTTGGCCCCCGTCTTCAGCAGTTGGGCCGCGCCGCGGATACCGGCCAGGGGGTTCTTGATCTCGTGCGCCAGCATGCGGCCCAGGCCCACGACAGAGCGCAGGCCCGCCACGTCCGCCGCCCGGTCGACGCCCAGGGCGCCGCCCTTGACGTGCAGGGTCAGCAGCACCGCGCCCTCGCCCAGGGAGGCGGCGGCGCCGTCGGCCTCGAAGGGCGGATGGCCGAAGAGGCTGATCTCCAGGCCGCGCTCGCGCACCGCGCCCTGCTCGGCCATGGCGCGGTTGATCAGCGACACCAGGGGCGAACCGGGCGGCAGGGCGGCCTTGAAGCGGCCCCGCGCCAGCAGGGCCAGGCCCTGGCCGAACAGGGCCTCGGCGGCCTCGTTGACGGCCACCAGGGCGCCCTCGCGGTCGACCACCATGGCCGGCTCGGGGATAAGGTCGAAGGCGTTGGCCTTGAGCGACGTCAGGTTGGCCAGGCCCGGCAGGCTGCGGATGCGGGTCTCGCTCATGCCGCCAGCCTTTCGGTCTCGTCGCGCCAATGGGCGGCGAGGCCCGCGGCGATCTCGGACGCGCTCTCAAGGCGGCAGAGCCGGGCGCGGGCGGCGCGGCGAACCTCCGCCGGGCCGCGCCAGGGCGCCTGCTCGACATAGGCGGCCAGATGTTTGCGGAACATGCGCACCCCCACGCGTTCGCCGTAGAAACCGATGCTGCGCTCCAGATGGACGACGGCGACGTCCAGCAGCGCTTGCGGTCCCGGCTCGGCGCACGCCTCGCCGTCCAGGGCCCGTTCGATGGCGGCGGCGACCCACGGGCGGCCGGTGATCCCGCGGCCCAGCATCACCGCGTCGGCGCCGGACTGGTCCAGCGCCTCGCGGGCGCTGGCGGCGTCGACCACGTCGCCGTTGACCACCACGGGAATGGAGACCTCCGCCTTGACCGCCCGCACGGCGCCCCAGTCGGCGGCGCCGGCGTAGAACTGGCAGCGGGTGCGGCCGTGCACGGTGATCGCCTGGGCGCCGGCCCGTTCGGCGCGGGCGGCCAGTTCCGGCGCGTTGCGGGAGGCGTCGTCCCAGCCCAGGCGCATCTTGACGGTGACCGGCCGGTCGGAGGCGTCGACGGCGGCGGCGATCAGGCTTTCGGCCAGGTCCAGGTCGCGCATCAGGGCCGAGCCGGAGGCCGCGCCGGTGACCTCCTTGGCCGGGCAGCCCATGTTGAGATCGATGATCTGGGCCCCGGCGCCGGCCGCCAGCCGCGCGCCCTCGGCGACATGGCGCGGGTCGCGGCCGACCAGCTGGACGACCATCAACGGCAGGCCCTCGCCCACCGCCGACCGGCGAACCACGTCCGGCCGGCCCTTCGCGAATTCGGCGCAGGCGACCATTTCGGTGGCGACATAGGCCGCGCCGAGTTCGGACGCGGTCTGGCGGAACGGCAGGTCGGAGACCCCCGTCATCGGCGCGATCCAGACGCGCCCGCCCACCGCCACATTGCCGACCTTCAGGCTGTTGCCCATTTTATAGACACCCCATAAGCCGCCTTTTTAGGCATATTGTGCGGCGCCGTAAAGCCTGGACAAGCGGCCCTTGGTCCCTAAACAGGGCGCCATGGAATTTCACGCTGTCATCGTCGCCGGCGGATCGGGCAGCCGGGCCGGCCCGGGCGGGGCCAAACAGTGGCGCGACCTGGCCGGAAAGCCCGTGCTGCGCTGGTCGGCCGAGGCCCTGCTGGCGGCCGGCGCGACCTCCCTGGTGGTGGTCATCCCGGAAGACGCCCGCGCCCTGGCCGACCAGGCGCTGGCCGGCCTGCCGCGCTGGACCACGGCGCCCGGCGGCGCGACCCGCGCCGATTCGGTGCAGTCAGGGCTTCGCGCCCTGAAGGCTGGCGCGGACGACATCGTGCTGGTCCACGACGCGGCGCGGCCCTTCGTGGCTAAGCACCACCTGGTCGCCCTGCTGGACGCCCTGGCCGGGGCGGACGGCGCCGTGCCGGCCCTGCCGGTGGCCGACACCCTGAAGCGCGCCGAGACCGAGGACGGGCCGACCGTCACCGTGCCGCGCGCCGGCCTCTGGCGGGCGCAGACGCCGCAGGCCTTCCGCCTGGGCGCGCTGCTCGACGCCTACGCCCGCTGGCCGGCCGACGCCGAGCCCACGGACGACGCGGCGGTGATGGAAGCCGCAGGCGGGCGCGTCGCCCTGTCGGCGGGCGATCCGATGCTGATGAAACTCACCTATCCGGAGGACTTCGCCATGGCCGATCGTCTGGCGGGCGCGGCCAGGACCACGCGCATCGGCATGGGCTACGACGCCCACCGCTGGGGGCCCGGCCAGAGCGTCTGGCTCTGCGGGGTCGAGATCGCCCACGACCACACCCTGGTCGGCCATTCCGACGCCGACGCGGGCCTGCACGCCCTGACCGACGCC
>JAFEEA010000148.1 GCA_018241335.1 Pseudomonadota bacterium
AGCTGGCGCCTGATGGATGTCGGCAAGGGCAACCCGTATTGGATTGAACTCGAGCACCATCACAACTTCAGCCGCCCCGAACTGGTGCGCCTGCTGCGCGAAGCCGGATTCGAAACGGCCGGGTTCGCGATTCCCAATCGCTACCGCGCGCAAATGGAACTCTACGCGATCCGAGCGTCCTAGGCGGTCTATGGATGGTATGGGCGGTGGGGCTTGGGCGCTTATCGACCCGTCCCACATCCGCGCCCCGTGAAGGGCGAGTGGCTCCTCGGGCAGGACTCGAACCTGCGACCAGCCGGTTAACAGCCGGCTGCTCTACCAACTGAGCTACCGAGGATCAGGCGCTCGCTGAAGGAGGGGGCTTCTACGATGGACATGACTTCAGCGCAAGCGCTCCCCGTCCTCGCGCGCCTTAAGGTCGCGAAAAAAAGCCCGGCGCGAAGCCGGGCTCTAGAAGTCGGTGATGGTGGGGTGTCTTCAAGGAAGACGATCATCATGCTGGGGCGGTATGGTTAGCCAAAGGTTAACATGACGCCCGCCGCGCCATTTCCATTTGGTCGTGTGCAAGCGAATGACACGCAAACTGAACTGCGCCATAGTCGCCTCGCGAGGGGCGCAAGGGAGATGCAGATGTCCAGGAGACTGTTGTTGACGGCGTGCGCCGCGGCTGCCGCCTTGGTCCTTCCCGCCGGCCTCGCCCGGGCCATGGGCGGCGGCGGCGGCGGGGGCGGGGAGATGCCCAGCATGTCCGCGCCAGCCTACGACCCGGTGCAGGAATACCAGCACGGGACCGCCGACCTGCAGGCCGGCCGCTACAAGGACGCCGCGCGCGAGTTCGAACATGTCACCGACGCCCAGCCCAGGGACGCCAACGCCTGGTACATGCTGGGCCTGGCCCGGGCGGGCGCCAACGACACCAAGGGCGCCTCGAAGGCCTATCAGCGCGCCGTGAAACTGGATCCCGCGCCGGTGGCGCCCCATCGCGAACTGGCCCTCAGCTACGCCAAGCTCAAGGACGCCGCCAAGGCCAACGCCGAGCTCGACGCCCTCAAGGCCCGCGCCGCCACCTGCAACGGCGCCTGTCCGGAAGCGGCCGACCTCAAGGCGGCGGTGGATGCGGTCACCGCGGCCCTGGCGTCCGGCGCCCCGGCGGCGGCGGCCCCGTCCAGCCTTCTGTTCGCGACTGAGGCCCAGGGCGACACCGCCTATGTGCGCGCCGTCAGCCTGATCAACGAGCGTCGCTATCTCGACGCCATGACCTCGCTGGACGAGGCCCAAAAGGCGTTCGGGCCGCACCCGGACATTCTGACCTACAAGGGCTACGTCTCGCGCAAGCTCGGCCGGATCGCCGACGCTGAGGCCTACTATCGCCAGGCCCTGGCCATCGCCCCCAACCATCGGGGCGCCACGGAGTACTATGGCGAGCTCAAGGTGGCGGTGGGCGACATGGCCGGCGCGCGGCGCATGCTGGCGCGACTGGACGCGCAATGCAGCTTCGGCTGCGCGGAAGCAGAGGACCTGCGGCGTTGGATCGAGCACGGCGGCGACCCGGCGTCCTGATCGCGCCTCTGGCCCGGGCTCTTCCGGCCCTGGGTCTCCTGGCCCTGGCTCTTCTGGCCGCCGCGCCGCTGGCCACGGCGCTGGGCGCCGGCGACTCGCCCCCGCCGCCCCTGCGCGCCATGCGCTGGCTGACGCCGGGGGCCGACGCGGCCAGGATCCTGACGCGCCAGCCGCCGGAGTGCTTTCGCCCGCCCGCCGACCCCGCGCTCGCCTACAGCGCCGAACTCGGTCGGGTAGCGTTCCGCACCCCGATGCTGCTGGGCGGCCAGGCGGCGCGCGCGGGCGTCGCCTGCGAGACCTGTCACCGCAACGGCCGCACCAACCCCGACTTCGACTTTCCCGGCCTCTCGGGCGCCCCAGGCACGGCCGACGTGACCTCCTCGCTGTTCAGCTCCCATCGCGGCGACGGCGTCGACAATCCAAAGCCCATCCCGGACCTCGGCGGGCCCAAGGCCCAGTTGAAGATCGATCAGGACCCGGCCAGCCCGGCGCTGGAAACCTTCATCCACGGCCTGGTGACCCAGGAGTTCGACGGCGCCGAGCCGCCGCCGGCGGTGCTGAAAGGCCTGGCCGACTATGTGCGGTCGATGGATCCGGCGGCGTGCGGCGCCAAGCGGGGGGAGGTCGTCCTTGGGCCCGGCCTCGAGCTCGCCGTCGCACGGCGTGCGGTCCAGGCGGCGCGCGCCGCGCTGATCCGACGTGACCTGCCGGCGGCCGCCCTGATGACCATGGCCGCGCGCTCGGCGCTCGGCGACATTGCCGAACGCTATCCGGCGGACAACCTGGCGCGGGACCGGGCCGCGCTTGCCCGGGCCGACGAAGGGCTCAAGTCGGCGCTCGCGGTGATACGCGCCGGCGATGCGGCCGGCGCAGGCGCACGGCTTGGCGAATGGCTGGCGTTCAGTCGGTCATTGGAATTGGTGCTCGCGGCGGACCAGGAGATGTCTCTCTACAGCCCGCGGATGCTTCGCCGCCGTTGAAGCGACTTACGTCGCCCACTGACTAGGGTTGGCGCGCCGCCCGGGCTTTTTGCTGTCAGCGGCGACGCTTGCGCGATGTTGTTGCCGGGAAATGGCGAATGCGGCAACGTCCTTGCCGCAAACAAGGAGAGTGCGTCCCATGCGGTTTCCGGTGATTTCCGCCGTCGCCCTGACGGCCGTGGCCCTGGTCGCCGCCGCCTGCAACCGCCCCGAGGGCAGCGGCGCCCAGGAGCACGGCATCGACGTCGCCGGCATGGACCTGAAGGTTGCGCCGGGCGACGACTTCTTCGCCTACGCCAACGGCGGCTGGGACAAGGTCACGCCGATCCCGCCGGACCGCTCCACCTTCGGCCTCTTCGCCACCCTGGCCGAACTCACCACCCAGCGCACCGCCGACCTGATCAAGGCCGCCTCGGCCGACAAGCCCGCCGCCGGGACCGAGGCGCGCAAGATCGCCGACTATTTCGACAGTTTCAGCGACGAGGCGGCCATCGACGCCGCGGGCCTTACCGCCGTGAAGCCGAAGCTGGACGAGATCGCCGCCATCAGCGACCGCGCCAGCCTCAGCCGCTTCATCGGCGCCAGCCTGCGCGCCGACGTCGACCCGCTCAACGCCACCAACTTCCACACCGACAACCTGTTCGGCCTTTGGGTGTCGCCGGGATTCGCGGACGCCGGGACCAACAGCGCCTACCTGCTGCAGGGCGGCATCGCCATGCCGGACCGGGAGTACTACCTGGCCCAGGACGCCAAGATGGTCGGCTTCCAGCAGGCCTACCAGAAACACATCGCCGCGGTGCTGGCCCTGGCCGGCATGCCCGACGCCGAGGCCAAGGCGGCCCAGGTCTACGCCCTGGAACGCAAGATCGCCCAGGCCCACGCCCCCCGCGCCGACTCCGAGGACGTGCACAAGGCCAACAATCCCTGGCCCACGGCCGAATTCGCCACCCGCGCGCCGGGCCTGGACTGGCCAAGCTTCTTCAAGGCCGCGCGGCTGGACACCCTCAAGACCCTGGTCGTCTGGCAGCCCGCGGCGATCCGGGGGGAGGCGGCCCTGGCCGGCTCCGAGCCCCTGGATGTCTGGAAGGCCTATCTGACCCTCCACACCCTGGACCACGACCGCGCGGTCCTGCCCAAGGCCTTCCGCGACGAGGGCTTCGCCTTCTACGGCAAGACCCTCAGCGGCGCGCCCCAGCAGAGGCCCCGCTGGAAGCAGGCCGTGGACGCCACCAACGACGCCCTCGGCGACGCCGTCGGCAAGCTCTATGTCGCCAAGTACTTCCCGCCCAAGGCCAAGGCCGACGCCCAGGCCATGGTGGCCAACATCGTCAAGGCCTTCTCGCACCGCATCGACAACCTGGCCTGGATGTCCCCGGCCACCAAGGCGCGCGCCCAGGCCAAGCTCAAGACCCTCTACGTCGGGGTCGGCTATCCCGAGCATTGGCGCGACTATTCCGACCTGACGGTTGTCCGCGGCCAGGCCCTGGCCAATCTCGAGGCGGCCGACCTCGCCGACTATCGCCACGCCCTGGCCAAGATCGGCCGGCTCGTGGACAAGTCCGAGTGGTGGATGACGCCCCAGACCGTCAACGCCGTGAACCTGCCGCTTCAGAACGGGCTCAACTTCCCGGCCGCCATCCTGCAGCCGCCGTTCTTCGACCCTGACGCCGACGCGGCGATGAACTACGGCGGCATCGGCGCCACCATCGGCCACGAGATCAGCCACAGCTTCGACGACCAGGGCAGCCAGTTCGACGAGACCGGCCGCCTGGCCAACTGGTGGACTCCCGCCGACTTCGCCCACTTCCAGGCCTCCGGCGATCGCCTGGCGGCCGAGTTCGACGCCTACGAGGCCCTGCCGGGCCTGCACGTGAAGGGCCGCCAGACCCTCAGCGAGAACATCGCCGACGTGGCCGGCCTCTGCGCCGCCTACGACGGCTACCGGGCCTCCCTGGGCGGCGCGGCCGCGCCCTCGGACCAGGGGTTCACCGGCGACCAGCGCTTCTTCCTGGCCTTCGCCCAGTCCTGGCGGTTCAAGGCCCGCGAGCCGGCCCTGCGCCGCCAGGTGCTGAGCGACGGCCACGCGCCCGACAACTTCCGCGCCGACACGGTGCGCAACCTGGACGCCTGGTACGCCGCCTTCGACGTCAAGCCCGGCCAGCGCCTCTACCTGGCGCCGGCCAACCGCGTCCTCGTCTGGTAGCCGGGCGGGAGTGGGGGGGCTTCAAAAGCCGCCCCCGCCGTGTCTTTAGGGGAGGGGCCATGACCCTCACCCCCGCCCAAGACTCCGACATCGAAGCCGTCGCCGCCCTGGTGAACGGCGCCTACCGAGGCGACGGCGCCACGGCCGGCTGGACGCACGAGGCCGACTACATCGACGGCCAGCGCACCGACCCGGCCGCCCTGCGCGCCGACCTCACCGCCAACCCCCAGGCCCTGCTGCTGATCCATCGGGACGCGCCGGACGAGCCCCCGCTGGCCTGCGTCTGGCTGGAGCCATTGGACGAACCTGGGGACGAACCGGGGGACGAACCTGGCGTCTGGTACCTGGGCATGCTCACCGTCCGCCCCGACCTGCAGGACCGCAGGCTGGGCCGCGACGTCCTGGCCGCCGCCGAGGCCTATGCGGCCGGGCAGGGCGCTCACCGGATGCGCATGACGGTGGTGGGCATCCGCGACACCCTGATCGCCTGGTACCGGCGCCGCGGCTGGCGCCTCACCGGCGAGACCCGGCCCTTCCCCTACGACGACCACCGCTTCGGCGTCCCCCGCCGCGACGACCTCGACTTCGTGGTGCTGGAAAAGGCGCTGTGAGAAGAGCCGCCGTCGGAGAGCCGCGCTGTCGCCGGCAAGCGCGAATGTCCGGTTTCGGGCGGGGCCGCAACGACCACTTCCGACCCATTGCGGACCTTCGACGCCGGGCTAAGCTAAGTTCATGGGAACGCTCAGCACGACCGGTGGCCAGTTCGAGTATCAGTGGGCAAGCGATGTCAGTTTTGACGGCGTTAGGCTCGAAGTCCTGACTGGCGCTGGCGATGTCCTGTTCGACGTCAGCGTCCCCGAGCGCGGAGATCTCACAATCAACACGTTCTCGAACGAGGTTGCGGCTGGTCTAGTCACAGCGGCGATTGATGTTGCGCGAGGGCGCCGATAGGTCCGCTCGCCACCCAAAGCAGACATTTGGAGGGTCCGCTTGGCGGAAGTGAGGGAGGACTGATCAAGGCTCGACGCCGACGCGAGGCGTCAGGCGGCCGACAGCCTCGCGGCCAAGGGCGCGATCGGAGTGGCGATGTCTTGAGGAAGTTTGGAGGCCTGGCCCGGAATCGAACCGGGGTGCACGGATTTGCAGTCCGCTGCGTAACCACTCCGCCACCAGGCCGTTGGAGGGCGCGATGGCTAACAGAACCGCGCCGCCCGGGCAATGCCCGCTGGATGCATGACAGGCGCGGATTGCTTTGGGGTTAAGGCCGGACCTATAAGCGACGCCGACTCTTGGACTTTCGGGGACTATTGATGAGCGCCGATTTCGCGGCCGCGCGGACCAACATGGTGGAGAGCCAGGTCCGCACCCAGGACGTCACCGACCTGGCCATCCAGGACGCCATGCGCCACGTGGCGCGCGAGGCGCTGTGCCCGGCGGGCAAGACCTGGCTGGCCTATTCCGACGCCGAGATCGAATACGCCCCCGGCCGCTGGATGCTGAAGCCGCGCGACGTCGCCAAGCTGCTCCAGAACCTTCGCCCGCGGGCCGGTGAGCGGGCCCTGGCCGTCGCCGCGCCCTACGCCGCCGCCGTGCTGGAGGCCATGGGCCTGACCGTCACGCGCCTGGACGAGGGCGACCTCAAGACCGTCACCGGCGACTATGACGTCATCCTCTGCGAGGGCGCCGTGGACAGCGCTCCGCCCTCGTGGCTGGGCGCCCTGGCCATGGGCGGGCGCCTGGGGGTGGTCGAGCGTCGCGGCCCCGTCGGGCGGGCGATGCTCTATCTGCGCTCGGACGAAGGGATCGGCTCGCGCGCCCTGTTCGATTCGACCCCGCCGGTGCTGGCCGGGTTCGAGCCGGAAGAGCGCTTCAGCTTCTGAGCAATTTGATCGGCGACAACGTTTCCGACGTGAAAAAAGCTTAATTCCCGCATGGCTAGCCGGGGCCTGCCGGCGTGGCCTATAGCGTTGCCCCACCAAGGGGATCGTCGGGGATAGCGTATGTCTGCGGGTAGTCGCGCCAGGATGCTGGCGGCCACGGTTGGCCTTTCGCTGGTCGGTCTCGCGGGCGCCGCCGGCGCCGAGACCCTTGGCGACGCCGTGGCGCTCGCCTACCAGACCAACCCCACCGTCCAGGCCCAGCGCGCCTCGCAGCGCGCCCTCGACGAGTCCTACGTCCAGGCCCGCACCGGCTTTCGGCCGTCCGCCAGCGTCACCGCCACGGTGGGGCGCCAGGTCAGCGGCGGGGTCTCGGGCGACAACAATTCCAGCAGCATCACCCTCAACGTCGACCAGCCGCTCTATACCGGCGGCCGGGTGGCTAGCCAGGTCACGGCGGCCGAATCGGACGTGATGGCCGGCCGCGAGAACCTGCGCCGGGTCGAAATCGGCCTGCTGCAGCAGGTCATCCAGGCCTATGTCGACGTCCGCCGCGACCAGCAGCGCCTCGCGATCAGCCAGGAAAACGTCGCCGTCCTGCAGCGCCAGCTCGCCGAATCCAAGGCCCGCTTCGACGTGGGCGAACTGACCCGCACGGACGTGGCCCAGACCGAGGCGCGCCTGGCCGCGGCCCAGGCCTCGCTCGCGTCATCCCAGGCTCAGCTCGCCATCAGCCGCGCCGGCTACGCCTCCATCGTCGGCCAGAACCCCGGCGACCTTGCGCCGGAGCCGCCGCTCTCGAAGCTGATCCCGCCCACCGTGGATCAGGCCTTCGACGTCGCCGAGCGCGACAGCCCCCTGATGCGCCAGCAGGATTACACGGAGCAGGGCAGCGCCGCCCGCGTCGCCGAGGCCAAGGCCCAGACGCGGCCCGAGGTCTCCCTGCGCGGTTCCTTCGGCGGGTCCGGCGGCAGCTTCGGGTCCGGCTCGCCCTTCGCCGACTACAGCCACAACATCCAGGGCACGGCGGTGGTCACCATGCCGATCTTCACCGGCGGGTTCACCCAGTCGCAGATCCGCCAGGCCGCCGAGCGCAACAACGCCGACCGCATCGGCATCGAGGGCGTGCGCCGCCAGGTCCTGCTGCAGGTCTCCCAGGCCTGGAACCAGCTCTTGGGCTCGCGCGCGAACCTCCTGTCCAACGAGGAACAGGTGCGCGCCGCCGGCGTCGCCTACGAGGGCATCAAGCAGGAAGCCCAGGTCGGCCTGCGCACCACCCTGGACGTGCTGAACCAGGAGCAGGAGCTGCGCAACGCCGAGCTGGCCCTGGTCAACGCCCGCCACGACGAATATGTCGCCGGCGCCGGCGTGCTGGCGGCCATGGGGGTGCTGGACGTGCGCACCGTGGCGCCCGACGCCACGGCCTATGATCCCAAGGCCAATTTCGACAAGGTCCGCCACGGCTTCGGCTGGACGCCCTGGGAGCCGGCGGTGGAAGCCCTGGACCGCGTCGGCGCGCCGGCCGTCGTCCAGCGCCCGCCTGTCGGGGCGACCCCGGCCAGCGCGCAAGGCTCGGGGCCCGCCAAGGCGCAATGACATTCTCTCCCTGCGCGAATTTGCGCGCGTACGGGAAATTGCAGGATCGCGCCATCCCGCGTAGCCTGTTCGCCGAAACGGATTCTCCCGTCTGCTAGCAACGGCCTCGACCATGTCAGAACAGTCCGCTCCGGAACCGACCATGGAGGAAATCCTTGCCTCCATCCGCCGCATCATTTCCGAGGATGACGCGCCGGCCGGAGAGGAGGAGGTCGCCGCGGCCCCCGCGATGCCGGAGCTCGAGCCGCTCGACGTCGCCAGCCCGCCGTCCGCCGCGGCGCCGGCCGCCGAGGACGATGTCCTGGAACTGACTGACCGTGTCGGCGGCGACGCGCCGGAGACCCTGGGCGACCTGGAGATCCAGAGCCGCCCCGAGCCTGAGCCGGAACCGCTTCACACCGCCATGCCGACCCCGCCGGAGCCTGAGCCGGTCGCGGCCCTGCCGCCCGTGCGCCCCGACGAGCATCTGGTCGGCGATCCCGCCGCCGAGGCCGCGGCCATGGCCTTCGGCCGCCTGTCGGCCAACATCGCCATGCCGGCCGAGGGCCGCACCTTGGAAGACGTGGTTCGCGAGCTGCTTCGCCCGCTGCTCAAGGCCTGGCTGGACGACAATCTGCCGGCCATCGTCCAGGCGACGGTCGACCAGGAAGTCGAGCGAATCGCTCGCGGCCGAGTACGCTGACGGCTGGATTGACGCGCCCCGCCGGCCCATCTGGCGGGGAACCCCGCGAAATTCACCGTCGATAGCCGGCGTTCCGCAAGGGCCCCGCTTTCGCGGGGCGTCGCGGGGTTGTAAGTGACCCCCCGAAATGACGCCCATGCTTGAAAAGACCTTCGACCCCAAAGCCGTTGAGCCGCGCCTCTATGCCCAGTGGGAGGCGTCCGGCGCCTTCGCGCCCGTGGCGGACCCCGCGGCCAAGCCGTTCTCCATGGTCATCCCGCCGCCGAACGTCACCGGTTCGCTGCACATCGGCCATGCGTTGAACAACACCCTGCAGGACGTGCTGATCCGCTTCCAGCGGATGCGCGGCCGCGCCGCCCTGTGGCTGCCCGGCACCGACCACGCCGGCATCGCCACCCAGATGGTGGTCGAGCGCCAGCTGGCCGCGGAGGGCAACATCGGTCGCCGCGACATGGGCCGCGACGCCTTTGTGGAAAAGGTCTGGCAATGGAAGGCCGAGAGCGGCGGGACCATCGTCAACCAGCTGCGCCGCCTGGGCGCCTCGTGCGACTGGAGCCGTGAGCGCTTCACCCTCGACGAGGGCCTGTCGGACGCGGTCCGCAAGGTCTTCGTCCAGCTTCACCGCGAGGGCCTGATCTATCGCGACAAGCGGCTGGTCAACTGGCACCCGGAGCTGCAGACGGCGATCTCGGACCTCGAGGTCGAGAACGTCGAGACCAACGGCCACATGTGGCGCTTCCGCTATCCCATCGAGGGCCAGAAGGACGCTTCGGGGGAAGGCCGCTACATCGTCGTCGCCACCACCCGTCCGGAGACCATGATCGGCGACACCGCCGTCGCGGTTCACCCCGGCGACGAACGCTACCAGGACCTGATCGGCAAGCAGGTCCGCCTGCCGCTCACCGGCCGCCTGGTCCCGATCATCGCCGACGACTACGCCGACCCGGAAAAGGGCACCGGCGCGGTCAAGATCACCCCGGCCCACGACTTCAACGACTTCCAGATCGGCAAGCGCCACGGCCTGGAGGCGATCAACGTCTTCACCCCCGACGCCAAGCTGAACGACGCCGCGCCGGAGGCCTACCGCGGCCTCGACCGCTTTGTGGCGCGCAAGAAGATCGTCGAGGATCTGGACGCCCAGGGCCTGCTCGACGGCATCGACAACCACCGCCTGATGATCCCCTTCGACGAGAAGTCCAAGCTGGTGGTCATCGAGCCCTACCTGACCGACCAGTGGTACGTCGACGCCGCGGTCCTGGCGAAGCCCGCCATCGCCGCCGTGGAGAACGGCGACACCGTCTTCGTGCCCAGGAACTGGGA
>JAFEEA010000149.1 GCA_018241335.1 Pseudomonadota bacterium
GTGCCGAGGGCCCATACGCACCCTTCCAAGGGGTCGCGCAGCGGCAGCGGAGCGGCGCAGGGGCGAACGGGCCTGCCCTGGCGCGCCCTTCGAAGCGCGCCACACGCCCTCACGCGTTCATGGGCCCCCGGGACGTAGCCTGTCCCGGGCGGGCCGCGCCGCGGCGTGACCCGGGGCCCGGGGGTGACGGCGTGGATAGGGGAGATGTGATGATCGGGCGGACAGATCTCGGTCAGGACAACATCACCCCGACCAACCCCTACGCCGCCCGCGCGCCCTTGCCCTCGTCCTTGCCGTCGTCCTGGCCGGGCGCGAAGGTCCACAGCTCGGCCAGATAGGTCTGCAGCTCTTCCTTGGGCACGGCGCGCCCGGAGGCCTGGGTCAGCTTGGCGTGCAGGCGGGCGGCGGCGGCCTTCAGGTTGGCGTCCTTGATCGCCACGGCCGCGGCCTGCAGCTCCACCGCCTGGGTCAGCATGGCGCGCAGCGCCTGCTTGGGGTCGATGTCGATGGCGGTGATGGCGGCGCGCAGGATCTTCAGCGCCTGCAGGATCCGCCCTTCCTCGGGAGTCTCGTTGGCGTCCATCCCGCGCTTCAGGGGGCCGGTGTAGTCGCCGGAATTGAACCGGCGCCGGTCGGGGCCGACATAGTTCACCGCCTCCACCCAGTCGCGGCCGCGCAGGGTCACAGCCTCCAGGCGGCGCATCAGATCCTTGGCCGTGTAGGGTTTGCGCAGGAACTCATGGACCCCGGAATCGCGCGCGCCCAGGATGGTGGCGGCGGTGGCTTCCGAGGTGACCATGATCACCGGCGCCTTGCGGCAGTTCAGGTCGCTGCGGCGCAGCTTGCGCGTGAAGGCGGCGCCGTCCACCGCCGCGTTCTGCTCCACGAAGATGATGTGCGGGTTGACCTGGTTGGCCAGGGCGTAGCCGCGCCCGGCGTCGGGCGCCGTCCACACCTGGCACGGCCCGATGTCGCGCAGCAGGTCCGACAGCAGCCGAACGCTGGCGGGCGCAGGGTCGATGATCAGCACCCGCTGCATCAACGGCGCCATGCGCTGCAATGTTCTGGCGTCGGTGTTGTACACGCGTCGAAAAACCACTCTCCCGGAAGCCTGTCAGCCTAGGCCAGGACGGTAAACGAGCGCTTGATTTTCGGGGCGCCTACCCATTCCGGGCACGTGTCATTGCGCCGCCTTCTCATGGCGGCGGGGCGGCCCTGCGCCCCCTCCGTCAGTCCGCTGCGCGGCCTGCCACCTCCCCCGCGTCGCTGCGCTCGCATGGGAGGAGTATGGTCCACGGCTTCCTCCTCACCCGTGGAGCGTCGCGGAACGGGGGAGGTGGCGCGGCGTGCCGAGCACGACGTGACGGAGGGGGCGCAAGGCCGCCACACCGTCACTCGGCGCGATAGCCCTCGTCAGGCCTGGAAGGGATCCCGCATCAGGATGGTGTCGTCGCGCTGCGGGCTGGTGGAGACCAGGGCCACCTGGGCGCCGATCAGCTCCTCGATGCGGCGCACGTATTTCACCGCCGCCGCCGGCAGGTCGCGGAACGAGCGCGCGCCCTGCGTGCTCTCCTTCCAGCCCTCGATCTCCTCATAGACGGGTGTGATCGCGGCCTGCGCCTTCAGCCCCGCCGGCAGGTGGTCCAGCCGCTGGCCGTTCACGTCATAGCCGATGCAGATCTTCAGGGTCGGCAGGCCGTCCAGCACGTCCAGCTTGGTCAGGGCGATGCCGTCGATGCCGTTCAGCGCCACCGACTGGCGCACCAGCACCGCGTCGAACCAGCCGCAGCGCCGCGCCCGGCCGGTCACCGTGCCCAGCTCGCGGCCCACCGTGCCCAGGTGCTTGCCCACCTCGTCGTTCAGCTCGGTGGGAAAGGGGCCTTCGCCCACCCGGGTGGTGTAGGCCTTGACGATCCCCAGGACGTAGCCAGGCCCCTTGGGCCCCACGCCGGACCCCGCCGCCGCCTGCCCGGCCACGGTGTTGGACGAGGTCACATAGGGATAGGTGCCGTGGTCGACGTCCAGCAGGGCGCCCTGCGCCCCCTCGAACAGCACCCGCTTGCCGGCCTTGATCTGCTCGTCCAGAAGCCGCCAGGCCGGCTTGGCGTAGGCCAGGACCTGCGGCGCGATCGCCTCCAGGCTGGCCAGGATCTCCGCCGCGTCGGCCTCGGGCAGGCCCAGGCCCCGGCGCAGCGGGCCGTGGTGCGCCAGCAGGCGGTCGATCTTGGCCTCCATGGCCTCGCGGTCGGCCAGGTCGGCGACGCGGATCGCCCGGCGGCCCACCTTGTCCTCGTAGGCCGGGCCGATGCCGCGGCCGGTGGTGCCGATCTTGTTGGTCGCCGCCGCCTCGCGCGCCTGGTCCAGGTCGCGGTGCAGGGGCAGGATCAGGCAGGCGTTGTCGGCCAGGACCAGCAGGTCCGGGGTGATCGACACCCCCTGCTCGCCGATCTTGCGGATCTCCTCCAGCAGGTGCCACGGATCGACGACGACGCCGTTGCCGATCACCGACGGCTTGCCCTGCACCACGCCCGACGGCAGCAGCGACAGCTTGTAGGTCTGGTTGCCCACCACCAGGGTGTGGCCGGCGTTGTGCCCGCCCTGGAAGCGCACCACCACGTCGGCGCGGTTGGACAGCCAGTCGACGAGCTTGCCCTTGCCCTCGTCGCCCCACTGGGCGCCGATCACGGTGACGTTGGCCATCTGGATACGATCCTTCACCTGCCGGGCGAGTCCGGCCGCCCTTCGACAGGGCTCGGCGGCGGGACTTGGATCGTGGTCGCGCCCCCGGAGCGATCTCGCCGCGCGAAGGCGGTGGGCGTTTAGACCGCCGGGCGTGGCGGCGTCAAGCGCGGCCGCGTCTTGAGATCCCGGCCCACGCCAGCAGCCCGCCGCCCGCCACCATCACCGCGGCGATCAGCACCGAGGCCCGCAGGCCCTCGACGATCTGCGCCGTCCCGCCGGCCGCCAGGGCGCCGAACAGGGCCACGCCCGCCGCGCCGCCGGCCTGGCGTGCGGTGTTCAGCACGGCGGAGGCGACGCCGACCTCGCGGGGCGGCGCGCCGCCGAGCACGGCCGTGGTCATCGCCGGCACGCCCAGGCCCATGCCGCCGGGGATCAGGGTGAAGGCGAGGAGCATGTCGCCGGGGCCACTCGCTGGTCCCAGCCTGAAGAGGAGTCCGTAGCCTGCCGCCGCGACCAGGGCGCCGGCCGCCATCGGCGCGCGCGGGCCGAACCGGGCCACGATGCGCCCGCTGACGATGTTCGAGACGATGAACATCCCGGTGAGCGGAAGATAGGTCAGCCCCGCCTTCAGGGCCGAATAGTCCAGCACCCGCTGCAGATAGAGGCTGAGCACGAAGAGGACGCCGTAGTAGGCCGTGTTCATGGCCACGCCGTAGAGCGTCGCCGGCGTGAAGTCGGGGCGACCCAGGAATCCCAGCGGCAGCATCGGGTCCTTCGCCCGCCGTTCCACGGCCGTGAAGCCCGCGGCGGCGGCGAGGGCGACGACAAGGCCGCCCCAGACCAGGGGGTGCGACGGTCCCAGGGGACGCGCCTCGATGATCGCCGCGATCAGCGTCGCCAGGGCGATCGCCGCCAGGGCCTGTCCGGGAACGTCGAAGCCGCGGCCCCGCCGATCGCCCGGCGCCGTCGGCGCGAACCGCCAGGTCAGCGCCGCGCCAAGGGCGCAGAGGGGCAGATTGACCCAGAACAGGCTGCGCCATCCGAACGCCGCCAGCAGCAGGCCGCCCACCACAGGACCCAGGGCGATGGAGACGCCGCCCGCCGCCGTCCACCAGCCCACCGCCCGGGCCCGCACGCCGACGTCCGCCCCGCTCGCCCGGTTGAGCAGCGCCAGGGACGTGGGGACCAGCAGCGCCGCGCCGACGCCCTGGACCGCCCTCGCCGCGGCCAGCGCGCCGGCCGTGGGAGCGAAGCCGCAGGCCGCCGAGGCGGCGGCGAACAGGGCGAACCCGGCTAGGTAGACGCCGCGCGGCCCCAGCCGATCGCCCAGCACCCCCGCCGAGGGCAGCAGCGCCGCGAAGGCCAGGGCGTAGGCGTCCACCGTCCACTGCAGTCCAGCCGTCGCCGCGCCCAGGTCGGCGCCGAGGGCGGGCAAGGCGACGTTGACGATGGTCACGTCCAGCTGCACCACCACGAAGCCGAAGCTCAAGGCGGCGACGGTCCAGCCCATGCGCGCCGCCGGCGGGGCGGCGTCGCGGGTGTCGAGCGCGGTCGAGGTCATGGCGGAAAGGCTAACGGCCTCGTCGTCCGCGACGTTTCACGCACTGCTGAACCATCGGGGCCGGGCGGCGGCTAGTATGCGGCCATCGTCGCCGCGGAGTCCGTCATGGAAGCCAATGTCGCCCTTCCCGCCGCCCTGATCGGCGACCCGGTCCGCGCCGCCTTGCTGATGGCGCTGATGGACGGCCGCGCCCATCCTGCCGGCGACCTGGCGCGTGGCGTCGGCGTCACCGCCCAGGCCGCCTCCAACCACCTGTCGCGTTTGCGCGACGGCGGCCTGGTGCTGATGCAGCAGGAGGGCCGCCACCGCTACTATCGCCTGGCGGGCCGCGAGGTGGCCGAGGCGCTGGAGTCGCTCCAGCGGCTGGTCCCGCCGCCCAGGCCCGCCCTGGAGGCCCCTCGCAGCCGACCGGCCCGCCAGATCCGCGACGCGCGCTCCTGCTACGACCATCTGGCCGGGCGCCTGGGGGTGGCGGTGGCCGAGGCCCTGGCGGCGCGCGGCCTGATCGCCGCCGATCCGGTCGACGACCGCCGTTACCGCCTGACGGCCGCCGGCGAGGCCTGGTTCCGGGACTTCGGCGTCGACACCACGCCCACGGCCGGACGCCGCGTCTTCGCCCGCGCCTGCCTGGACTGGACCGAGCGGCGCCCGCATCTGGCCGGCGCCCTCGGCGCGCGGCTTCTGACCCGCCTGCTCGGCCTCGGCTGGGTCGCCCGCGTCGAGGGCGGCCGCGGCCTGCGCCTCACCCTGGCGGGGTCACAGGGCCTGAAGCGCGCGCTGGCGGTGGAGCTGGAGCCTCTGGTCGAGACGAAGCAATCCCTCGCCTCTAAGCCCTCGCCCCGCCTCGGCGGGGAGAGGGTTGGGTGAGGGGGCCGTCCGCGTGACGAACCTCCGCCATCGTGCGCTCCGAGAGACCCCTCACCCAACCCTCTCCCCTCGCTGCGCAGAGGCGAGGGCCTACAGCTCCAGATCCCCGCTCAGCGCCGCCTCGGCCATGGCGCAGTGCATGGCGATGCCGCGCGCCATCACCGTCTCGTCCAGCACCATGCGGTTGGAGTGCAGGGCGCAGCAGGTGCGGAAGTCGCCGCCCTCGGGCGCCGCGCCCAGGAAGGCCATGGCCCCCGGCGTCTTCTGCAGCACGTAGGAGAAGTCCTCGGCCCCCATCATCGGGTGGGCCATGGTGATCCAGCCGCCCTCGCCGAAGAGGGCCTTGGCGGTGCGTTCGGCCAGGTCCGTCACCCGCCCGTCGCAGACCGTCACCGGGAAACCGTGCTCGATGGTCACCTCGGCCACCGCGCCGTGGGCGGCGGCGATGTTGGTGGCCACGCGGTGGATGCCGGCGTGGGCGGTCTGGCGGGTGCGTTCGGACAGGGTGCGCAGGGTGCCCCACAGGCGCGCGTCCTCGGGAATGACGTTGTCGGTGGTGCCGCTCTCGATGCGGGCGATGGTGATCACCGCCGGGTCGAAGACGCTGATCGAGCGGGTCACGAAGGCCTGCAGGGCGGTGACGATCTCGCAGACGATCGGCACGGGATCCAGGGCGTCGTGCGGCATGGAGGCGTGGCCCCCCGCGCCGCGCACCTTGATGCGGATCTTGTCCGACGAGGCCAGCAGCGGCCCGGTCCGCCCGGCGAACACCCCGCGCGGCATGTTGGGCGAGATGTGCAGGGCGAAGGCGGCGTCCGGCATGGGGTCCAGAAGGCCGTCCTCGATCATGAAGCGGGCCCCGTGGTGGCCCTCCTCGCCCGGCTGGAACATGAACATCACCGTGCCGGCCAGGCGGTCGCGCCGCTCGCACAGGGCCCGGGCCGCGCCGGCCAGCATGGCCACATGGGTGTCGTGGCCGCAGGCGTGCATCGCCCCCTCGGTCTGGGACGAGAACGGCAGGCCGGTGTCCTCCACCAGCGGCAGGGCGTCCATGTCGCCGCGCAGCAGCACGGTGCGCCCGTTGGCGGCGCCGCGCAGGATGGCCACCAGGCCGCTGGTGGACTTGCCCTCGCGGATCTCCAGCGGCAGGCCGGCCAGGGCCGCCTTCACCTTGGCGGTGGTCTTGGGCAGGTCCAGCCCCAGCTCCGGCTCCAGGTGGATCGCCCGGCGCAGGGCGATGGCGTCGCTGAGCAGGGCCTCGCCCGCGGACGTCCAGATCTCGGAATCGAAGCTGAGGGCGTTCATGGCGGCGCGAAATCTCCCAAACGGTGGTCGCCGCACCTTGAGCGCGAGGCGCTTTCGAAGTCCATGCCTTTCGCGAGGCGGCCTAGTCGGTCTATGAGCGGGAGACATGAGCCGCCCAAGATTCCATCTGGCCTTTCCGGTCCGCGACCTGGCCGAGGCGCGCGCCTTCTATGGCGGCCTCTTGGGCTGCCCCGAGGGGCGCTCGGCGCCCGACTGGGTCGACTTCGACTTCCACGGCCACCAGATCGTCGCCCACCTGGCCCCGCCGCAGGCCGCCGCCGCCACCAACGCGGTCGCCACCAGTTTCGTTGATGGCGAGCAGGTGCCGGTGCGCCACTTCGGCGTCATCCTCGAGCTGGACGCCTGGCGCGCCCTGGCCGAGCGGCTGAAGGCCGCCGGGACGCGCTTCATCATCGAGCCGCAGGTCCGCTTCCAGGGCCAGCCGGGCGAGCAGGCCACCCTCTTCTTCCTCGATCCCTCCGGCAACGCCTTGGAATTCAAGGCTTTCGCCGACGACGCCATGGTGTTCGCCAAATGACCATCATCACCCGCGACGTGATCAGCGCCGCCGATCGCCTGATCGGCAAGGCCGTGGTCACCCCCCTGCTGGAAAGCCCGGTGCTCAACGAGCGCGTCCGGGGCCGGGTGCTGATCAAGCCGGAGATCTTCCAGCTGGTCGGCGCCTTCAAGTTCCGCGGCGCCTACAACCGCCTCAGCCGCCTGACCGAGGCCGAGCGCGCCCACGGCGTCGTCGCCTTCTCGTCCGGCAACCACGCCCAGGGCGTGGCGCTCGCCGCCAGCATGCTGGGCATGCCGTCCCTGATCGTGATGCCCTCCGACGCGCCCCAGGTGAAGGTCGACGCCACACGCGCCTATGGCGCCGAGGTCCGCTTCTACGACCGCGCCCGCGAGAACCGCGAGGCCATCGCCCAGGCCCTGGCCGAGGAACGCGGCGCCATCGTCGTGCCGGCCTTCGACGACCCCTTCATCATCGCGGGCCAAGGCACCGTGGGCCTCGAGATCGCCCAGCAGGCCCGGCTCCTGGGCGCCCAGCTCGACGTCGCCATGGGGCCGGTGGGCGGCGGCGGCCTGATGGCCGGCACGTCGATCGCGCTGAAGGCCCGCCATCCGGACATCGACATCTTCGGCGTCGAGCCGGCCGCCTTCGACGACACCCGCCGCTCGTTCGAGGCCGGCAAGCGGGTGGCCGCGCCGGCGGCGGGCCGCTCGCTCTGCGACTCCCTGGAATCGCCGATGCCGGGCGAACTGACCTTCCCGATCCTGCGCGAGAACCTCACCGGCGTCCTCACCGTCACCGACGCCGAGGTGGCCGAGGCCATGCGCTACGCCTTCAACACCCTGAAGCTGGTGGTCGAGCCCGGCGGGTCCGTCGCCCTGGCGGCGCTGCTGGCCGGTAAGCTGCAGCTGGCCGGCCGCACGGCGGTGATCATCCTCTCCGGCGGCAACGTCGACCCCGACCTCTACGCCAGGGTGATCAAGGGCGAGGTGTGAGGGCGTCCTTGGTCCGCCGTCGCGGCGGCCTTGCGCCCCCTCCGTCAGTCCGCTTCGCGGCCTGCCACCTCCCCCGCTCCGCCGCGCTGCGCAGGGGAGGAGAATTGAACGACGACGACTTGCCTTCCTCCTCCCATGCAAGCCCGCAGGGCGCGGCGGGGGAGGTGGCGCGGCTCGCGCAGCGAGCCGTGACGGAGGGGGCGCAAAGCCGCCCTTAAAGCCTTCTGAACGCCGTCGGCTGGCCCACGCCCGCCGCGGCGATGCGCTGGATGGCTTCGCCCAGGGGTTCGACGGCCACGGCCATGTGGTGGGCGTTGGCGTGCAGCAGGCGCGCGCCGTCCAGCATCACGCCGACGTGCCCTTTCCAGAACACCAGGTCGCCGCGGATCAGGGCGTTGCCGGGCGCCGCCTCGCCCAAGGACGCCTGCTGGTCGGTGTCGCGCGGGCAGGCCCGGCCGCAGGCGAAAAGGGCCTGCTGGATCAGGCCCGAACAGTCCAGGCCCAGGCTGTCGCGCCCGCCCCACAGATAGGGCGCGCCCAGGTACTGCTCGGCGATCTCCACGAAGTCGGTCGGCGTCTCGCCCACGGCCTTCAGGTGCCGCGCGGCGATCCAGCCGGCCCCTGCCGCGTGCAGCCACGACCCCTGCTCGGCATCCACGCTGACCAGGGCGTTCATCGACAAGGGCCCGAACGGCGCGGCGCGCACCGACGGCTCGGCGAAGGCGTAGGTGCGAAGGGCGCTGACCCAGTGCGTCGCCAGCGGCCCCGGCTCGCCCAGGGCCTCGACCGCCACGTGGCCGACGTAGCCGTCCCGCCGCGCCTGGCCCCAGGCGAAGCCGCCGGCCTCGTCCAGCACGTCGAACAGCTCGCCGAACAGAAGCTGGTCCAGCTGCTCGGCCTTGGCGCCCGGCGCCTTGCGCACCGCAGCCGCCGGCGCCGTCACCTGCCGCGCGCGCGCCGCCGCGAAGCGTTCGGCCCGCACCACGCCTTCCAGCTCCCCGCGCGCGAGGTCCGGCCGCGCCAGGGTCACGCGCGCGTCGAGGCTCATGCGAAGCGCCCCTTCAGCACCGCATAGAGGGCGCGGATGGCCTGGGCCTCGGCCCCGGCGGGGAACCCCGGCCGCGCCCGCCCGCTCCAGGCGAAGATGTCCAGGTGGACCCAGGCCCCGCTCTCCGGCGCGAAGCGCTTGAGGAACAGGGCCGCCGTCACCGACCCGGCCTGGGCCCAGGCGTCGGGGTCGTTCTTGATGTCGGCGATGTCGCTGTCCAGCGAGGGCTCGTAGCCGGCCCACAGCGGCATGCGCCACAGGGGATCGCCCTCCGCCGTCGCCGCCGCGGCGATCGCCCCGGCCAGGGCGTCGTCGGCGGTGTAGAAGGGGATCACCTCCGGCCCCAGGGCGGCGCGGGCCGCGCCGGTCAGGGTCGCCAGGTCGATGGTCAGGGCCGGGTTCAGCTCGGCCGCCCGCGCCAGGGCGTCGGCCAGCACCAGGCGGCCCTCGGCGTCGGTGTTGCCGACCTCGATGGAAAGGCCCTTGCGGCTGGCCAGCACGTCGCCCGGCCGCATGGCGTCGCCGGCGATGGCGTTCTCGGCCACCGCCAGCAGCACGGTCAGCCGTACCGGCAGCCTGGCCGCCATCACCATCCGCCCCAGCGCCAGGGCGTGGGCCGCGCCGCCCATGTCCTTCTTCATCCACCGCATGCCCGCCGAGGGCTTGATGTCCAGGCCGCCGGTGTCGAACACGATCCCCTTGCCCACCAGGGCCACGCCCGGATGGGCCGGATCGCCCCAGGTGATCTCGATCATCCGCGGCGCCCGCTCGGGAACCGCCGCCCGGCCCACCGCGTGCACGGCCGGATAGTTGGCCTCCAGCAGGTCGTCGCCCCGCGTCACGGTGATCTCGGCGCCGAAGGCCTCGGCCACCTCCCGCGCGATGGTCTCGATCTGCAGCGCCCCCATGTCGTTGGCCGGGGTGTTGACCATGTCCCGGGCCAGGGCGCAGGCGTGCGCCACGGCGCGGGCTTCCTCCAGCCGGGCGCCCGCCGGGACCACCAGGCGCGGGGCCGGGTCGCCGCGCTTCTGGCGATAGCGGTCGAAACGATAGGCGCCCAGCGACCAGGCCGCCGCCGCCGCGGTC
>JAFEEA010000014.1 GCA_018241335.1 Pseudomonadota bacterium
GAGGGGGATCGCTTCCAGAAGGCCATATGGGTCCGCACCGCGCTGCAGGCGGACAGTCCCAGGGCCAAGGCGATGATGAGGATTCGTCGAGTCAAACGCTAGACCCCTCCAGCAACAACAATATATCGCCTGTCAGGAGAATTTGCATCCCAGATTATGCGTCACGTTTGTTTTTGCCGCAGGCGCCCCGGCTAGCCGCGGAACACTGTTCTGCGCCTTTTTCGGTTCCGCCTGGCCGGTTCCAACGACGTGGCCTCCTGATCGTACTAGCCCTTCCATGATTCCGCCCCCACTCCGCCACATCCGGGGCCGCGAGCGCCCGTTTTGTCACGCGGCCAGGTGGAAATCTCGCGACTTCCGTCGCTGCTTCAGGCTATGGTCATTCCAAATGACACCGGTTACCACACTGCCGGCGCAGAGCACGGAGGACGCCTATGAACCCTGAGCGTGGCGCCCGCCCGTTAGCGCTGACGCGTCGAGACCTCGTCGCCGCCGGCGCGGCGGCGGCGGGCTCGACCCAAGCCTGGGCCGCCCCCCTCGCCGACCCCACCGGCGCCTCCCCCGTGGCGAGCACGCGCGCCGGCCGTGTACGCGGCGGCGTCGACCACGGCGTCCTGGTCTTCAAGGGCATCCCCTACGGCGACGACACCACGGGGCGGCGCTTCCTGCCGCCCCGCCCAGCGCCGTCCTGGGCCGGTGTGCGAGAGGCGACGTCCTTCGGTCCAGCCTCGCCCCAGACCCATCCGCCGGAGCAAACGTCCGAGGACTGCCTCTATCTCAATGTCTGGACCCCGGCCCTCGCCGACGGCGGACGTCGGCCGGTAATGGTCTACATCCATGGCGGCGCCCACTCCCACGGATCCGGATCGGACCCGACCTACGACGGCGTCAACCTCTGCCGGCGGGGCGACGTGGTGGTGGTGACCCTGAACCACCGCCTCAGCGCCTTCGGCTATCTCTATCTCGGCCTGATCGGCGCCCCCGATCTGGCCGCCTCGGGCAATGTCGGCGGGCTGGACCTCGTGCTGGCCCTGCAATGGGTCAGAGACAACATCGCGGCCTTCGGCGGAGACCCTGGCCGGGTCATGATCTTTGGCCAGTCCGGCGGAGGCGACAAAGTCGGGACCCTGATGGCGACGCCGGCCGCCGCCGGCCTTTTCCACCGCGCCGCGACCATGAGCGGCCAGGCGATAACCGCCTCCGGCCCCCTGCACGCCACGGCGCGCGCTAGGGCGATCCTGGCCGCCCTCGACCTGCCCCCGGACCGGGCCGACGCGCTGCGAGCACTGCCCGCCGAACGTCTGCTGCAGGCCTGCGAGACCACCGACCCGTTGCTGGGCAAGGGCGGAGTCTTCTTCGGCCCGGTGCTCGACCAAGTGGTTCTTCAGCGCCACCCCTTCTATCCCGACGCCCCGCCGCAGTCGGCCGCCATTCCGATGATCGTGGGCAACACCCACGACGAAACCCGCTACTTCCTGCGCGACCCGAAGAACTTCACCCTCACCTGGGACGAGCTGCCGTCCCGTCTCGGCCCGGAGATGGTCGTCGACATCGACCCGCGCTACGTCGTCGCCCGCTACCGCCAGATCTACCCGGCCTATTCGCCCAGCGACGTCTTCTTCGCCGCCACCACCGCCGGCCGGTCCTGGCGCGGCCACCTGATCGTCGCCGAGCAGCGCGCCCGCCAGCACACGCCCACCTGGATGTACGAGCTCGATTTCCGTTCCCCGGCAGAGGGGGGGCGGCTCGGCGCCTTCCACACCCTCGACATCCCCCTGGTCTTCGACAACTGCGACAAGCCTGGCTCCCTCACCGGGACCGGCCCCGAGGCGCGCGCCTGCGCCGCGGCCATGAGCGGCGCCTTCATCGCCCTGGCCCGCCACGGCGATCCGAACGGGGCGGGACCACCCGCCTGGCCGCGGTACGACCTGACCCGGCGGCCGACGATGCTGTTCGACGCTACATCGCGCGTCGCCGACGATCCCAGAGACGAAGAGCGGCGCCTGTTCGCCGCCGTGCCCTACATCAAGCCGGGAACCTGAACCGCGAGACTATGGCCAGCATCATCTTCAGCGACGAGTACGCCATCCTGCCGGCCCTGATGGTCGAGCATCGCCGCCGCGCGGGCCTGACCCAGCGCGCCCTGGCTGACCGCATCCGCCGCTCGCAGTCCCACGTCTACAAGATGGAGACAGGTCAGCGCCGCATCGAGCTGATCGAGTTCTGTCGGTACATCGAGGCCGCCGGCGGCGATCCCGTCGACGCCCTGGCAGGCTTGCTGGACCGGTTGCAGCCGGCTCTGGCGCAAGCGACGGTGGCCTGACGATCGCCGGGCGACACGTCGCCCACAAAAACAACGCCAAGCGGCGCTTGGGTTTGTCAGCCTGTTAATCAATATACCGCATCTTCAAAGACGAGACGGGAGCCCCCCATGCCCATGCCGGCCGCGCAGCTGGAAGCCGACCTCCGCGAGGCCTTTCCGGACGCCGATATCTTCATCGAGGACCTGGCCGGGGACGGCGACCACTACAAGGCGCGCATCGCCTCTCCGTCGTTCAATGGCCTGCCCCGGGTGCGCCAGCACCAGCTCGTCTATGCGGCGCTGAAGGGCAAGGTGGGCGGCGAGTTGCACGCCCTGGCCCTTGAAACCACCGGCAAGCCGGCGGGCTGACCCGTGCGTTATCGCCCCCTTGGCAAGGCCGGAATGGCCATCTCGACCTTGAGCATCGTGCTCAGCGGCGAGCGCTGTGGTGGCGATCCCGATGCGTGGCTGGCGTTCATCCATGGCGCCTTCGAGAGCGGCGTGAACACCTTCGAACTGATCAGCCCCACCCCGGCCTTGCTGGAGGGCCTGGCCTACGCCGTGCGCTCGGTGGAGCGGAGACTTGTGTTCGTCGCCCTGCGCCTGCCCGACAACCTCACGCCCGACGAGATTGTCGCCGATGTTGACCGCGTGCTGGCGGCGACCGGTCTGGAAATGCTCGACCTGGCGATCCTGAACGGTGAGTCCGACCCACACAATGATTGCGTCTGGGCGCTGGAGGATCTGCGCGCCACTTCTCGCGTGCGCCGCCTCGGAATCGTGGCCGAGAGCGACGAAGCCATGCGCCATGTCCACGGCGGCGCCTTCGACGTCTTGATCGCGCCCTTCAACCTGCTCTCGGGCTGGCGCGAGCGGCTGCGCGTGCGCACCGCCGCCGAGAAGGGCATGTCGGTGATCGCCAGCAATCATTTCCCGGACGAGGCCCGCGCCATGGCCGAGCCAAAGGCGCCCAAGCGCCGCTGGTTCTCCAAGCCTTATCCCCTGGCCGGCCTCGGGGCCTATAATTTCCTGCACGATACCTACGGCTGGAACGCCGAGGAGATCTGCCTTGGCTACGCCCTCACCGAGACGGCTCTGGCCTCGGTCACGGTCGAGGTCGCCAGCCTCAAGCACCTGGAGGCCCTGGCCGAGGTCACGGAGCGCGACCTGCCGGCGGCCGTCGCCGCCCAGATCGAAATGGCGCGCTTCTCCGCCGAACGGGCCGCCGGGACCGAGCGCCGCAGAGCCTGACGCCGCGCTTGACCGGCGGGCCTCGGCTCCCTAGCTCTAGGTCACCGCGATTTTCCTTTTGCCGAAAGGGCGCCGCCGTGAGCGAAGCCACCCTATCCGCCGATCCCGTCCACGAGTTCATCGCCAAGACGGTGGGCGACCACGCCGTGGTCCTGTTCATGAAGGGCGTGCCCGACGAGCCGCGCTGCGGCTTTTCCTCCATCGCCGTGCAGATCCTGGATCACCTCGGCGTCGATTTCGTCGGCGTCGACGTGCTGCAGAGCGACGACCTGCGCCAGGGCATCAAGACCTTCTCCGATTGGCCGACCATCCCGCAGCTCTATGTGAAGGGCGAATTCCTGGGCGGGTCGGACATCGTCCGCGAGATGTTCCAGTCGGGCGAGCTCAAGGGCTTCCTGGCCGAAAAGGGCGTCCTGCCCGCTTGAGCCCCCCGGCGATAGAGCCGCCGCCCGGCCGCCAGGTCTTCCAGCGCACCTTCACGCCCGTTCCCGCCGACATCGACGAGAACGGGCACGTGAACAATGTCGTCTACCTGGGCTGGGTCCAGGCCATGGCCATCGCCCACTGGGAGGCGCGCCTGCCCCTGGAGGAACAGGCCAAATGGGCCTGGATCGTGTTGCGCCACGAGGTCGACTACCGCCGCCCACTCCTCCCCGGCGAAACCGCCACCGCCCGCACCTGGGTGGACGAGCACACCCATGGCGCCAAGTTCGACCGCTTCGTGCGCATCGATGGCCCGGACGGCGCCATGTGCGCCCAGGCGCGCACGGTCTGGTGCCTGATCGACGCCGAAACTCGCCGCCCCGCGCGCGTGCCCAAGGAAATGGCGGCGGTGTTCCTCTAGCCGCCCGCCAGCCGGCGGATTTCGTCGGCGATGTCGGCGGGCCACGCCGCCAACAGGCCGTCCAGGCGTTCACGCTGGCCCGCGAACAATGACCGAGCCGCCTCCTCGAAGCCCGGAAGATCTCCGGCCATGGCCGACATGAAGCGATAGGCGACGTCTGCCCGCGCCCGCGCCGCACCGGCGTCGGATCGGCGCGCCGCCTCGACCAGCCTGCGAAGCGTGACCGAAGCGCCCCCGGGCTGGCGCGCCAGCCAATCCCAGTGCCGGGGCAGCAGTGTCACCTCGCGAGGCACAACCCCCAGCTTGGGCCGGCCGCGCCGGGCCGCGCCGCCGTCGGGGCGGGCATAGCGCGCCACCACCTCCGCCTCGCCGCCGCGAAGATCGAGATCGACCACCTCGGCGGTGTCGCGGTCGAAGACCAGCACCGCGCCATCCATGGCTTCGTCCTGCGCCCGGCGCGCCGCGGCGGCGGCTTGCGAAAGGCTCCCCTCCCCGATCCGCACGCCGCCCGCGAAGGCGACGAAGCGCTTCGCGGGCCCTTCCGCCGCAGCCGGTTCGCCTGGAGTCGTCATTTCTCGTATTTACCCGGGTAAAATTGACGTTTAAATATAACCCGGATAGAAATGGAGGTCACCATGGACCGGCAGGACCGCAAGGCCGCCATCGCCGCCTACAAGGAACGCAAGCCGGCCTTTGGCGTCTTCGCCGTCATCTGCGAGGCCACCCGTCAAGCGTGGGTGGGGCGCAGCCGCCATGTCGACAACCAGCGGAACGGCCTGTGGTTCGGCCTCAGGATGGGCGCCAGCCCCTACGCCTCGCTGCAGGCCGCCTGGCGCGAGCACGGTGAGGCGCAGTTCCGCTACGAGGAACTCGAACGCCTGCGGGAAGACTACCCCGAGATCGGCCGCATGGACGAACTGAAAGCCCGCCAGGCGCTGTGGAAGGCGCGTCTGCAGGCCACAGCGCTCTGACGGGGCCGGCGTCCCTATTCCTCGGCCGGCTCCCAGAGCTCGATGGGGTTGCCCTCAGGGTCATGGATGCGGGCGAAGCGGCCGACCTCGGGGCTGTCCCAGGCGGGATCGGTCTTCACCTCGACGCCGGCTTGGCGCAGGCGCGCCAGCAGTCCGCCCAGGTCCGTGACCCTGAAATTGATCATCCAGGCCTTGTCAGCGGGCCAGTAGTCGGTCCCAGCGGCAAAGGGCATGAACACCGTGGGACCCGCGGCCTGGTCCCAATGCATCTGCCCCTCGACGACCACGCCCAGGTGGTCGCGGTACCAGGCCGACAAGGCGTCCGGATCCCTGGCCCGGAAAAAGAACCCACCGATCCCGGTCACGGCCATGTCGCCCTCCAGCCCTTGCGCTTCCAGGCTACCGCCTGAAGGGCGAATGCCAAGGGCCGATGTAACCGAGACGGTAGCCGGTCCTAGTCGTACGCCGCCGCCGCGTCGTCGGCCTCGCCGAACGGGCGCTGGAAGGCCCACAGCTTGGAGACCACGAAGGAGACCACCGGCACCACCGTCAGGGCCGGAATCAGGGCGAAGCGGTACGGCCAGTGGGCCAGGGCGGTGAACACATAGACGATGGCCTCGTTCAGCCCGAACATCGCCAGGGACACGGTCATGAACCGGGCGAACTGGTTCCAGTCTCGGGCCGGGCGGCCGAACGTCGCCATCGAATTTCCGAAGTACGAGAAGGTGAAGGCGCTGGCGTAGCCGACCACATTGGCCGTCAGAGGGGCCACCTTCAGCAGGTCGTTCACCGCCAGGCCGACGCCGGCATGGATGATGGTGGCGATGATCCCGATGACCAGGAAGCCGACCACCTCGCGCTTCAGCGTCGGGGACTTCACGCCGGCCGCTCCGCGATCAGCAGGATCGAGACCCCGAACGGGAAGGCGCCGCCGCGCAGCCACAGCCGCTCGCCCGAGAAGAGCCGCCGGAACAAGGCATTGATCGGCGCGGAGGGCATGGAATCCTCGTCGGCGCTCTTCAGCCCCAGGACCAGCTTGGCCAGGCGCACCAGGGCGATGGGCGCGAAGAGGGCAGTGTTGAAATAGCTGGCCTTGCGCACCTTCAGCCCGGCTTCGTCGAACAGCCGCCGATAGTCGCCCAGGACATAGCGGCGCTTGTGGTGGTGGAGCTCGTCGTGCGGCGACCACATCCACTGGTAGGCCGGCACCGTGGTGACCATGAAACCGCCGGGCTTCAGCAGCCCGCCCAAAGCCTTCACCGATCCGGCGTCATCGTCCACGTGCTCGATCACGTCCAGGGCGGCCACCAGGTCGAAGGCTCCAGGCTGGAAGGGAAGACCGTCCGGCAGGAGCCCCGCCTCCACCGGAACGCCGGCCTTCTCGGCGGCGAAACCGCGGGCCTCGTCATCCGGTTCCACACCCGTCACCGCGCCGAACTGCCCGAGCATGCCGAGGTTGCCGCCGGTGCCGCAGCCGACCTCCAGCACCTTGGCCCCGCCCGGTAGGCCCAGGCGCGAGATCTGGTCGGTCAGGATTTCGCGACGCGCCTTGAACCACCAGTGGCGGTCTTCGAGGCCGCGCATACGCTCATAGACCTGGCGATCCATTCAATCCTCGAACCCGGCCCGGCGGCTGACGATGTAGATCGGCCGGCCCTTCACTTCCTGATAGAGGCGCCCGACATATTCGCCGAGCACCCCGAACGCTAGCATCTGCACGGCGAACCCCAGCAGCACCGCCACCATCAGCGAGGCGTAGCCGGGCACGTCGCGGCCCACCACCAGCACCCGGACGATCAGCGTCGCCGCAGCCCCGAAGGCCAGAAGGGCGGCGCAAAGGCCCAGCACCGTCCACACCCGCAGCGGCACGGTCGAGAACGAGGTGATCCCGTCGAGAGCAAAACGCAGAAGCTTGAGATAGCCGAACGAGGTCGTTCCGGCCGCTCGCGGCGGACGAACATAGGGCACCCCCACCTGGGAGAAACCGACCCAGGCGAACAGCCCCTTCATGAACCGGTTGCGCTCAGGCAGCGCCTTCACCGCCTCGACCACGCGCCGGTCCATCAGGCGGAAGTCGCCGGCGCTCATCGGGATATTGAGATCCGAGACGCGGTTGAAGACGCGATAGAACAGGGTCGCCGTGAAGCGCTTGATAAAGGTGTCGCTGCTGCGATCGGCGCGCACGCCATAGACCACATCGAAACCGCGCTCCCACAGGCGCACGAACTCCTCGATCAGTTCGGGCGGATCCTGCAGGTCGGCGTCGATGGGCACCACCATGTCGCCGGTGGCAGCGTCCATGCCGGCCGTCATGGCCGCTTCCTTGCCGAAGTTGCGGGCCAGGCCCACCACCTTGATGCGCGGGTCGTGGCGGGCGCGCTCCAGAAGCTTGGCCAGGGTGTCGTCGCGGCTGCCGTCGTCGACGCAGATGATCTCGGCCTCGACGCCCAGGTCGGCGATGGTCTGGCCCATGCGCGTGAAGAAGGCGTCCAGCACCTCCGATTCGTTGTGCATCGGCGCGACGATGCTCAGCTTGGCGCCGCGCCGGTTGCGCGTGGCGGCCACCGCGGGGTCGGGCGCCACGAAGCTCGCGCCGCTGCTGGTTGGCATGCTCGCCTCTGGCCTTTGAACGGTCGTCTGCACTCTGTCGTCCCGAAGAGGCCCTGGGCCTGGTCGTCCAAGGTCCCTGGCGCGCGCCGAACTTGTCACTGCATAGTAAACAAATCCGTGCCTTAAGGGACGCGGCGGCATGTAGCACGCCCGCCCCTTTCCTACCGCCTGGAAATCGATATGGAAGTCACCGCCTCCCAATGAATCCCGGAATTCGTATGAGTCTGTCGACCTGGCGTGACACCGCGGCGCGGCTGCTCGACACCCCCCGGGCGCGACTTATCACCCGCGTCTGCCTGGTCGTGGCCGGGGTGATCCTGGGCGCGTCCATCGCCGCCAACCACCACACCGCCGCCGACTTCGATGTCTTCTGGACCGCCGCCAGCCATTGGTGGGACCCGTACGATCCCAAGATCATCGAGCACATCAAGGCCCAGATGCATATCACCGGGTACTGGCCCTTCGCCTACCCGCCGACCTTCCTCCTGTTCCTCTATCCCTTCGGCCAGATGCCGCTGGAGGTCGCCTATCCGCTCTGGACAGGCCTCAGCCTCGGCCTCTTCGCCCTTGTCTGCAGCTTCGTGATCCGGCCAATGCTGGCGGCCCTGCTGGTGGTCGCCACCCCGGCAGTGGCCTTCGCCATCACCTCGGGCCAGTCGACCCTGCTGATGGGCTCGCTGATCCTCTCGGCCTTCCTCTTCCTGGAAAAACGGCCGGTGCTGGCCGGCGTCCTCTTCGGCGTGGCCGCCTGCGTCAAGCCCCAGGCCATGGTCATGGCCCCGATCATCCTCTGGGGCCACTGGCGCACGGTCGGCGCGGCCATTGTCACCGGCATGCTGATGATCACCGCCAGCTGCGTCTTTGGTCCCGAGCACTGGCTGCAGTGGCCCAAGGAAGTCCTGTTCTTCAACAAGATCATGGTCACCACCCACCGGGTGAACCCATCGGCCCTGTTCGACGCGGCCTGGTGGAGCATCCCGATGGCCGGCTTCGGCCTGTACCTCGCCTGGACCAACCGCGACGTGGTGGGCCTGATGTGCGGCATGCTCTGCGTCACGCCCTACGCCCACGACTACGATCTGGCGGGCCTGGCGCCGGTGATGCTCACCTGGCTCTTCAACCGCGACAAGGTCGGCTGGGACCACGCCATCCTTGGCGGCGTCTTCATGAGCGGCCTGCTGTCCAAGCCGCTCTACATGCTGATCTTCCTGGTCGCCCTGGCCGTGGTGCGATCGCCGTTCTGGCCGCTGAAGGGCTTCGGAATGCAGAAGGGGGCTCCGGTCGCCCGGAACCCCCTTCCCAAATTCGTCGTCATGCGCCCGGAAACGTCCAAGGCGTAGGCGCTGGACTTAGGACGCGTAGAACTCGACCACCAGGTTCGGCTCCATCTTCACCGGGTACGGCACTTCGGCCAGTTCCGGGGTGCGGATGAATTTGGCGCTCATGCCCTTGGGATCGACTTCGATGTAGTCGGGGATGTCGCGCTCGGCCAGCTGCAGGGCTTCCAGCACCAGGGCCATGTTGCGCGAACGCTCGCGCACCGACACCACGTCGCCGGCCTTCACCCGGTACGAGGCGATGTTCACGCGCTTGCCGTTCACCAGCACGTGGCCGTGGTTCACGAACTGACGGGCCGCGAACACGGTCGGCACGAACTTGGCGCGGTAGACGATGGCGTCCAGGCGGCTTTCCAGCAGCGCGATCAGGTTCTCGGAGGTGTTGCCCTTGCGGCGAGCGGCCTCGGTGTAGGTGCGGCTGAACTGCTTTTCGGTCAGGTTGCCGTAGTAGCCCTTCAGCTTCTGCTTGGCGCGAAGCTGCAGTCCGAAATCGGAGACCTTGGACTTGCGGCGCTGGCCGTGCTGGCCGGGGCCGTAGGAACGCTGGTTGATCGGGGACTTCGGGCGACCCCAGATGTTCTCGCCCATCCGCCGGTCGATCTTGTACTTCGCCGAGTGGCGCTTAGACATGCGTATTCACTTCCATCTTCGACACGGCCCGGCCCCTTCCCTTTGAAGGCGCGATCTCAACGGCGGTCCACGCGTCACCCGTCATGTGCTTTCGCGCCGACCCGGTCTCCCGGCGGCGTGAAGGGGCGGCTTATGACGGCGGCGGGGCGGAAAGTCAATCGGCGCTGGGCGCCGCGGCCGGCCCGGGCGCTGGCGCCCAGTTGCCGGCCAGGACGTGGTAGATCGGTTGCGGCATGACCAGGCCCGAGGTCCACCGCCCGACCAGGGCGGCCAGCAGCAGCGGCCCGACCAGGCTGGGTTCGCGGGTCATCTCCATCAGGATCACCGCGCTGGTCAGCGGCGCCTGAACCACTCCGGCCAGATAGCCGGTCATCCCCAGCACCACCGCGTCGCGGCCGGCGAACGCCAGGCCGGAATGGGCGAAGGCAGCCCCGATCCCCGCCCCTATCGCCAGCGACGGCGCGAAGATGCCGCCCGGGGCGCCCGACGCCGAGGCTGCCAGGCTGGCGACGAACTTCCAGGCGGCCAGCTTCAGTCCCGCCCCCGGATGGCCCTGCAGCAGGGCCTTGGCCTGGTCGTAGCCGGCCCCGAAGGTCAGGCCGCCCGAGGCCAGCGCCGCCGCCATCGCCGCCAGGCCGCAGCCGAAGGCGAACAGCACCGGGTGGCTCCGCCGCCAGCGGCTGACCGGGTTGTCGCGCGGACCCGTCGCCGCCGCCAGGGCGCGCGAAAACAGGCCGCCGCACAGCCCGCCCGTGGCCCCGATCAGGGGGGCCGCGATCCAGGCGGTGCCCAGCGCCGGGCTGCCGCTCAGCACCCCGAAGTAGGCGTAGTCGCCCTGCAGCGCATAGGCGGCGAAGCCGGCCACGACCACCACCAGGATGACGATGGTGTGGGTCTTGCGCTCGAAGCTCTTGGCCAGCTCCTCGACCGCGAACACGATGCCGGCGATGGGAGTGTTAAAGGCCGCCGAGACCCCCGCCGCCCCGCCGGCGATGATGATCGCCCGCCGCCCCGGCCCGCCCTTCAGGCCGCGGGTCAAGGTGCGAAGAATGCCCGCCACCACCTGTACCGTCGGCCCCTCGCGGCCGATCGAAGCCCCGCAGACGAGCATGGCGGCGGTCAAGGCCACCTTCCAGGCGGCGGTCTTCAAGGTCACTCGCTGGCCGCCCCAGCGGCCCCGCCAGCGGGTCTCGGCGGCGGCGATCACCTGCGGAATGCCGCTGCCGGCCGCCTCGGGCGCGAACCGCCGGGTCAACCAGGTCCCCGCCGCCAGGCCGAACGGCAACAGCAGCAGGGTCGGCCATCGCGCCAGGGCGAAGAGTTGATCGTGCGCGCGCATGGCCGCATCGCAGAGACGGGCGAAGAAGGCGGCGGCCAGGCCGCCCAGCACCGCGACGGTGACGATCAGCAACATGCGCCAGGCCCGCCGCGCATGCAGCCGGCCGGCCAGGACTTCCCGGCGAGACCGCGGGCGCGAGGGTCGGGCGAGGCGTACGCTGGACATGACGGGGGTATGCCGTCCGCCGTCGCGCGCGGCAATCGTCATGCCGCCCTCGGCCACGGGTCGGGCGCCGGTTTCGCTTCACCCCCCGGCCGGGCCATGCCACCTAGGGACGGACAGTTCGCCGGAGCTCCGATCCTGTTGATGTCCGCCCACCTCGATGCCTTCGCCATCGCGTCCATCGTGGTCGTGGCGGCCGCCACCGCCGGCTACCTGAACCACCTGACCTTCAAACTGCCGCAGACCATCGCCCTGACCCTGACCGGGGCGGTGGCGTCCATCGTCGTGGTGGCCGTCGACGCCGCCTTTCCGGGCCTGGCCCTGTCGACCACAATCCGCGGATTCCTGGACGCCATCGACTTCAAGACCGCCCTGCTGAACGTCATGCTGTCGTTCCTGCTGTTCGCCGGCGCCCTGCACATCGACCTTCACCAGATGCGGCTCGGCCAGTGGCCGATCGCCATCCTGTCCACGGTGGGCGTTGTCATCTCCACCGTCGTTGTTGCGCTCGGCTTCGGCCTCATCACGCGGGCGTTCGGGATCGAGGTTCCCTTCGCCTGGTGTCTGGTGTTCGGCGCCTTGATCAGTCCCACCGATCCGGTGGCCGTGATCGCCCTGCTGCAGCCCTCGGCCGCGCCCAAGCTGCTCAAGACCACCGTGGCGGCCGAGAGCCTGTTCAACGACGGCGTCGGCGTGGTCGTCTTCACCATCCTGCTGGCGGCCGCGCTGGGCGGGCCGGGCGCGGCGATCGGGCCCGTGGAAGGGATCAGGATGTTCGCCCTGGAGGCGTTCGGCGGCGCCGGCCTCGGCCTGGCGCTGGGCCTGGTCGGCTATTGGGCCATGCGCTCCATCGAGGACTACGTCACCGAAGCCCTGATCACCGTGGCCATCGTCATGGGCGGCTACTCCATCGCCGTGCCGCTGGGGGTGTCCGGTCCCGTGGCCATGGCGGTGGCGGGCCTGGTGATCGGCAATTTCGCGGTCACCCAGGCCATGACCGAGATCACCCGCGACCACCTGATGAAGTTCTGGGACCTCATCGACCACATCCTCAACGCCGCCCTGTTCCTGCTCATCGGCCTGCAGGGGATCGCCCTTCTGGGCGCGCCGGGGCTCTTCCTGGTGGGCGCGGCCTGCGTGCCCCTGGTGCTGATCGCCCGGGCGCTGTCGGTGGCCCCGCCCCTGTTGCTCTGGAACCGCCTGCTGGGGTTCGGCCAGGCCTTCCCGCTGCTGACCTGGGGCGGTCTTCGCGGCGGCATCTGCATCGCCATGGCCCTCGCCCTGCCCCACGGCCCCACACGCGACGTCATCCTGGTGGCGACCTATGTGGTGGTGATGTTCTCGGTCATCGTCCAGGGCTCGACCATGGAGCGCCTGATCCGCCGCATCGCACCGCCGCCGCCGCCGGTCGCGCCGATCCCCTGAGCCGCGTCAGGCCCGCGCGCGATCTGTCTCGACCACGGCATCGCCTTCCTCCAGCGCCGTCTCCAGCGCCTCGAACAGCTTGGCCGCCTCCAGGGGCTTGGAGACGTGGCCGTCCATGCCAGCGGCCATGCAGGCCTGGATCTGGTGCGACATGGCGTTGGCGGTCAGGGCGATGATCGGGGTGCGCCGCCGCCCAGCGGCGGCCTCACCGGCGCGGATGCGGCGGGTGGCCTCCAGCCCGTCCATCTCGGGCATCTGCATGTCCATCAGGATCACGTCCCACTCGCCCGCTTCCCAGGCGCCCAGCGCCATGGCGCCGTTCTCGACCACCATCGGCTCGACGCCGATCTGGTGCAGCAGGGTCTTAAGCACCAGCTGGTTGACGCTGTTGTCCTCGGCCGCCAGCACCCGCACGCTGAGCCGGGCCGCCGGACCCGGCGCCTTGACGGGGCCGGCGTCGGCGGCCTCGGCGCGGCTTTCCTCGCGCGGCAGGGGCAGGTCGACGATGAAGGCGGCGCCCTCGCCTTCGACGCTCTCGGCCCGGATCGCCCCGCCCATCAGCACCGTCAGTTCGCGGCAGATGGCCAGGCCCAGGCCCGTGCCGCCGTACTTGCGGGTGGTCGAGACGTCGGCCTGGGTGAAGCGGTCGAACAGGCTCGCCAGCTGGTCGGCGGCGATGCCGACGCCGGTGTCGGCGACCGTGATGCGCAAGGTCGCGTCCATCCGCGCCACGGTGACGCGCACCTCGCCCTGCTCGGTGAACTTCACGGCGTTGGAGATCAGGTTGTAGAGGATCTGCCGCACCCGTGTCGGGTCGCCCCGATAGACGCCCAGGGCGTCCGGCTCGATGGTCAGGGCGAAGCTGATGCCCTTCTTGTTGGCCAGGGCCGTGAACGCCGAGTGTGCGCCGCGGGCCAGGTCGTTCAGGTCGAAGGCGATGCACTCCAGCTCGAAACGCCCCGCCTCGATCTTCGATAGGTCCAGGACGTCGTTCAGGATCGCCAGCAGCGCCTCGCCGGACTGGCGCACCACGTCCAGCCGCTCGCGTTGCACGGCCGCCAGGTCATCGGCCGCCATGGCCTGGGCCATGCCCAGCACCCCGTTCAGGGGCGTGCGGATCTCGTGGCTCATGATGGCCAGGAAGCTGCTCTTGGCGGCGTTGGCGGACTCCGCCGCCACGCCGCGCAGCTGGGCCTCGGCCCGCGCCGCGCGCAGGGCCTGGCGCGACGCCGCCAGCTGCTCTCTGGCGGCCCGGAAGAAATAGTAGAGAAAGGCCAGGGACATGCAGACCGTCACCGCCTGCCAGGGCTTGTGCGCCCGGATGACCATGGCGATGACGTTGCCCGCCCCGATCGACACGCCGGCCAGATAGGGGGCGGCCGCGATCAGGAAAGTCCTGGGCCGGGCGTAGTACTGCAGCAGCACATAGAGCAGCGAGGTCGAGATCTGGCAGATGGCGAAGATCCGCGCCGCGCCCGAGCCCGTCAGCCAGAACGCCGTCGCCGCGGCCGCATAGAGCGCGCCCGTGACCACCGAAAGGGCTGTCGGCATCGCCAACGCCCCGCGCCAGGACCGCGCCCAGGCGCTGCCCGTCAGCCACCGCGCCAGTCCGTCCTCGACGAAGGCCAGGGCGGCGACGGTGACGAACCAGGCCACCGGCGCCCACACCGGCATCACCGGCAGCGCCGCCAGCACCACGCCCAGGGCCAGCACCAGCCGCTGCGGCAGGTTCTTGGCGGAGGCCGCGAACAGGTTGATCGCCGCCGCGATATCGGCCGGCGTCTCGCTCGCCGGCGGGCGGTTGGCCTCAGACATTCCCGAAAGTCCCCACTCTCGGAATCTGGCATAACGGCGAGATGTGACCATCGCGTTAGCAGACCGGCCCAACTCCCGCTCGGGGTGCTTTTGCGACTTGGTCTGAAATTACAATAGCTTGTACTATCGCTTGCGCGGCTTGCGGTGAGGCTTGGCGGTCTTGGCCAGCGCCGGCGCGGCGGGGGGCGCGGCCGGCGGACCTGGCAAGGTCGGCGCGGCGTCCAGATCCTCCAGCGCCGGCAGGCGATACCGCCCATGCACCAGCGCCGGCTTGGGCAGGTAGGCGCGCAGGATCATGGCGAACGGCCCTTGGGCGGGCGCGGGCAGCCAGTTTGCCGTCTTGTCGCCGCCAGGATCGGTGCGCTGGATCCAGATCTCCAGCCCGCCGTCCGCGCCACGCGCCAGGCCCGGCGTACGATCACCGATGGCGTAGCGGTTCAGGGGATTGTCGGTCAGGAAGAACTGTCCCTGGTCGGTCGCCTCGTACATCGTCAGCGACCAGAAGCCATCCACCGGCAACGGCCCCGGGAGTCTGAGACGCCAGCGACCACCCTCGAACACCATCCGTCCGTCCGGCGCGGCGGGGCGCATGTACATCGCCTCCACCGGCGGCAGAGCGGCCAGGCCGCCCAGGGCCACGGCAGCCCTCAACGCATAGTCCTGGCCGTAGTCGCCGATGTCGGCTTGGGGATATGACCATCCGCCCACCACGGCAGGCCGCGCCATCGCCAGGGCCTGGCGGGCCTCGTTCACCCCCGCCTCCACCTCGCCCATCTCGGTGTCTGCGAAGCGCGCGCGCTCGAAGCCGCCGGTCATGCCCAACTGCAGGGCGGCGATGCGGCGGAAGAAGGCGCCGTCCGTCACCGGCGGCGGGTTCTCGGCCAGCAGGGTCTGGGCCCACAGGAAGTAGTCGTTCCAGGCGGCGCTGCGCCCCACGCTCTGGTCGGGCATGCGTCCCGGCCGGGCCTTGATCGCCAGGCCGTCTTGCACCGCGTGCGCCGCCGCCAGGTCTTCCGGTCCGTCCACCAAGGTGCGGGCCAGGGCCCACACCCAGGGCGTCGGCGAGCGGATCGCGTCCGGCGGCGCCGGATCGCGCGGCCCGGCGATGACGAAGGTCCCGCCACCGCTGCCCGTGGTCCGCGTCCCCAGCACCGCGAAGTTGTTGGTGAACATGTCCATCAGGGCCAGGGAGAAATAGCGCTCCCCGGTCGGCGGGATGGTCACCCGCACCGGCCCGGCGGCCAGGTCGATCCAGGCGCTGGAATAGAGTGTGTCGTTGTTGGGCGTGGTCACCGTGCGCATGGCCGGGCCGGCCAGGTCGCGCACATGGACGAAGCCGTTCACCCGCGCCTTCATGCCGGTCGGCTCGGGTCCCAGCATGCGGCTGCGCGTGGTGGCCATCTCCACCAGCGGCAGGCAGTAGAGCCAGGCCTCCCGCGCGGCGCTCTTCAGGTCCAGCGGCTGGTCCAGGGCCGCGGCCGCCGCCCGCCGCACCCACCCGCTACTCGCCAAAGCCCCGAACGCACCGCCCGCCGCCAACAGCCGCCGCCGATCCATTCACAGCCTCCATGCACGCCGCGCGGATATTCCGGGGACCCGCCCCGATTGCAAGGCGTTCCGGCCGCCGTCCCGCCATCGCGCGATCACGAATGGTCGAGGATTCGGGCCGTCGGCTTTCAGGGTGATGTCGGGGCAGAAACCGCGCGCGGAAATCCCTGGTCACGAAGTGTCAGCCTTCGTCGGCCTCGTCGTCCGCCGCCTCGGCCGCCCGGCTCGCCGCCAGCTTGGCCAGCACCCGGCCGCGGCCCTTGGCCAGGGCCGTCACCACCCCGCGAAGGGTGCGCACCTCCTGTTCCGAGAGCTGCGCCCGACCGAACGCGACCCTCAGATTGCGCACCATCGAGGCCTTCTTCTCGGCCGGATGGAAGAAGCCCGCCGCCTCCAGTTCGCCCTCGAGCTGCTCGTAGAACCCCAGCACCGCCGCCTGGTCCGCAGGCGGCGCGCCCTCGCGGAACCTGGGCGGCGGGGCGTCGCCCTCTGTCAGGCGCCACTCGTAGGCGTTCACCGCCACCGCCTGGGCCAGGTTCAGGGAGTGGAACTTCGGATCGATGGGGATGGTGACGATGCCGTGGGTCAGGGCGATGTCGGCCGTCTCCAGCCCCGCCCGCTCGCCGCCGAACAGCAGGCCCACGGCCTGGCCGGACGCCGATGCCGAGCGCAGCCGGCCCGCGGCCTCGCGTGGGGTCAGCACCGGCAGGGCGGTCTCCCGCGGCCGCGCCGTCGTCGCCAGCACCAGCTGCAGGTCGCCGATCGCCGACTCCAGGGTCTGGCAGACGCGGGCGTTGTCCAGCGGCCAGTTGGCCCCCGAGGCGCTGGCCCAGGCCCGCTCCTGGGGCCAGCCGTCCCTTGGCCGTACCAGGCGAAGGTCGGTCAGGCCAAAATTCCCCATCACCCGGGCCACGGCCCCTATATTTTCGGCAAGCTGGGGCTCATTGAGGATCACGACGGGCGGCGCGGCGTTCATGCCCTCGCCATAGGCCCGCCTTGGTTGCGCCCGCAACCCACATATGTTCGCCCGTCCGCCAGCCAGGTGTTCACTAGGAGTCCCGTCCGGCATGTCGCCAGACCGTCGCAAATTCGTCTTCGCCCTGACCACCGCCGTCTCGGCCGCATCCTTGGCCGCCTGCCACAAGTCGATCCTGGGCCCGGGCCATTTCGACCCCAAGGTGATGGACAAGGGCTTCCCACCCCTCGCGGGCCGCGCCCGGCCCGGCGACTTCGCCGCGGCGATCATGGACTTCAAGACCCAGGCCACCTGGTACTGGAACGTCGACCGCCCGTTCCCGCTCGGGGGACTGGCTGTCCTGCCCATAGCCGCCGCCCTGCTGGCCGAGGTGGACGCCAGACGAGTCTCCCTGACAGAGAAGATCACCGTCCGCGACGTTGACCTGTCCCCGCCCTACAGCCTGATCGGCCAGTCCTGGCGCTCCAGCCCGGCCAACTTCGCCATGAACGTCACCGTCCAGGATCTGCTCGCCCTGGCCGTCCAGTATGGAGACAACACCGCCGCGGACGTGCTGCTGGCGCGCGCCGGCGGGCCTGGTGCGGTCACCGCCTGGCTTCGGCTCAAGGGGATCGAGAACCTTCGCGTCGACCGCTACGCCCGCGAGATCGGCGTCCAGGCCTCTGGGATGGAGCCCTTCCGCCCCGCCTGGCGCACCCCACAGGCCTTCCAGGCCGCCCAAAAGGCGGTGCCTGTCACCGATCGGCAGCGCGCCATGGAGGCCTATGTCGCGGACCCGCGCGACACCTCGTCAGCGCAGGCGCTGATGAGCTTCCTCTTCAAGCTCTCCGGCGGTCAGCTGACGGCCAAGCCCACCAGCGACCTTCTACTGGGCCTGATGACCCCGCCCCGGGGCTCGCCCGGCCCCATGGGCGCGGCCTGGCCGGGCAAGTCGGCCTGGGCGCACGGCGTCGCGGCTGCGCGCAGCGACCTCGGCTTCACACCGGTCCAGAACGACGCAGGCCTGGTGACCTTGCCGGACGGCCGGCGATTCGCCGTCTGCGCCCTGCTGGCCGGTTCGACCGCCTCCGAAGCCCAGCGCGCCCAGCTCTTCGCCGACACCGCGCGCCTGATGGTCAAGGCCTTCGACGCCTGACGCCCCGTCACCGCCGCGGCCGGCTCACAGCCGCTTTCCCGGCGCGGATTTAGCCTCTATAGCCCTGGCCAATCGCAGGCTTCCGGCGGCGCCGGACGCCCTCTCCCAGACCGCCCGCTCAAACGGAGCCGCCCCCGAACATGACCAAGATCAAGGTCGCCAATCCGGTCGTCGATCTCGACGGCGACGAGATGACCCGCATCATCTGGAAGCTGATCAAGGACAAGCTGATCCTGCCCTTCCTGGACATCCCGATCGACTACTACGACCTGGGCATGGAGCATCGCGACGCCACCGACGACAAGGTCACGGTCGAGGCCGCCGAGGCGATCAAGAAGTGGGGCGTCGGCATCAAGTGCGCCACCATCACCCCCGACGAGGCGCGGGTGAAGGAGTTCAACCTCAAGAAGATGTGGAAGTCCCCCAACGGGACCATCCGCAACATCCTGGGCGGCGTCGTCTTCCGCGAACCGATCATCTGCAAGAACGTGCCGCGCCTGATCCCCGGTTGGACCCAGCCGATCATCATCGGCCGCCACGCCTTCGGCGACCAGTACCGCGCCACCGACTTCGTGGTTCCCGGCAAGGGCAAGATGACCATCAAGTGGGAGGGCGAGGACGGCCAGGTGCTCGAGCACGAGGTGTTCGACTACCCGGGCGGCGGCGTCGCCATGGCCATGTACAACCTCGATGAGTCCATCGAGGAGTTCGCCCGGGCCAGCCTGACCTATGGCCTGAACCGCGAGTACCCGGTCTATCTGTCGACCAAGAACACCATCCTCAAAGCCTACGACGGCCGCTTCAAGGACATCTTCCAGCGCATCTACGAGGAAGAGTTCGCCGACAAGTTCAAGGCCGCCTCGATCACCTACGAGCATCGCCTGATCGACGACATGGTCGCCTCGGCGCTCAAGTGGTCCGGCGGCTTCGTCTGGGCGTGCAAGAACTACGATGGCGACGTGCAGTCCGACCAGGTCGCCCAGGGCTTCGGCTCGCTGGGCCTGATGACTTCGGTCCTGATGACCCCGGACGGCAAGATCGTCGAGGCCGAGGCCGCCCACGGCACCGTTACCCGCCACTTCCGCCAGCACCAGCGCGGCGAGAGCACCTCGACCAACTCCATCGCCTCGATCTTCGCCTGGACCCGCGGCCTCAAGCATCGCGCCACCCTCGACGGCAACGCCGAGCTCGACCGCTTCGCCGAGACCCTGGAAAAGGTCTGCGTCGACACCGTCGAGGCCGGCTTCATGACCAAGGACCTGGCCCTGCTGGTCGGCGACTACCAGGGCTGGCTGACCACCGAGGGCTTCCTCGACAAGGTCGCCGAGAACCTGGAGAAGGCCCTGGCGGCCTGACGGCCCCCGCACGATCCTGTCAGCATCGGCGCGGGATGTTCTTGTAACGTTCCGCGCCGCCGCTAGGATGCTCCCGACCTGAACGGAGGGACATCCCATGATCGGCTACGTCACCATCGGCGCGCTCGACACCGCCGCCGCCCTGCCCTTCTACGACGCGGTGCTCGGCGCCATCGGCTATGAGCGGGGCTTCTTCGACAACGGCTGGGCCGGCTATGGGCCTAGGGGCGGAGACGCGAACGTCTTCGTCTGCCCGCCGCATGACGGACAGGCGGCCCGCGCAGGCAACGGGATCATGATCGCCTTCCTGGCCCCTTCCACGGCGGCCGTGGACGCCGCCCACGCCGCGGGCCTGGCCGCCGGGGGCCAGGACGAAGGCAAGCCCGGCCCCCGCCCCGAGGACTCCACCAGCTTCTACGGCGCCTATCTGCGCGACCTGACCGGCAACAAGCTGTGCGTCTTCGCCAAACCCTGACGAAACTGGGGGGAATGTCGCCATGGCGACCCTGATCGTCCTCGCCGGCCTTCCCGGAACCGGCAAGTCCACCCTCGCCCGGGAAATGGCCCGGCGGCTCGGCGCCGTATGGCTGCGCATCGACAGCGTCGAACAGGCCATCGCCCGCTCCGTCGCGGATGAGCGCGACCTGCTCGAGGACGCCGGCTACCAAGCCTGCTACGCCGTGGCGGCCGACAATCTGCGGCTTGGCCTCGACGTCGTCGGCGACAGCGTCAATCCGTGGCCGCAGACCCGCGACGCCTGGCGGGACGCCGGTCTTGGCGCCGGCGCCCGCGTGGTCGAAATCGAGGTGGTCTGCTCGGACCAGGCCGAGCACCGCCGCCGGGTGGAGACGCGCGCCAGCGAGGTCCCGGGCCTCGTCCTGCCCGACTGGGCGGCGGTCGTCGGCCGCGACTATCGGCCGTGGACGAGGCCGCCCCAGGTGGTCGACACAGCCGGCCGTTCGGCGGATGCGGTCCTGGCCGAAGTCCTGGCCAGGCTCTAGCGCGTGGCCAGCGGCCCTTCCCAGACCCCCGCGTTGGGGCTCTTGGCGTCGTAGGCCACCACCCGCAGGCGATAGCGGCCCGACCCCGCCTTCGGCGCGATCCCGGCGAATTCGCCGGTCTTGCCGGCATAGGCCAGGGCCGTGCGCGAGACGACCTTGTCACCCTTCAGGACGAAGGCCTCGACCGTGTAGCCGCCGGCGTCCCACAGCCCCCCCGGCTCGATCGGGCAACCGCACATGGGCGAGATCTTGGCCTCGACCTTCAGGCCGGCGGGATCGGCGCTGACGCGCGCCGGCTCGACCACCAGCCCCGGAAAGCTGAGCACCCAGCCGTCGCCCGAGATGTCTCGTCCGGGGATCACCCACAGGCTTGAACTCACCGACACCGCCGAGCCAGGCCGGCCCATTGGCCCGGTGGCCTCGGCCCGCACCAATGTCGGCCGGTCGATGTCGATCACCGCCTCGAAGCCGGCCGTCCCCGCGTCGGCCAGCGCCGCTCCCCGCGCCACCGGCATCTTCATGATCCGCGGCGTGTCGCCCGTGCCGCCGCGCGTGAGGCCCTCGGCCAGCATCTTGCCGGTCCGCGCATCGCGCAGAACCACCTTCACCCCGCCCGTGTGGTCTCCGATGAACTTGGCGTCCAAGGCCAGGGCGCGGACCATCACGTGGGTCGGCTGGGCGGCGGCGGAGCCGGCCGCGAGGGCGGCGGCGAGGGCGAGCGGAAGGGCGGATTTCATCGGGCGGCCTCTATGAACGGTCTTGGTCGACGCCTGCATAGCTTGGCCGCGCGCTCCACGCGCGTGCAATCACGCTCGTAACACCCCCCAGCCGCCGCGGCCTTTGACCGCGTCGGCGGCCTGGTCCAGCATCGGCTCCTGGGCGGAGGGGCGCATGAGCGAGGCGATCGCCGGGAACGAGACGCTGCGCGCCGTCTATTCCACCGTGGCGGGGGCCGAGATCGCCCGTCGCCTGGCCCAGGCCTACGACCTCGGCGGTCCGGTCCGCTGCACCCTGATCCGGCGAGGATTCAACGACGTCTATGATGTCGCCGCGGCCGACGGCCGCCGCTTCGTCGCCCGGCTCAGCGGCCCGCACACCGGAGGCGGCGTCAACGTCGACCACGAGACCGCCCTGCTCGCCCACCTGAAGGCCCGCGGAGCCGCCGTAGCCGCGGCGCTCCCCGCTCGCGACGGTCGTCTCTGGCGCCAGGCCCTGACCGCCGAAGGGCCCCGCGCCCTCGCGCTGTTCGACTTCCTGGAGGGCGCGCCGCCGATGACCGATCTGGCCGACGTGGCCCTGATGGGTGAGTCGCTGGCCGCGATCCACGCCGCCGCCGCCGATTTCGCCGGGCCGCCCAGCCGGGTGCGCCTGGACCTCGACCAGCTGGTGCGCCGACCGGCCGCCTCCGTGATGGCCGCGCCCCACCTCGGCGCGGACCTCCGCGCCCGCTTCGCCGCCGCGGTGGATGAGACGGCGCGGCGCTTGGACAGCCTTTCCGGCCTCACGCAGGTCGCCTGCCACGGCGATTGCCACGGGTTCAACACCCTGATCGCCGACGACGCCCAGGGCCGGCGCCGCGCGGCCTTCTTCGACTTCGACGACGCCGGTCCCGGCCCGCTCGCCTACGACCTGGGCGTCTACCTGTGGAACATCCTGCAGCGGCTGGGGACCCGCTCGTTCGAGGACCGCCATCGCGCCGTGTTCGCCGCCTTCCTTGACGGCTATCGGCGCCACACCCCGATCCCTGAGCAGGATCTCGCCGCCATTCCGGCCCATGTCCGGGCGCGGGAGATCTGGTTCCTCGGTCAGTACGCGGAGCAACTGGACTACTGGGGCTCGGAGAATTTCACCGCTGGTTGGCTCGCCGAGCGCCTGGCCGCCCTCGCGGCGTGGGACGCGGCTCGCCCGTTCGCGGAGGCCTGACGCCGGTCAGGCCCGCACGAAGTCCATCACCCAATTGGTCTCCCAGGCCTGGCCGTCCAAAGAGAAGGCCTGGCTCCAGCGCGGCCCCCCTTCCGGCCCGCGCTTCAGCCAGTCGAAGCGCACCAGGACGAAGCGGCCGTCGTCCAAGTCCTCGCCGAAGAAGACACCGGCCTCTCCGTCGAAGCCGCCACACACTGGCGGCTGCAGCACCCCGTCGCGGCTCGAGATCCAGTAGATCGACCATCGCCGCGCCGCCGGGTCGAACAGGCGCACGGTCATGCCGCTGAACCCCCGGTCCGGAAAGTCGATCTGTTCGATGTTGGACAGCCCGCCCAGCCGTGGTTCGCAACGTGAGCGCCCCTCGAAGGCTTCCCACGCCGGGGCGCCGGACCAGCGGGCCTTGAGCCGGCGGTTGCGCACCGTCCAGTCCCCCATCAGGAAGTCGAAATCCTCGGCCGCGCCTGGCGGCGGCTCGAGGGCCAGCTCCGAACCCGGATACAGATTGAGCACTTCGCTCATGACGCTCTCCTCGCGCGTCGCCCGCATGGGGCCAACGCCCAAGGTCCTACGCCGCGCGCCAGCGCGTCCGCGTCAGTTGCCGCAGGATGTCAGCAGGCGCGCCGTCGCTGCGGTCCCAATCCACGGCGCCGCTCCCTTCGCCGGGTCGAGCAGGATGGGCGCTTGGTGGAGCCGGAGAACCGGCCGCCCGCCCCTACCCCGCCAGCGCGGCCTTCACCGCCGCCACGCCGTCGGGGGCCTTGGCGCCGTCCGGGGCGCCGCCCTGGGCGAAGTCGGGCTTGCCGCCGGCGCCCTGGCCGCCCATGGCCGTCACCGCCGCGCGCGCCAGGGTCGCGGCGTCGAAGCGGCCGACCAGGTCGGGCGTGATGGCGATGGCGATCGAGGCCTTGCCCTCGTTGACGGCGGCGTAGGCCACCACCCCGCCCTGGCCCAGGCGCTTGCGCGCCTCGTCCACCAGCGGGCGCATGTCCTTGGGACTGACGCCCTCGACCACGCGGCCGTCGAACTTCACCCCGCCGACGTCCTCCACCGTGGAGGCGCCGCCCGCGCCGCCGCCACCGCCGAGGGCCAGTTGCTTGCGCGCCTCGGCCAGATCGCGCTCCAGCTTGCGGGCCTGGGCGGTCAGGGCGTCGACGCGGCCGGTCACCTCGGCCACCGGGACCTTGAACTGGTCGGCCAGCCCCTTGGCCACCGCCGCCTGGTCCAGCAGCCAGCGCCGCGCCGGTTCGCCGGTCAGGGCCTCGATGCGCCGAACGCCCGCCGCGATGCCTTGCTCCGAGACGATCTTGAAGAGGGCGATGTCGCCCGTGCGCGCCACGTGGGTGCCGCCGCACAGCTCCACCGAATAGGCGCCGTCGCCGGTCAGGGCCTTGCCCAGGGTCAGCACCCGCACGCTGTCGCCGTACTTCTCGCCGAACAGGGCCACCGCCCCGGCCTCGATGGCCGCCTGGGGCGCCATCTCGCGGGTGTCGGCCGGCACGTTCTGGCGGATCACGGCGTTGACCTCGGCCTCGATGCGGTCCAGCTCGTCCGCCGTCAGCGGACCGCCGTGGCTGAAGTCGAAGCGCATGCGCTCGCCGTCCACCAGCTGGCCCTTCTGCGCCACGTGCGGGCCCAGCACGTGCTTCAGCGCCGCGTGCGCCAGGTGGGCTGCGGAATGGTTCAGGCGCGTGCGGGCGCGCCGGTCGGCGTCCACCGCCAGGCGCACCCGCGTCCCCGGCTCCAGGCGGCCCTCGACGACCTTCAGCACATGGGCGAAGAGGTCCCCGGCTTCCTTCTGGACGTCCAGGACCTCGGCGCGGCCGCCGGTCCATTCCACCTCGCCGCGGTCGCCGGCCTGGCCGCCGCTCTCGGCATAGAAGGGGGTGCGGTCGAAGAGGGCCTGGACGGTCTCGCCCGCCCCCGCGCCGTCGACCTCGGCGCCGCCGGCGACGATGGCCAGGGTCTCGGCCGTGCCTTCCACGGAATCGTAGCCCGTGAACACCGTCGGCCCCAGGCGGTCGCGCAAGGCGAACCACACCGCCCCGTCGGCCTTCTGACCCGAGCCGGTCCAGTTCTCGCGGCCCATCTCACGCTGGCGCTCCATGGCGGCGTCAAAGCCGGCCAGGTCCACGGTCAGGCCCTTGGCGCGCACCGCGTCCTGGGTCAGGTCGATGGGGAAGCCATAGGTGTCGTAGAGCTTGAAGGCCGTCTCGCCGGACAGCACCTCGCCGGCGACGAGGCCCGCCGTAGCTTCGTCCAGAAGGGCCATGCCGCGGCCGAGGGTGCGCCGGAAGCGTTCTTCTTCCTGACGCAGGGTCTCGGTGATCACCGGCTCGGCGCGGCGCAGCTCCGGATAGGCCTCGCCCATCTCCGCCACCAAGGTCGGGACCAGCCTATGCATCAGCGGGTCCTGCGCGCCCAGGATATGCGCGTGGCGCATGGCGCGGCGCATGATCCGGCGCAGCACATAGCCGCGGCCTTCGTTTGACGGCGTCACCCCGTCGGCGATCAGGAAACTGGTCGAGCGCAGGTGATCGGCGATGACCCGGTGCGAGGGGCCGTTCGACCCGCCGCCCGCTCCGCCGACCAGGGCCTTGGACGCCTCGATCAGGGTGCGGAAGAGGTCGATATCGTAGTTGTCGTGCACGCCCTGCATCACCGCGGTCAGGCGCTCGATGCCCATGCCGGTGTCGATGGAGGGCTTGGGCAAGGCGACGCGGGTGTCGGCGTCGACCTGATTGTACTGCATGAAGACCAGGTTCCATATCTCCACGAACCGGTCGCCGTCCTCATCGGGCGAACCGGGCGGGCCGCCAGCGATATGCGAGCCATGATCGAAGAAGATCTCCGAGCACGGGCCGCAGGGGCCCGTGTCGCCCATGGACCAGAAATTGTCCGACGAATTGATGCGGATGATCCGCTCGTCCGACAGGCCGGCGATCTTGCGCCACAGGCCCGCGGCCTCCTCGTCGGTGGCGTGCACCGTCACCAGCAGGCGCGAGGCGTCGAGGCCGTACTCCTTGGTGATCAGCTTCCAGGCCAGCTCGATGGCGCCGTCCTTGAAGTAGTCGCCGAAGGAGAAGTTCCCCAGCATCTCGAAGAAGGTGTGGTGGCGCGCCGTATAGCCGACGTTGTCGAGGTCGTTGTGCTTGCCGCCGGCGCGGACGCACTTCTGCGACGAGACGGCGCGCGGCCCGGGCGGCGTTTCCGCGCCCGTGAAGATATTCTTGAACGGCACCATGCCGGCGTTGACGAACAGCAGCGTCGGATCGTTCTGCGGCACCAGGGGAGCCGACTGCACCACCTGGTGGCCGTTCTGGCCGAAATAGCTCAGGAACTCTTTGCGGATGTCGTTTAGGCTCGGCATCGGACTTCACTTGCATCTGGCGGCGCGGGCTCATCCCGCGCCGGCTTTGGGAACCCCAAGGGGGACTGCGGCGGCGTCTAACATCTCCCCCTTCCGCCACAAAGCAAAACGCGGCGCGGGAGCTGCCGGGCGGCCAGGGTGCGCGTGGTTCGGGGATGAATCCTTTGGTCGGCGCGGCGCACTCAGTCCTCCGCCCGCTTGGCGAGCGGCGACGCTCCGAAACGACGGCGGACGCCCGACCGGGGGATCGGGCGTCCGGTTCGCATGACGCGGCCGGGCGGGGCGGCCGAGGGCGGCGGGTTGGCGGGCGTCGCCCAGGGCCAATTCCGGCCGCGTCATGCCATGCCGGGATCTGGACCGCGCGGCTTGGGGAAGCGGCGCCCCGGATCTTCGACAAGTCTGAAGTTCGAAACCTGTCTCGGAGGCTTCGGCTCGACGCCTAGTCTTCCTCGCCCGGCTCAGGGCCGCCGACCAAAAGCTCTTCCTCGATCTTGGCGCCGGCGCCGCGCACCTGGGCCTCGATCTGGGCGGCGATATCGGGATTGGCCTTGAGGAACTCACGGGCGTTGTCGCGGCCCTGGCCGATGCGCTGGCTGTTCCATGAGAACCAGGCCCCGGACTTGTCCACCACCCCGGCCTTGACCCCCAGGTCGATGATCTCGCCCAGCTTGGAGATGCCCTGGCCGTACATGATGTCGAACTCGACCTCGCGGAACGGCGGGGCGACCTTGTTCTTGACCACCTTGACCCGGACGTTGTTGCCGATGATCTCGTCGCGCACCTTCACCGAGCCGGTGCGGCGGATGTCCAGGCGCACCGAGGCGTAGAACTTCAGGGCGTTGCCGCCCGTGGTCGTCTCCGGGCTGCCGTACATCACCCCGATCTTCATGCGGATCTGGTTGATGAAGATGACCAGGGTGTGGGTCTTGGAGATGGAGGCCGTCAGCTTGCGCAGCGCCTGGCTCATCAGCCGCGCCTGCAGGCCGGGCAGGCTGTCGCCCATCTCGCCCTCGATCTCGGCCCGGGGCGTCAGGGCGGCCACGGAGTCGATGACCACGATGTCCACGGCTCCGGAGCGCACCAGGGTGTCGGTGATCTCCAGCGCCTGCTCGCCGGTGTCGGGCTGGGAGACCAGCAGGTCGTCCAGGTTCACCCCCAGCTTGTGCGCATAGCTCGGATCGAGCGCGTGCTCGGCGTCCACGAAGGCGGCGACCCCGCCGGCCTTCTGGATCTCGGCCACCACGTGAAGGGCGAGCGTCGTCTTGCCCGAGCTCTCGGGCCCGTAGATCTCGACGATCCGCCCCTTGGGCAGGCCGCCGATGCCCAGCGCGATATCCAGGCCCAGTGAGCCGGTGGACACCGCCTCGACCTCCAGGTTGCGGCTCTTCTCGCCGAGCCGCATCACCGAGCCCTTGCCGAAGGCGCGATCGATCTGCGCCATGGCCGCCTCGAGGGCCCGCTGCTTGTCGCCTTCTTCCTTGCCCACCAGCTTCAACGCCACCGTGTTGCTCATCCGCCAACCGCCCTTCTATCCCATGATTCCGCCGACCGGGCGGCGTTCCCGGCGCCCCGCGCCGATTCCCCTCGGCCGATGGCTATGCGTACCGGCTTTGTTCCATGTTCGCAAGATGTTCTTTTCGGGCGAACTAGCCCTCCCCTCAGACTCTGCGGTCGTCCGTCGCTAGATCGCCGTCGCGGCCTTCGCCCCGGCGCGGGCCAGCTCCGAGGGCCGCGGGTCCACGGTCACGCGGCGCATGTGCCGCCGCTGGCCGGGATAGTCGTTGAGGGCGAAGTGCCAGACCTGGCGGTTGTCCCAGAACGCCACCGACCCCGGGGCCCAGGCGAAGCGGCAGGTGAAGGCCTCGTAGCGGGCGTGTTCGAACAGGAAATCCAGCAGCGGCTTGGATTCGCGCCGGCTCCAGCCCTCGAACCGCATGGTGAAGGCCGGGTTCACATAGAGCGCCTTGCGCCCGCTCTCGGGGTGGGTCAGCACCACGGGGTGGACGAACTCGCCCGCCGCCCCCTCGGCCTCGACCACGCTCATCGACTTGCGCTTCTGGGCCGAGTGGCCGCCGGCGCTGTACTCCCGGCCCGCCGAGTGAACGGCCCGCAGCCCCTCCAGCGTCGCCTTCAGCCCCGGCGACAGGGCGTCATAGGCCGCCGCCTGGCTGGCGAACAGGGTGTCGCCGCCATACTCGGGGATCTCCAGTCCATAGAGGATCGAGCCGATCGCCGGGGTTTCCAGGAAGCTCATGTCGGAGTGCCAGCCGCCGCCGAAGTTGGTACGGTCCTCCGGCTCCTTGATGATCTCCATCACCTCGGGATGGCCGGCCATGCCGGCGACGTAGGGGTGGATGTTCAGCGGCCCGAAGCGGGCGCCGAAACGCACCTGCTGGGCCGGGGTCAGGGCCTGGTCGCGGAAGAAGATCACCTGGTGCTCCACCAGCGCCTGGCGGATCTCGGCGATCACGGCGTCGGAGAGGTCGGCGGAAAGGTCGACGCCGCCGATCTCCGCGCCCAGGGCGCCGGCGACGCGGCGAATGGTCAGGCTCTGGGTCTTCACGGCCATGGCGGCGCTCCTCGAAGGACAGCCGCTTTCGAAGCGCGTTTGCGTCGCCCTGGCAAGGGCGCCGCTGCTACCGCTCGGCCCAGCTTTACTAGGACGCCCGAACCCTCAAGGCTTCTTCAGGGCCTCGCCCCGGGCGGCGGCGTGGCGGGCGGCTTCCAGATCCTGGCCCTCGGGCCCGTCCAGGGCCTCGCGGGCGGCCTTGGCGCCGGCCTCCACCTTGCCGCTCTCGACGAAGGCGCGCTCCTCGGCGTCGAACTTGCGCGCGGCGGCGTAGTTTCCCTCGCCCTGCACATCCTTGGCCGCGCCGGCCTTGGCGGGTTGGGCGGAAGGGTCTTGAGGGGTGGGCTGGGTCATGGCGGCCTCCAGGGTTGCGGACCCTGTATCAAGCCGCGTCGCGCCGTCCGGTTCCCGCCGGCGGGCCTGTGATCAGGCGTCGAGGCGCAGTTGCTCGGCCTCGGCCAGGGCTTCTCGCCGAGCGGCGACGAAGGCCTGGAAGTCGGCGGTCAGCACCCCGCGGCGGTCGGCCAGCTGATGGCGCGCCAGGTCGGGCGCCTCGTCCACAGCCAGGATCATGGGTCCGGCCGCCGTGGGGATCAGCTCCCAGCCGATCAGCGACAGCGGCGCCAACAGGCGCGAGGCCTCCAGCGCCATGGCCCGCATCGCCGGCCAGTCGGGCAGGCTCAGCCTTGTCAGATCCGCCCCCGTCCAGGGATGGCGGTCCAGATCCTGGAACTCCAGCCCGGCGCCACGGCTGGCGCCCGTCACCGCCCCGCTGCGCGGATCGAGGCGCAGCAGCAGCTCGCCGCCGTCCGGGGTCTGGGCGGTGGCGCAAAGGCGGAAGGGCCGCGCGCCCTGGTCGGTCATCACCGTGATCAGCCGCACCGTCGGCAGCTGGCCGTCCAGCGCCTTGGCCCAGGCGCCGTCCGGCTCCGGCCGCCGTTCGAACAGATAGCCGCCCGCGTAGTTCTCGGAGATGTGCTCGACGAAACCGTCCAGGTCCGCGCTGGCGCCGGCCCGCGACGTGGTCAGCCGCCCCGCCTCCAGGTTGACGCCCAACAGTTCCACCTCGCCCGCGCCGGCGACGTGTTGAACCGGCCGCCCGATCAGCGGATAGACCACCGAGTCGCAAAGGAACTCGCGCAGTTGTTCGCGCGTGCGCAGGAGCGCGCCGCCCGGCGCCGCCAGGTCCTGGGCGAAGATCGCTACCGCCTGCGGCATGGCGAAGCCGAAGGCCGACAGATAGGCCTTGGCGGCCAGGCGGTTGGCGGCCAGGCCATGGCCGTCGGCGTGGTTGGCCTGCGCCATGATCTCGGCGGCGCGTCGCCGGCCGGCCACGCCACGCTTGTCGGCTCCGGCCCAGAAGGCGTCGTCGAACAGGCGCAGGCGCACATAGTCGCCGAAGGCGATCTTGCCGGGCCCGAAGGACAGGGCGGCGAACTCCCGCATCATCCGCATCGGCTGGGCGCCGGTCTCGGTGGCGATACGCGCCAGGACACTCATCATCGGCTCGTCGGTGAGACGCGAACCGGCCTGACGCGATCCCCCCAGGCGTGACCCGGCCGGGGACGCCTCACCGGCCGGCGACGAGGTTCCCTCCCGTCCCGTCCAGGGCAAGCGATCGGCCGCGAAAGCCATCCAGATCAATCCGTTCGCCACGAAGCGTTAACTGGAGTTGACCCGGCAAAGTTGACCAATTGGTTACGAATCTCGGCCGTGGGGCGGGATCGCCGCCGAGTCGCGCTCTTGTCGCACCCGGCGCGGCCAGCCCGATCGAGGGGTCGCGCCGGGCCGGCCTCAATAGTAGCCGCGGCGATTGTTGCCGCGCAGGTCGCGCAGGCGGTCGGACAGGCGGTCCAGGCGCGACTGCAGGTACTGGCGGTCGCGGTCACGCATGGTTCCGTCCGGCCGGCGATAGGCCTCTTCGCGGCGACGGATGTCCGCCAGGTCGCGCCGCACCCAGCGCGCCTCGTCCCGGGTCAGGCTGGCGTCCTGCTCGCCGGCGGCGATCTGCTGGTCCAGCCAGTCCTCGCGCTGGCGAATGCCGTAGCGGGGCGCGGTATAGGAAGCGTCCGATCCATAGCCGCCGGCGTAGGGCGGCGCGCCGCCATAGGACGGGGCCGCATCGGCGACCCAGTAGCCGTCGCTGTCCAGATAGCCCCGCCCCCGCTCATGCCATTGGCCGTGGTTGTCGTAGTAGCCGGCGCCGTTGGCGGCGATCCAGTGGCCGTCGCGGTCGTAGTAGCCGCTGACGTTGGCATGCCAGGTTCCGCGGCCGTCGTAGTAGCCATAGCCCGAGCAGTCCTTGTTGGACTTCGACAACTGGTTGCCGATGACGCCGCCGCCGACCGCGCCGATCACCGAACCTTCGGTGCGCGCGCCATGGCCGGCGACCTGGCTGCCCACGATGGCGCCCAGGCCGGCGCCCAGCAGGGTCCCGGCGACGCGGTTGTCGGTCTTGCGTTGTTCGCAGGCGTTCTGCGCCGACGCCAGGGCCGGCGTCAGGGCCGCCGCGGCGAGGGCGGCGAACATGAGAGCGTGCCTTGCCATTCTTGTAACTCCAGAAACGTTGTGTCCCTGGCCCTAGGAACGCCGTTACCGGAGTTTGGATGCCTCGCCGTAAGGCTAAGGCGCGCCGAGCGCCGTCCCCTGTCCCGCCGAGAACGCCGGGTCCAGCCGGTCGAGGACGCCGCCCGGCATGGCGACGCTATAGGCGCTGAACCGAGTGTCCGGATGCATGTAGTCGGTCGACACCACCTGGGCGCCGGAGGCGAAGGCGGCGGCCCGGCGGGCGGTGTCGTTGCTGCGCGCCTCCACGGTATCGGCGTCGGCGCGGGTGCGCACGAACAGGCCCGCGGTCACGTCGGCGCGGATCCGGTCAGCCTGGGCGATGGGCTCGTTGAGGGTGATGTAGGCGGAGTTGGGCGAGGCCTCGTCGGCGTTCGGGAACAGCACCCGCCCGCGCAGGCCCGGATGACCGGCGGCGTAGACCGACAGCTTCGGCTCGTCCTCGTCCATGGCGAAGAACACCTTGCCCCGCGCCCGGCCCAGGATCGGCCAGCCGTGCGCCCGCACCGCCGCGCGCAGCGAGGCCTGGCGACCGCGCACCATGTCCGGCGTGATCAGCTCGCCCTCCGCAAACACCGAACGGATCTCCGCATCGATGGAGTCCATCGCCCTGGCGTCGAACTTCAGCGCGTGCACCGTGCCCGGCGCCTTCACGTCGTCGTCCTTGAGATTCATCGTGATCAGGATCGGCAGGTGATCCGGATGGGCCTTCGACCAGGCCCGGATCTCCTTCAGGCAGTCCACGAAGAGGGCGCAGTTCGAGCGATAGTCGATGTCCTGGACGTGCAGCACCTTCAGGCCCGGCCGGCGCATCGGCTGGGCGTCGTAGGGATCGGTGGCCTGGCCCGACTGGCGCACCACGCGCGGCAGCATCGGATCGGCGTAGCGCCCGCCCTCGGGGTCATAGAGCACGTCCAGCTCCAACGCCCGCGCGCCGGCGTTCAGCTGGTCGGCCAACGGCGGATGGGCGTAGTCGAGGCCATAGGCGCTCTTCGGGGCGGCGGCTTTCAGCAGCGCCATCTCGGCTGGCGCGATGGCGCGCTTGTAGCTGTTGTGGGTGCCCAGCACCTGCATCTGGTTCATCTTCACCGTCCGGTCGATGACGGCGCGCTGGCAGCCCGGGGCCTCGGAGGGCTTCTCCAGGTCGCAGCCGGGCGCGACCTCGGTCGCGGCGAGCAGGGCGGCGGCGGCGAGGATCGGCGTCATGTCGTCGGAGTCTCCTGAACCAATGGGTCCCGATAGCGAATGGCCCGCGGCGGGTCGCTGAAGCGCCCGGCCAGGACGTCGGGCAGCATCTCGACCATATCCAGGGGATAGATGTCCTCGTCGAGCCGCATCAGCTCGTCCAGGGTCCACCACCGGATGTCGTCCACCAGCTCGCGCTCCAGGGCCTGCCAGCCGTCGCGCGTGATGTCGCCGCCGGCGCAGCGGGCCAGAACATAGCTCTCGCGCACGACAAGCGGACGACGCTTGCGATCGTAGTAGACGCCCTCGCCGTACCAGACGACGGGCCCGAGCACGGCGTCGGTGAATCCGGTCTCCTCGACGATCTCGCGCGCGGCGGCCTCCATCACGCTTTCGCCGGCCTCGACGCCGCCGCCGACCGTGAACCAGGCGCCCGGCGCGGTCGGATCGCTGGGCAGGCGCCCCTTCATCAGCAGGATGCGCTGGGCGGGGTCCAGCAGGAGCACCCGCGCGGTGACCCGTTCACGCATGACGCCCAGCTGGTCCTCCCATGACCTTGAACAATCGCTCGGTTTGGCACTCAGTTTGGGCGCCCGCCGGCCACGCGGCAAGGCCAGGCTTCAAGCCTCATTAAGCCGAACCCGTTATGAATTGCGGTCCAATGGCGCCGGGAGGGCCGCTTTGAACGTCGCGCCGCATCGGTTCCTGGGCTTCGCCTTCGCTTGCGCCGACCTGTTGGTCGAGGTGGATTCGCACGACCGCATCACCTTCGCCGTGGGCGCCGCGGCCACCCTGACCGGAACCAGCGAAGTCGCCCTCGTCGGCCGCTCCTGGCGCGACTTCGTGCATCCCGCAGACTGCGCCCTGGTCGAGGCCCTGTTCGCCGGGCTCGAGGATGGCGCCCGCCAGGGCCCGGTGCTCGCTCGCCTGGCCGACAACGACGGCGCCAGCGCCCGCGCCTTCGCCCTGTCAGCCTGCCGCCTTCCCCAGAACGGCGGTGTCGTCTCCTGCGCCATGACCCGGGCCGCGCCCGCGGCGGGCGCCGCCACCGACGGGCTCCTGGACCGCGCCGCCTTCGAGACCGTCACCCGCAGCCTGGTCGAGGCCGCACGCAGCGCCGGCCAGGAGCTTGAGCTGGCCTTCCTCGAGATGGACGGCTTCTCAAAGGCCTCCCGAGGCCTGGCGCCGGACACGGCGAAGGCCCTGCAGACGCGCCTGCACGGCGCCCTGCGCGCCCAGTCGCACGGCGGCGCCGCGGCGGCCGACCTGGGCGACGACCGCTTCGCCCTGGTGCGCAACAGCGGCGAATCGGCCGAGGCCCTGACCACTCGCCTGACCCGCCTCATCGCCCTGACCGCCGAGATCGGCGACGTGCGCATCGCCGCCAGGTCCCTCGCCCTCGACGGCGAGGTCGCCCCCTCCAAGGTGGTCCGCGCCATCCGCTACGCCATGGACGACTTCCTGCGCGAGGGCATGAACGGCGCGCCCCTGGCGACCCTCACCGACGCGGTCGAGGAATCGGTGCGCCACACCCTGGAAAAGGCCAACGCCCTGGGCTCCGTGGTGGCCAAGCGCGAGTTCAATCTCGTCTACCAGCCGGTGGTCGCCCTCGCGACCGGCGAGCTCCACCACCACGAGGTGCTGGTCCGCTTCGGCGACAACGCCAGCCCCTTCCCGATGATCCGCATGGCCGAGGAACTGGACCTGATCGAGGGCCTGGACCTGGCCATCCTCGACAAGGCCTGCGCCGAGATGACCCGCGACCCGGCGCTTAGCCTGGCCGTCAACGTCTCAGGCCGCAGCATCGTCAGCCCCACCTTCATGGACGGCGTGCAGCACATCCTGAAGGGCAAGAAGGCCATCAAGCCCAGGCTGATGTTCGAAATCACCGAGAGCGCCGCCATCGACGACCTCGCCCTCGCCGACCGCAACATCCAGGCGCTGCGTACGGATGGCAGCCAGGTCTGCCTGGACGACTTCGGCGCCGGCGCGGCCTCCCTCGCCTACCTGCAGCAGCTGCGCCTCGACGTGGTCAAGATTGACGGCCGCTACATCCGCGAGCTGCAGCATGGCGGACGGGAGTCAAACTTCATCCGTCAGCTGGTGCGCATGTGCCAGGAACTGAGCGTGCGCACCCTGGCCGAGATGGTCGAGACCCACCAGGCCGCCGAAGCCGTCCGCGCCGCCGGCGTCGACTACGCCCAGGGCTGGCACTACGGCGCCGCCGCCGCCACCCCTCAGCCCCCGGTCAACCACATGGCCGCTGCCCGCCGCGTCGGCGCCAAGGATAGCTGGGGCTAGGGGCCGCCGCCTCCCTCACGCTCGGTTCCAGTAGATTTCCCAAGACATCCGTCATCCTCGGGCGTCAGTCCCGAGGATCCATACGTGCCGACGCAATTGTCGCGCAGCGGCAGCGAAGCGGCGCAGGCGTCTGGCAGACATCGTCGCCCGGCTCGCCCTTCGGTACGAGCCGCCCCATCGCACGTGTTCATGGACCCTCGGCACTGACAGCCGAGGGTGACGGCCGGGGGGCAATTCGCCCGGTGAGCCTCAAGCGGCCTCGGTCTTGATCCAGGCGTCGATGAGCCCGTCCAGCACCGTCAGCGGCATGGCGCCCGCCAGCAGGCCCGCGTCATGGAACTTGCGGATGTCGAAGCGCGGGCCGAGCGCCGCCTTGGCCTTGTCGCGCAGGCGGCTCCAGGTGTTGCGGCCGACCATGTAGCTGCACGCCTGGCCCGGCCAGACGCAGTAGCGCTCAACCTCGGTGGTGGTGGTCGAGACCTGGTCGCCGTCGGTGTCCGCCATCCACCGGATCGCCTGCTCGCGGCTCCAGCGCTTGTGGTGGATGCCGGTGTCCACGACCAGGCGGCAGGCGCGGAACAGGGCCGACTGCAGGTAGCCAACCCGTCCGAACGGGTCGTGCTCATAGACCCCCATCTCGTCGGCGAGTTGCTCGGCGTAGAGCGCCCAGCCTTCGCCGTAGGACGAGAAGAAGTTCATCTTGCGGATCAGCGGCAGGGCCGCCTCCTGCTGCAGCGACAGCTGCAGGTGATGGCCCGGTATGCCCTCGTGGTAGGTCAGGGTCGGCAAGGTCCAGGTCGGGACCTCCGCCGTGTCGCGCAGGTTGATCCAGTAGATACCCGGCCGTTTCCCATCCAGGCTACCCTGGTTGTAGTAGCCCCCGGGCGCCCCGACCTCGATGAACTTGGGCACGCGCTTGATCTGCAGCGGCGCCTTGGGCAGGGCGCCGAAGTACTTGGGCAGGCGCGCCTGCATGGCCTCGACCTGCTTGTTGAGGTCGGCCAGCAGCTGCTCCTTGGCCGCATCCGTATTGGCGTAGCGGAACTTCGGATCCTCATAGAGGGCGTGGATGCGCGCGCCGACCGGCCCCTGGGTCATGCCCTGGGCCTTCAGGATCGCATCGATCTCGGCGGTCAGGGACTTGGCCAGGTCGAGGCCAAGCTGGTGCACCGCCTCGGGCTCCACGTCGGTGGTGGTGCCGTCGCGCAGGGACAGGGCGTAGTAGGCCTCGCCCTTGGGCAGGCGCCAGACCCCGGCGTCGTGGGCCGCCTTCGGCCGCCAGCCTTCCAGCAAGGCGATCTGGCGGGCCAGGGCCGGCTGAATCTTGGCCTGGAAGACCGCGCCGGCGCGCCCCTGCCAGTCGCCGTCCAGCCCCTTTTCCTTGGCGCGCCGGACCAGCGACTGGACCAGGCTGGAAGCGTCCGGCGTCACGTCGTGCAGGCCCCGCATCTGCGGCAGGGCCTTGTCGATAACGAAGTCCGGCGGCACGACGCCCAGGCCCGCGTCGCGGCGGGCCATCTCGGTCTCCTGGTCCATGACGGCGGCGAAGGCCTCAAGCCGGGCCAGATAGGCCTCAGCGTCCTCGCGGGTCTCCACCGGATGCTGGTTGTCCAGGAAGTCCGGCGTGCTGCGATACGCCCCCGTCAGCTGCGACAGCACATAGGGCGCGCCGTCACCGCCGGGACCATAGGCGATCTCCCGGTCGGCCCGCGCCCGTTGGTCGTACATGAACGCCAGGGTGTCGTAGCTCACCTGGACGGCGGGGCTGAGAGCGGCGCGGTCAATGCCCTTAAGCACCCCCAGGCGGCGGGTGTTCTCGGCAGTGTCCGCGGCCACGGCGGCGATCGAGCGGTCGTACAGCTGGGAGCGCAGGCTCGCCAGTTCGCCCGTGTCGAGGCCCAGCGCCGACGCCTGTTCGGGCGCGCGAACGAGGTCCCGGCGGGCGAAGTCGTCCATCACCTTGGCGAAGGCGGCGTCGGCCCCTTGCGCCTCGGCGAAGGCCCGCGGAAGGGCGATGGGAGCCAGGGCGCCCGCGGCGGCGGCGCCCATCAGGAATTCGCGTCGATGGACCAAGACCGGCTCCCATGGCGGCGTCAGACGATGTCCGGCAGGGTTAGAAGCCGGGAGATCGACGGGCAACCTGGCCGCGCATTAATTCGCCGTAAGATTGCCGGAAAAAAGGCGGTTCATGCCCCCGGCAATCCGCCTGGGCGCAACAGCCTTGCTCAGGCCGCGCTCTGCAGTTGCTGCTTCACGCGTTCGGCCAGGGTCTTGATGTCGATGGGCTTGGGCAGGAACGACACGCCCGGCTCGCCCTCCAGCAGGTCCGAGAACTCGGACTCCGCATAGCCCGAGATGAACATCACCGGGGCCGAGCCCAGGAAGCCGCGCGCCTTCTTCAGCAAGGTCGGCCCATCGATGCCCGGCATGATCACGTCCGAGATCATCAGGTCGATGGTCCCCGCGTTTTCCTCCGCCAGTTCCAGCGCCTCCTCGCCGTCACAGGCCTCGATGACTTCATAGCCGCGGGCGCGCAGCAGGCGGGCGGCGATGCCGCGCACGGCCTCCTCGTCCTCGACGAACAGGATGCGCCCCGAGCCGGCCATGTCACGCGCGGCCACCTTGGGCTTGGCCGCCAGCACCGGCGCCTCGGGCAGGATCGGGGGCACATAGACCGGCAGGAAGATGCGGAACGCGGCCCCGTGGCCCAGGGTGCTCTCCACCGAGATCCAGCCGTCGGACTGCTTGACGATGCCGTAGACCGTGGCCAGGCCTAGCCCCGTCCCCTCGCCCACCGCCTTGGTGGTGAAGAACGGCTCGAAGATGTTGCCGATCACCTCAGGCGGAATGCCGGGACCGTCGTCGGCCACCTCGATCATGGCCATCTCGCCCATCGGCGCGCCGGCGTAGCCCAGGGCCTGGGCCTCGCTCTCGCTGACCCGGGCGGTGCGCAGGCGCACGGCGCCGCCGCCGTTGGCGTGCACGGCGTCGCGGGCGTTGACCACCAGGTTCATCACCGCATTCTCGAGCTGGGCCTTGTCGGCCCGCACCAGCGGCAGGTTCAGGCCGTAGTCGGTCTCCAGCTTGACGTCCTCGCGCAGCAGGCGGCGCAGCAGGACCTGGAAGTTCGAGACCAGTTCGCCGAGGTCCAGGGTCGTGCGCTGGACTGTGGCCTTGCGCGAGAAGGTCAGCAGCTGGCGCACCAGGTCGGCCGCCCGCACCGCCGTCTGGCGGATCTCGGACAGCCCCTCGTACGACGGGTCGCCCAGGGGGTGGCGCAGCAGCAGCTCGTCCAGGCGCAGCTGGATGGCGGTCAAGAGGTTGTTGAAGTCGTGGGCGACGCC
>JAFEEA010000150.1 GCA_018241335.1 Pseudomonadota bacterium
CACCGCTCCGCGGCGGGCCCCTCCCTCTCCCTATGGGAGAGGTGTTCCCAGCCCGGCCCGGCGAGGTTCCTATGCCTTCTCCCATAGGGAGATGGAGGGGCTCGCGCCGAAGGCGTGGGAGGATGAGGGGTTGAGCCCTATTCCGCCGCCACCGCCACGCGGCTGGCGACCATGCCTTCCAGGCGTTGCTGGATGATCTCCTCGGCGCCCGAGACCATGCGGGCGATCAGGTCGGCGCAGGTGGGGATGTCGTGGATCAGGCCCTGGACCTGGCCGGCCGACCAGATGCCGGCGTCGTTGTCGCCCACCTCGTAGACGTTGCGGCCGCGGCTGCCGGCCACCAGTTCGCGCACGTCCTCGAACTTGGCGCCCTGCTTCTCCAGCGCCACCACCTGTTGGCTGACGGCGTTGCGCGCCACGCGGCTGGTGTTGTGCATGGTGCGGAAGATGAGGTCGGTGGCGCGCTCGTCGTTGGCGACGATCTGCTCCTTGATGTGCTGGTGGATCGGGCTTTCCACCGTGCACATGAAGCGGGTGCCCATGTTCACCCCCTCGGCGCCGAGGGCCAGGGCGGCGACCAGGCCGCGGGCGTCGCCGAAGCCGCCGGACGCGATCATCGGGATCTTGATCTTGTCGGCCGCGGCCGGGATGAGGATCAGGCCGGGCACATCGTCCTCGCCGGGGTGGCCGGCGCATTCGAAGCCGTCGATGGAGATGGCGTCGACGCCCATGCGCTCGGCCGACAGGCCATGGCGGACGCTGGTGCACTTATGCAGCACCTTGACGCCGTGCTTCTTGAACTCGTCGACGTGTTCCTGGGGCTTGTTGCCAGCGGTCTCGACGATCTTCACGCCCGCCTCGATGATGGCCTGGCGGTACTCAGCGTAGGGCGGCGGATTGATCGCCGGCAGGATCGTCAGGTTGACGCCGAAAGGCTTGTCGGTGAGGTCGCGGCAGCGGGCGATCTCCTTGGTCAGGTCTTCCGGGGTTGGCTGGGTCAGGGCGGTGATGAAGCCCAGGCCCCCGCCGTTGGCGACAGCGGCCACGAGCTGGGCGCGGCCCACCCACTGCATGCCGCCCTGCACCACTGGATGCTCGACACCGAACATTTCGGTGAAACGCGTCTTCAAGGCCATCGGCCGTCCTCCCAACGGATGTTTGAATCCAGTTGAGGCGGCTCTCGTCGCGTCAGGCAAGAGGGCGGCGGCGCCCGATGGCCGCGTCAGGGCCGGCTGATGGCGTAGAAGCGTTCGGCGCGCTGGGTGCGCAGCTCTTCGGGCGAAAGCGGCAGCAGGGCCTTCAGTTCTTCCTCGACGGCGTCGCCGACGCGGCTGATGGCCAGGGCGGGATCGGAGTGGGCGCCGCCCACCGGCTCCTCGATGATGCGGTCCACAACCTTGACCTTGATCAGGTCCTCGGCGGTGATCTTCATGGCCTTGGCCGCGCCCTCGGCGAAGGCCGAGTCGCGCATCAGGATCGAGGCGCAGCCCTCGGGCGTGATCACGGCGTAGATCGAGTGCTCGAGGATCAGCACCCGATTGGCGGCGGCGATGCCGATGGCGCCGCCGCTCATGCCCTCGCCGGTGATGGTGGCGACCATCGGCACGCCCAGGGTCAGGCACCGCTCGGTGCCGCGGGCGATGGCCTCGGCGACGCCACGCTCTTCCGAATCGATGCCGGGGTAGGCGCCGCCGGTGTCGACGAACGACAGGACCGGCAGGTTGAACTGCTCGGCCAGGTCCATCAGGCGCACCGCCTTGCGATAGCCCTCCGGCCGCGCCGAGCCGAACCCGTGCTTGATGCGGGTGGTGATGTCGTGGCCGCGCTCAGTGCCGATGACCACCACCGGATGGCCGCGGAAACGGCCGATGCCGCCCATCATCGCCTGGTCGTCGGCGAAGGTGCGGTCGCCGCGCAGCTCGACGAAATCCTCGATCAGGCCGGCCATGTAGTCCACGAAGTGCGGACGCTGGGGATGGCGCGCGATCTGGGTTTTCTGCCAGGGATCGAGGTTCTCATAGGCCTCGCGCCGCATCTCGCCCACCCGCTCCCGCAGGGCGCTGATCTCGGCGTCGAAAGCGCCTGGTCCGGCGGTTTCGGAGAGCTTGTGAAGCTCTTCGATCTTGGCCTCGAGCTCCGCGATGGGGCGTTCGAACTCGAGATAGTGCAAGGCCATGGGATCCTTAAACGAAGCCGTCCCCGAAGGTGCGGGAAACTAGGGGCTTAGGGGTGGAGGGGCAAGGGCGGCGCTCAAGGGCCCTTCCGCGGCGAAAGCGCCGGACCCTGAGGTTCGGCCTCGCCGGCTCATCCCGCCGAGGCGCGCGGGCCGGCGCGGGACCAGACCAGGGCGTTGACGGCGCCCGGCGTCAGACGGCCCTGGTCCTGGATGTTCTTGAGCTGGAACATCACCTCGGCCGCCAGGCTGGCGAAGCGCACGGTGATGTCGTCGGGGGCGCAGGCGCGCCCCGGGGTCAGGAACAGGGCGGCGTTCAGCGCGGGATCCTTCATCACCATCATCACCGCCGCGCGGCGCGCCAGCATCAGGTTGCCGGCGGGCAGGCGCGGGTTCTGCGCGAAGACCTCGCGCACCAGGGTGGTGACCTGGCCCATGTTCAGTTTGGCCAGGTGGCCGGCGACGGCGGGGCGCACCAGCTTCGACGGCTCCAGGTCGAGCACCATGTCGTTGAGCAGAAACAGCACCAGGGCCCACCACAACGCGAACTGGAACAAGCTGCGACCGAGGTAACGGCGGGCGGTTAAGCCCCCGTTCGGAAACGAGGTGAGCCTCGAATTTACCGCGCCGAGGCCGCGGCACGGCGATCAGCTGGCGAGGCGTCTCTGCCCCGCCAAGGCCCAGACCATGCTGTTGGCGGCGCTCGGCGTGAGGCGCCGCTGTTCCTGCAGTCCCTTGAGCTGGAACATCAGTTCGCCCGCCAGGCTGGCGAACTGGACATTGACGTCGTTGGCCGAGCACACGCGGCCAGGGCCCAGCACCAGGGCGGCGTTCACCTCCGGACGCTTGAGCGCGATCATCAGCGCCAGCTTCTGGGATTCGGCGATCGAGGCCGATGGCAGGCGGGGATTTTCGGCGAAGGCCTCACGCACCAGTTCGGCGACCCGGCCGAACGGCAGGCGCGCCAGATGACCCGCCACGGCCGGCGGCGCCAGGCGCGCGGCCTCGAATTCCAGGATGACGTCGTTCAAGAGGAACAGCACGGGCCCGCTCCGAACTTCTGCAGGGAAGGGGAGCCGATAGTCTGCTCCAGGACGGTTAAGACGCGGTTGTTTTGGGCGACCACGGTTCCGCGAATCCTGCCGAATGGCCGAGGGCCCTCGCCGCGGGACCTGCTCCGACCTATGTCTGGGACCTTGACCGCCGCCCTGCCCGCCCCCGCCCAGACCAGCGCCGCCGATCCTCGAGCGGCGCTCACGCGCATGCGTGCCCTGGCGACGGGGCTGCTGGTCCTGATGGGCGCCCTGTTCGTGGCCGCCAGTTTCGCCGACAGTGTGGGGCCTGGACGCTGGCCTTGGCTGGGTTGGGTGCGGGCCTTCGCGGAGGCGGGCACGGTGGGCGCCGTCGCCGACTGGTTCGCGGTGACCGCCCTCTTCCGCCGCCCGCTCGGCCTGCCGATCCCGCACACGGCGGTGATCCCGCGCAACAAGGACCGCATCGGCGAGGGCCTGGGCCGGTTCATCGCCGACAACTTCCTGACCGCCCGGGTGCTGGACGCCCAGGTGCGCAAGCTGGACGCGGCGCGCTGGGGGGCGGCGTGGCTGAACGAACCCGGCCGCGCCGCCAGCCTGGCGCGGCGGCTGGCCCCCATCGTGCCGGCCCTGCTGAAGGCGATCCCCAAGGATACGCGGGAGGAACTGCTGGGCGCCGTCGCCCTGGCGGCGGTCAAGGCCGTGCCCGCCGGCCCGGCGGCGGCGCGGATCATCGACCTGGCCTGGCGCGACGGCCGCGCCCAGCCGCTGCTGGACGCCCTGGTGGACGGCGCCGCCGCCTACCTGGCCGGCCATGAGGACTACATCCGCGAGAAGGTCTCCGAGCAGTCCTTCAAGTGGATGCCCAAGTTCGTCGACAACATCATCGCCGGGCGGGTCACCCAGGGCCTGGTCAAGGCCGCCGACGAGATGCGGGCGCCCGACCATCCCTGGCGGCTGGAGCTGGCGCAGGCGATCGAGGGCTATGTCGAGCGGCTGGAGCATGATCCGGAGCTGATGGCCCAGGCCGACGCGGTGAAGTTGCGCCTTCTGACCCACCCCGCCTTGCTGGCCGAGATCAACGCCGCCTGGGCGCGGGTCGAGGCGCGCATCCTGGCCGATCCCGCCGCCGCCAACGCCGCCATCGCCGCGCGCCTGGAGACCTGGCTGGCGGCGCTGGGCCGCTGGCTGGCCGAGGACGAGGCGGTGCAGAGCCGCCTGGACGCCGCCGCCCGCCTGGTCGCGCTTCGCCTCATCGCCCCGCGCCGCCACGACATCGGCGGCTTTGTCGCCGGCGTGGTTTCCGGCTGGGAGACCCGCGACGTGGTGGACCGGCTGGAGCTGCAGTTCGGCCGCGACCTGCAGTACATCCGACTCAACGGGACGATCGTCGGCGGCCTGGTGGGCCTGGCGCTCTATGCGGTGTCAAAGGCCCTGGGGTGGGGCTAGCCGCCGGCGAAGCCCGCGCTTACCGCTTCTTCGCCAGGGGGTGCTTGGTCTCGACCACCTCGCGGAGGCGGTCCTGGGCGACGTGAGTGTAGATCTGTGTGGTGGCGATGTCGGCGTGGCCGAGCAGGGTCTGGACCACCCGAAGGTCCGCGCCCCCTTCCAGCAGGTGGGTGGCGAAGGCGTGGCGCAGGACGTGGGGGCTGACCTTGTCCGGGTCGACCCCGGCGTCGCGGGCGGCCTCGTCCAGCAGCTGGGCGAAGCGGCGGCCTGTCAGGCGGCCGGCCTTGCCGCGCGAGGGGAAGAGCCAGGGACTGTCCTTGACCCCCTTGGCGAAGAAGGCGGGGCGCACCGGCAGATAGGCCTTCACCGCCTCGCGGGCCGGCGGGTTGAGGGGGGCCAGGCGTTCCTTGCCGCCCTTGCCCTTGACCATCAGGTAGGCCGGGTCGCGGATCACGGCCGCCAGGGGCAGGCCGATCAGTTCCGAGATGCGCAGGCCCGAGGCGTAGATCAGCTCGACCATGCAGGCCAGGCGCAGGCCCTGGGCGCCGTCGCGCGCGGCCGCGGCGGCGATCAGGCGGTCGACCTCGGCGCGGGTCAGGACCTTCGGCAGGGGGCGGCCCTTCCTGGGGGCGTCTACCCGGCGTGAGGGATCGTCCGTCCGCCAACCCTCGCCCAGCACGAAGCGATAGAACTGGCGCACGGCGGCGCGGCGTCGGGCGGCGGTGGCGGGAGACAGGCCGCGCGCGCCCAGGTCCACGAAATAGGCCTCGATGGCCTCGGCGGTAGCGGCGGCCAGATCGGTCCCCTGCCCCGCCAGGAAGCCCTGTGCGTCCGTCAGGTCCTTGCCGTAGGCGGTCAGGGTGTTGCGGGCCGCGGCGCGCTCGGCCGCCATCATCTCCAGGAAGGCGTCGACCCAGTCGGAGGCGCTCATGGGAGGTGGATCGAGGGGGCGAGGATCATTTGACGCCCAGCAGGCCTTCGGCGGCGAGGGCGCGGGCGGCGGCCTCCAGTCCCACCCGGCGAAGGGCCGAGATCATCCGCGCCCGATCCGCGGGGGCCGGGCCGGCGAGGCCGGCGTCGGCCGCCAGCGAGAGGGCGAGGATCGCCGCCTCGCCCTTGGACTTCGTCGCCTCCAGCAGCGCCAGCCGGGCCGGATTGGCGGTCCCGCGCGCCACGTCGAACGTGGCGACCTCGGCCCGGGCGTCGGGGCCGAGCGGGTCGCCAAGGGCCAGGAACAGGACGGCGGCCGCCTGGGCGGGCGACTTGGCGCCGTCGTGCGCGCCCCGCTCGGCCAGGCGATCGAGGGTCTGGGGATCGCCGCCCGGGCCGAGGGCGGCGATGGCGGCGTCGAGGATGGCGAGGTCGGCCGCGCCGACGCCGGGGCTTTCCACCGTGATCCGTGCGCGGATGGCCTTGGCCGTCTCCAGGTCCCCGGCGGCGACGGCCGCGCGGGCGAAGAGCAGCGGCGCGGTCAGGGCCCGGTCGGGCGCCGCCAGGGCCTTGAGCGCCGGCTCGGCCAGCCGCGACAGGGCGGTGAAGTCGGCGAGGGTTTTGGCGCGGCCCAGCAAAGCCTCCACCGCCTGGCCGGCCCCGGCCGGGTCGGGCTGGCGCAGGGCGAGCGACAGCAGCCCGGCCTCGGCGGCGACGCCGGGCCTGGCCGCCAGGGCCTTGATCACCGTGGCGGCGGGGACCGAGGTGTCCACGGCAGCCGGGTCCGCGCCGCCGGCAGGGGGAGGCGCGGGGGGCGCGACCGGGGGCGCGCCACCGTCGAACAGATCGTCTAGGGTCAGGGCGCCGCGCACGGCGCGGGCGGCGGCGGCGAGGCGCGTGTCGGGCGGCAGGGCGGCGTCGCGGGCGATCTCTGCGGCCACGGCTGGGCTAGCCGAATCCAGCGCCGGCGCCGGGTCGAGGCCGAGGCTGCGGGTCAGCGCCAGGTCCAGGCCGTCGCGCAGTGACGGGGCGCCGGGCGCCCCGGCTCCGATCAGCTTGGCGCCCATCAGGCGGCGGAAGGTCAGGTCGTGCGAGGCCTCGTTGGCCAGGCTGAAGGTGGTCTGGGCCGCGTCGAGGTCGCCGGCCATCGCCTGGCAGAAGGCTCGCAGCTTGAGCCAGTAGGTCCCGTCCCGGCCGACGTTGAGCGCCTGGGCGACTGCGCAGGCGCGGTCTTCCCGGTGCAGGATCAGGTCCGATTCGGCGGCGGCCTGGGCCAGGGGCGCGCTGTCGACGAGGCTGGGCGCGGTGCGTGCGATCGCATCGGCGCCCCGCGCGTCGCCAAGGGCGACGAGGGCCAGCAGGCGCTGGCCGGCCAGGTCGGTGTCATTGCCCGCACCTTCCGGCGCCGGCGCGCCGGTGGCCAGGAGGCGGCGGGCCAGGCGGGCGGCCGCCGGCGACATGGGCCGATCGCCCAGCGTCGGCAGAACCTTGCGCACCAGGGGGGTGGACGCCCCCTGCCAGAGGTCGGCGCCGAGGCCCGGCCCCCCGACGCCGCTGGAGAAGGCGTCGATGGTCGCCAGCGGCTTGACCTCGATCTGGGCGGCGGCGGGAGCGGCCAGGGCCAAGGCCGCCGCCAGGCTGAGCAGCAGGCGGCGTTCGAGCCTTCGCCCGCGGATAGCGGCGCGGTTCGCGGCGGCGGCAATGTTACAAAGCGGCATGGGCAAAGTTGGCGCGCATGGCGGGGGTCGTGTAAAGCCGCAAATGGTCATGTCCGCCTATCCCGCCCTGAACCAGAAGACCATTGCGCTCGTCGGCCTCATGGGCGTCGGCAAGAGCAGTGTCGGCCGCCGCCTCGCCACCGTGCTGGGCATGCCTTTCCGCGACGCCGATGTCGAAGTCGAGGCGGCCGCCGGCCGCACGATCCCCGAGATATTCGAACAGTTCGGCGAGCCGGCGTTTCGCGACGGCGAGCGCCGCGTGATCGCGCGCCTGCTGGACGAGCCGCCGCATGTGCTGGCCACCGGCGGCGGCGCCTTCGTCAATGACGAGACCCGCCGGCTGATCAAGGAAAAGGCCATCTCGGTGTGGCTGAAGGCGGACCTGGACGTGCTGGCCCGCCGCGTCGGGCGCAAGGACACCCGCCCCCTGCTGACGGGGCGTGATCCCATGGAGGTGCTGCGCCAGCACGCGGCCGACCGATATGGCGCCTACGGCGAGGCCGACATCGTTGTGGAGACCGGCGACACGCCCCACCATGTGGCCGTCGACGCCATCCTGCGCGCGCTGGAAGCCCGGGCCTCCGAGGGAAGAGCGACCGGGAAGAAGGCGACCGGTGAAGAAGCGCCGGTTGACACGGGCGCGGCCGGAGAGACCGCCCGGTGATCGAGACTTTGAGAGTCGGCCTGCAAGGCCGCGCCTACGACGTGCTGATCGGCCCAGGCCTGATCGACGCCGCGGCGGCCCATATCAAGCCGCTGCTGAAGCGGCCGGTGGCGGCCATCGTCATGGACGACACGGTCAGCGGCCTGCACAGCCCGCGCCTGATCGGCGCCCTGGAGGCGGCCGGCGTCACCGCCCACGCCATCGTCATTCGCCCCGGCGAGGAGACCAAGAGCTGGGCCGGGCTGGAGGACGTGTGCGAGCGCCTGCTGGCCCTGGGGCTGGAGCGCGGTGACCTGGTGATCGCCTTCGGCGGCGGGGTGGTGGGCGACCTGGCCGGGTTCGCGGCGGCGATCTACAAACGCGGGATCGACTTCGTGCAGATCCCGACCACCCTGCTGTCTCAGGTGGATTCCTCGGTGGGCGGCAAGACGGCCATCGACAGCCCGCACGGGAAGAACCTGATCGGCGCCTTTCACCAGCCGCGGCTGGTGCTGGCGGACCTGGGCATGCTGGACACCCTGCCGGCGCGCGAGATGGTCTGCGGCTATGCCGAGGTCATCAAGTACGGCCTGCTGGGCGACGCGGCGTTCTTCGACTGGCTGGAGGCCGACGGGCCCGAGGTCGTCGCCCGCGCGCCGGAGGCCCTGGCCAGGGCGGTTGGCCGGTCCATCGCGATGAAGGCCGAGATCGTCGCCCTGGACGAGAAGGAGGCCGGGCCGCGCGCCCTGCTCAATCTCGGCCACACCTTCGGCCACGCCCTGGAATCGGAGACCGGCTTTGGGGAGGCCCTGAAGCATGGCGAGGCGGTCGGCATCGGCTGCGCCATGGCGTTCCGCTTTTCCGCCGCCCTCGGGCTCTGCCCCGGGCAAGACGCTGTGCGGGCCGAGCGGGCCATCGCCGCCGCCGGCCTGCCGACCCGGCTTGCCGACCTCAGCGCCCACCCCTTCAAGGCCGACGCCCTGATCGCCCACATGGCGCAGGACAAGAAGGCCGAGGGCGGCGCCCTGACCTTCATCCTGGCCCGCCGCATCGGCGAGGCCTTCGTGGCCAAGTCCGTCGACCCCGCGCCGCTGCGCGACTTCCTGATCGCCGAAGGAGCCCTCGCATGATCGCCGCCATCCTGGCCGGCCTGACCCCGATCATCTGCGTCATGCTGGTGGTGTCCGGGGTCCTGTCCGCCGCCGAGACGGCCCTGACCCGCGCCAGCCGCGGGCGGATGCACCAGCTCGAGCGCGAGGGCGACGAGTCCGCCCAGCGCGTCAACGAACTGATGTCCGACCAGGAGACCATGATCGGGGCCCTGCTTGTGGCCTACAACGCCTTCAACATCGCCGCCTCGGTGATGGCGACGGAGGTGATCACCCACGCCGTGCCCGGGTTCCTGGGCACCTTCCTGGCCACCGTGGTGATGACCGTGCTGGTCGTGGTGTTCGTCGAGGTGCTGCCCAAGACCCTGGCCATCGTGCGCGCCGACGATGTGGCGCGCGGCCTCTCCGGCCCGATCCTGATCCTCGTCCGCCTGCTGGGCCCGGTGATGTTCGCCATCCAGTGGGTCGTGCGCCACACCTTGGGCCTGTTCGGCGTCAAGCTGGACATGGAGGCCGACGTGCTGGCAGCCCACGAGGAGATCCGCGGGGCGGTGGAGTACCACCACTCGGAAGGCGCGGTGGAGAGCCGCGACCGGCGCATGCTGGGCGGCGTGCTGGACCTGTCGGACATGGACGTCTCGGAGATCATGGTGCACCGCAAGTCGATCTCCATGATCGACGCCGACTTGACGCCCAAGGATCTGGTCGCGCGGGCTCTGGAGAGCCCCTACACGCGCCTGCCGCTCTACAAGGACGATCCAGAGAACATCGTCGGCGTGCTGCACGCCAAGGACCTGGCGCGGGCCATGGCCGAGGCGCACGGCGACGAGGAGGCCATCGACTTCGGCTCCATCGTGCGCGAGCCCTGGTTCATCCCCGAGACGACCAACCTGAAGGACCAGCTCAACGCCTTCCTGAAGCGCAAGACCCACTTCTCGCTGGTGGTGGACGAGTACGGCGCCCTGCAGGGCCTGGTGAC
>JAFEEA010000151.1 GCA_018241335.1 Pseudomonadota bacterium
CACCCTCCCACCGCTGCGCGGCGGGCCCCTCCCTCTCCCTCCGGGAGAGGTGTTTCCAGCCTGGCTCGGTGAGGCTCCGTTCCCTTCTCCCGGAGGGAGACGGAGGGGCCCGCGCAGGAGGCGTGGGAGGATGAGGGGTTCAGGCCTTAGATCGCAACCTCGAGCCGTTCCAGGCCTCGGAAGAACGGCAGGGTGCGCCACTCGGGGGTCGCCGAGGGGTCGGCGAGGCGCAGGTTCGGGAAGCGCGCGATGAGGCGGCTGAGCGCCACCTGCGCCTCGATGCGGGCCAGGGGGGCGCCGATGCAGATGTGCGCGCCGCCGCCGAAGGCCACGTGAGGGCTCTTCTTGCGGGTGATGTCGAAGCGGTCGGGGTCCTCGAACACCGCCGGATCGCGGTTGGCGCCGCGCAGGGAGACCAGCAGCGACTGGGTGGTGTGGACAGGGCAGCCGCCGATCTCCATCTCGCGCGAGGCGATGCGGCCGGTAATGTCCACGGGCGGCTCGTAGCGCAGCACCTCCTCGACGGCGGCGGCCATCAGGGACGGGTCGGCGCGCAGCTTGGCCAGTTCGCCGGGGTGGGTCAGGAACAGGCGCACGGCGTTGCCGATCAGGTCGGTGGTGGTCAGGTTGCCGGCCACCAGCAAGGCGTTGAGGTTGGTGATCAGGTCGTCATCGGTCAGCTCGGCGCCGGCGGCCTGGAGCTGGACCATGTCGGTGACGAGGTCGTCCTGGGGCTGGGCGCGGCGGGCGGCCAGCATGCCCTCCATGTGCGAGCGCAGAGCCTCGCCGGCGCGCAGCATGTGCTCGGTCTGCTCGGGGGTGCGCAGGGGGTTGAGCCCCTGGATCACGCCCTCGGACCAGTCGCGGAATTCCGGCAGGCGCTCGCGCGAGACGCCCAGGATGGCGGCGATGACGTCGATGGGGATCGGCAAGGCGTATTCGCTCATCAGGTCGAAGCTGGCCTTGCCGGCGACGGCGTCCAGCGCCTCGTCGGCGATGCGCTGAACCTCCGGCTTGATCTTTGCGGCGCGCTTGTAGAGCGCCTGGGCCAAGGGGTTGCGGATGCGGGCGTGGTCCGGGTCGTCCTGCAGCAGGATCGAGGGATTGCGCGAGCCGCCGGGACGCGCGCCTTCCGGCTCCTCAAGGATGCGGCGGGTGAGGACAGCGGCCTCCTCGGCGCGGTTCGGATCGCGCCAGAGGGTCAGATCGGTGACGATGGCGCGCACGTCCTCGTGGCGGCTGACGAAGAAGACGCCGGCGCCCTCGTCGCGCATCACCGGGCAGTTCTCCCTGAGGCCCGCCAGCAGGCTGTAGGGATCCTCGCGGAACTGGGGGTTCAGCGGGGTGAGGGCGAGGACGGGGATCGGGGCGGGCTTGGAAACATCGTCGGCCATGCGGGACTCCTGGCGCGGAAGGCGCCGGAAAATAGCCCGCGCTCGAGCCATGGCCTAGCAGAAATTCGAAAGATGGGTATCCCGCGTTCCGTCGCCCGCTCGGTAAGAAGCCCCTACCCCTTCACCTCGGTGGCCGGGCGGTCGTCGCCGTCTGCGATTTCCTCGTGCCAGCGGCCGCCCGCGTCTTCCCAGGTGATGCCGCGGGTGACGCCGGGGGCGAGCTGTTCGCGCGCGGCGCGGGTGGCGGCCGCCTTGGCGGCGTCGTGGTTGGGATAGGTTTCCGAATAGACGCCGTCGACCCGGTAGGCCCAGCCACCATCATGTTCGACGATCTCGTAGACGATCTTGGTCATGGGCCCTCCAGGTTCGCGCCTCATCCAAAGGTGGCGCCGGATCCGACGATGGCAAGGGGCCCGCGGCTTCCCGCGGGCCCCCGCCCGATTCTGCATCAGGGCGCGTCGACCAGGACGATCTCGGCGTCTTCCAGCGCCTTGATGGTCACCGTCGCCTCGCCGCTGATCGCCGCGCCGTCGCGGGCGTCGATGCGCACGCCGTTGACCTCGACCGCGCCCGCGGCGGGCACCAGATAGCCGTGGCGGACCGCGCCCAGGTCGTAGTCGACGCTGTCGCCGGCCTTGAGCGTCGCGCCGAGGACCCGGGCGTCGGTTCGGATCGGCAGGGCGCCGTCGTCGCCGTCAAAGCCGCTGGCCAGGGGCACGAGCTGGCCGGCCCGGTCGCCCTTGGGGAACGGCTTGGCGCCCCAGGACGGCGCGCCGCCCGAACGGGAAGGCTCGATCCAGATCTGGAAGATGCGGGTGGTCTCCGGCTCCAGATTGTACTCCGCGTGGCGGATGCCCGTGCCGGCGCTCATGACCTGGACGTCCCCGGCCTCGGTGCGGCCCTTGTTGCCCAGGCTGTCCTGGTGGGTGATCGCGCCTTGGCGGACATAGGTGATGATCTCCATGTCGGCGTGGGGATGGGGCGGGAAGCCCGAGTTAGGCGCGATCTCGTCATCGTTCCAGACGCGCAGGGCGCCGTGGTTCATGTTGGCCGGGTCGTAGTAGCTGGCGAACGAGAAATGGTGCTTGGCCTTGAGCCAGCCGTGGTCGGCGCCGCCCAGGTTCGCGAAGGGTTTGCGGGTGATCATGTGAACCTCCTGCCGCGCGCAATGGGGCGCGGCCTTGTCGAGGCGATAGATATCGACGCGATCATCGATCATAAATAGAAACGATCGAAACTCATCGTTTCAGGATTTGGTATGTCTGATCTGCCGGATTTCGAGGGCCTGGCGATCTTCAGCAAAGTGGCCGAGGCGCGATCCTTCGCCGGGGCGGCGCAGGACCTGAGGCTGTCGAAGGCGACGGTGTCCAAGGCGGTGAGCCGGCTGGAGCAGAGGCTGGGCGCCCGGCTATTCAATCGCACTTCGCGTCGCCTGGCCCTGACCGACGCGGGGGAGAAGCTGGCGGTCCACGCCGCGCGCATCCTGGCGGCGGCGGAGGCGGCCGAGCGGGAGGCGATGGACGAGGCCTCCACGCCGCGCGGCCTGATCCGCCTGGCCGCCCCGATGTCGTTCGGCCTGACGCGGATCGCGCCGCTGCTGCCCGACTTCCTGCTGCAGAACCCGCAGGTGCGCATCGACCTTCATTTGAGCGACGCCCAGGTCGACCTGATTGGCGACGGCTTCGACGCGGCTCTGAGGATCGCCCTGATGCCGGATTCCTCGCTGGTGGCGCGGCGGCTGTGCGCGGTGCGCCGTCACGTGGTGGGATCGCCCGCCTATTTCGCCCGGCGGGGGCGGCCGACCCACCCGGCCCAGCTCGCCGAGCACGACTGCCTGGGCTACGCCTACCTGCCGACCCCAGATCTCTGGCGGTTCCGCAACGCGTCCGGCGAGGAAGTCTCGGTGCGTCCGGCAGGGCCGTTGCGCGCCAACAACGCCGACGCCCTCATGCCCGCGCTGATGGCCGGGCTGGGCGTGGCGGTGCAGCCTGACTTCATTGTCGACGAGGCGCTGCGGGACGGACGGCTGGAGGCGGTGCTGCAGGATTGGGACTGGCCGGTGGGCGGCCTGCACTTCGTCACCCCGCCGGGCGGGCCGCGACCCGCGCGCATCGCCGCCCTCGCCGACTTCCTGGCCAGGCGGCTGGGGTGACGAAGGCCTAGGCAGCCTTAGCCTTGCCCGCCGTCGTGTGCGGGGCCCAGGAGGCCCAGAGATGCTGGGCGGCGTAGGCGCGCCAGGGCCGCCAGCGCTCGGCCATCGCCAGCAGCTCGGCGGGGTTGGGACGGCGCCCCGCCTCGTCCTCCAGGGCGCGCATCAGGCCAATGTCGGCGGCGGGGAAGGCGTCCGGCTCGCGCAGGGCGCGCAGGGCGATGTACTGGGCCGTCCATTCGCCGATGCCCGGCAGGGCCTTCAGGCGCGCGATGGCGTCGTCGAGGCCGGTGCGGCCGGCCAGGATCGAAGGATCGGCGGCCACCGCGGCTCCCATGGCCGAGAGGGCGCGGGCCCGGGCGCCGGGCATGCCAAGATGGGTCAGGTCCGCCGCCGCCAGCCGCTCTGGCGTCGGGAAGATGTGGGTCAGTCCCGGCCGCGCCGCCGTCGGCCCCAGCGGCTCGCCATGGCCCTCGACCAGCTTGCCGGCCAGGACGATGGCGGCGGTGACGGTGACCTGTTGGCCGAGGATGGCGCGGATGGCGAGCTCGAAGCCGTCCCAGGCGCCGGGTACGCGCAGGCCGGGACGCGCGGCGATCAGGGGGGCCAGGATCGGGTCTTCGGAAAGCTGCGCCCCGATGGCGGCCGGGTCGGCGCCGAGGTCGAACACGCGGCGCAGGCGGGCGATGATCGCCGGCAGGGCCGAGAGCCTGGGAAAGCGGATCGCCACTTTCAGCGCATCGGCCCCAACCGCCGGCTCGACGCTCAGGGTCCCGACGGACCCGTCGAGGGCGATGGCGCGGCTGTAGGTTTCGCCCTGGACCGTCTCGACCCCTCGGATCGCCCGCAGCCTCAGGAAGTCCAGCATCGCCGCCCAGTCGTAGGGCGGGCGATAGCGCAGCATCAGGGTGATCTCGCCCGATGGTCCGGCCGAGACCTCCGGCGTTCCGGCGCGGCGAAGGGCGCTGGGCGGGCGCCTGAAGAGCTGCTGGAAGGTCTCGTTGAAGCGCCGGATCGAGCCGAACCCGGCGGCCAGGGCGATCTCGGTCATGGGCAGGCGCGTCTCGTGGATCAACTGCTTGGCCAGCAGCACGCGGCGGGTCTGGGCGGCGGCCACGGGCGAGGCGCCGAGATGGCGGTGGAACAGCCGGCGAAGCTGGCGCTCGCCCACCCCCACGCGTTCGGCGAGGGCCTCGACGCCCGCTTCGTCGAGGGCGCCCATCTCGATGAGGGCCAGGGCCCGCGAGACGGTATTGGAGGCGCCGCGCCAGGCGCCGAGGTCCGGCGCGGTCTCGGGCCGGCAGCGCAGGCAGGGCCGAAACCCCGCCTCCTGGGCCGCGGCGGCGGACGGGAAGAAGCGCACGTTCTCGGACCTCGGCGTGCGGGCCGGGCAGATGGGGCGGCAGTAGATCCCGGTCGTCTTCACCCCGGTGAAGATCTGGCCGTCGAAGCGCGGATCGCGCGTCGAGACGGCGCGGTAGCAGGCGTCGTGGTCGAGCCCGAGGTCAGGGCCGGGGTCGGCGTCGATGTCGAGATCGGCGGTGGTCATGCCGCGATGATCACCCCTCGTCCGCCCTGAGTCTCGCGGTTTTCGGACATCACCGTCCGGCGGGCCGCGCACGTCATCCACGTCCGAAAACCGCCAGCAATGGAGCAGCCGGCCCGCTAGACGCGGCGCCATGACCTCGCCTCCGCTGTCCCTGACGCTGGAACGCATCGCCTCGCCGGTGGGGGCGGTGCTGCTGATGAGCGACGACGCCGGGCGGGTTCGCGTGCTCGACTTCGAGGACTACGCCGAGCGCATGGCCCGGCTGTTGCGCCTGCACTATGGCCCCGGCGGCTGGGCCGTGCGCGAGGCCGGCGCGCCGACAGCCGGGCGGCGGGCGCTGGAGGCCTATTTCGCCGGGGACCTGGCGGCCATCGAGGCCCTGGAGACCGCCACCGCCGGCACGGCGTTTCAGCGCCAGGTGTGGACGGCCCTGCGGGCCATACCGGCCGGAGCGACCACGACCTATGGCGCCCTCGCCGCTCAAATCGGCCGGCCCAAGGCGGTCCGCGCCACGGGCCTGGCCAACGGCGCCAATCCCATCGGAATCATCGTCCCCTGCCACAGGGTGGTCGGCGCCGACGGCTCGTTGACCGGCTACGGCGGTGGCCTTGGGCGCAAGGCCTGGTTGCTGCGCCACGAGGGCGCGCGGGCGGCCTGACCCGAAGGCCCCTTGCGCGAAAGCGATCGTGGCGGCGGAGTTTCGCCCTCCCAGCGTCACATTTCCTTACAATTCGCACCTGAGACGCGTTGACGGAACAATGTTATTGCTTTCAACCTCCGCTATTCGACGGAAGGTGGGCTATGGCGGTGCGGATCTCGAACAATCAACGCATGGCGGCGGCGGCGGCCATGCTGGTCCTCGTGGCGGGCGGCGCCTACTACGTCGGGCGCATCTATCCGCCCAGGGCGGGCGACGCCCAGGGCACCATCGCGCCTGCCGACCGCTACCATTCCAGCCAGGTGCAGACGGCGGACGTCGGCCTCGGCGACACCTCGGTGGTCTCGCTGATGCAGACCGACGCCTTCGAGGTGATGGTCAAGAACCCCTCGTTCAGGGCCCTTGCCACCGATCCGGGCTTCATGGCCCTGGCTCAGCAGAACCCGCAGGCGCTGTCGGCGATGGCGGCCAATCCGCAGGCCTTCGCCGCCCTGGCCCAGAATCCGAAAGCGTTCGCCTCGATGGCCGCGCAGGCGGCTTCCAGCCAGGCGGCCTCGTCGCAGGCCTTTACGGCGATGGCGACCAACGCCCAGGGCTTCAACGCCCTGGGCGGGCACGCCCAGGCCTTCGCGGCCATGGCGGGGCATGCCCAGGCGTTCGGCGCCTTCGCCGCCCACCCGCAGGCCTTCGCGGCGATGGCCGCCAATCCCCAGGCGTTCGGCGCCTATGGGGCCAACGCCAAGGCGTTCGCGGCCGACGCGGCCCATCCGGCGGCGATCGCCGCCATGGCCTCCAACGCCCAGGCCTTCCAGGCCCTCGCCGCCGACGCCAAGGCCATGGCGGCGATCAGCGCTGACGCCAAGGCCTTCTCGGCCCTCGCGGCCAACGCCCAGGCCTTCCGGGTGTTCGCCGCCGACGCCAAGGCGTTCAACAGCGCCGCCACCGCCAGCGCCCTGTCGGCCATGGCGACCAGCGCCGACGCCTTCAAGATCATGGCGGCCAATCCCCAGGCCCTCAGCGCGGCCGCGACGGCCGCCTCGCAGTTCGCCGCGGCGGGCAGCGCCGCCCAGGGCATGAACACCGCCGCCGGCGCCGCCGCCCTGCGGATCTCGGCCAGCAACGCCCAGGCGTTCTCGGCGATGAACGGCCACGCCCAGGCCTTCTCGGCGCTCGCGGCCCATCCGCAGGCGTTCGCGGCCATGGCCGCCAATCCGCAGGCTTTCGGGGCGTACGCCGGCCGCATCGAGGCCTTCGCCTCGGCCGCCCGCGCGCCGGCCGCCGTCGCCGCGATGTCCGCCAACGCCCAGGCGTTCCAGGCCCTGGCGGCCGACGCCAAGGCGATGAGCGCGCTCAAGGCCGACAGCCAGGCCTTCGCGGCTCTGGCCGCCAACGCCCAGGCCTTCCAGGCCCTGGCGTCGAACGCCCAGGCCGTCTCGGCCCTGGCGGCCAATTCCCAGGCCCTGGCCTCGATGGCGGCCAGCGCCGCCGCGTTCCGCTCGGCGGCGACGTCGGCCAGCATGGCGGCCTCGGGCATGGCGGCGGCGGGGATGAACGCGCAGGCCTTCTCGGCCATGGCGGGCAACGCCCAGGCGTTCCAGGCGCTGGCGGCGAACGCCAAGGCGATGTCGGCCCTGGCCAGCAACGCCCAGGCCTTCCAGGCGGCGGCCCGCCAGCCGGCGTTCTCGGCCCTGGCGGCGAACCCGGCCTTTGGCGCCATGCTATCCAGCCAGGCCTTCGCCCAGGCGATGCGCAACTAGCCAAGTCGAAGTCCGGGGGGACAAGGGTGCGGGGCTTTGGGGGGCTGCTGATCGGCCTGGCGATGGCGTTCGCCCTGGGTGGGACGGCGCTGGCGCAGAGTGCGCAGACGCCCCCGCCAGCGCCCGCCCCGTCCACCGGTCCCGCGCCGCCTGCGTCGCACGAGGAAATCGACCTCTCGCGACTGGAGACCAAGGATCTGCGGCTGCTCTACTTCGATCCGGCCGAGACCTACCTGACGCCCTATATCGCTCGCAGCTTCCTCAATTCCCTGGCCTTCCAGCGAAAGACCTTCGGCTGGACGCCGTGGGACAAGACGACGGTGCTGCTCAAGGATTTCGGCGACTACGGCAACGCCGCCGCGCGCGCCTCGCCGAACAACGCCATCCTGGTGGACATCGCCCCCCTCAGTCAGACCTTCGAGACCTTCAGCGCGGGTGAACGCTTCTTCACCCTGATGAACCACGAGCCTGTGCACGTGGCGACCATGGACGTCTGGAACGCGGAGGACGCGCGCTGGCGGCGACTGTTCCACGGCAAGCCCATGCCGCTGCAGGACCACCCGGAATCGATCCTCTACAACTACCTGGCCACGCCCCGGGTGAACGTGCCGCGCTGGTACCTGGAAGGCAGCGCCGTCTTCATGGAGACCTGGATGGCCGGCGGCTATGGCCGCGCCCAGGGCGGCTACGACGAGATGGTCTTCCGGGCCATGGTCCGCGACAACGCCCGCTTCTTCTCGCCGCTGGGCCTGGAGTCGGAAGGCACCGCCATCGACTTCCAGGTAGGGGTCAACGACTACCTCTATGGCACGCGGTTCTTCAGCTACCTGGCCCTGACCCGCTCGCCGGAGAAGGTGATCGACTGGCTGCGCCGCGACGAGGGCAGCGCCCCCTACTATTCGGTCCAGTTCAAGCATGTGTTCGGCGAGCCGCTGGACCAGGCCTGGAAGGAGTGGACCGACTGGGAGCATGGGTTCCAGCGCCAGAACCTGGCGTCGGTGGGCCAGTTTCCCCTGACGCCCCTGACCCGGCTGTCGCCCCGCGCCCTGGGCTCGGTGTCGCGGTCCTTCATCGATCCGGCCAGCGGCCGGATGATCGGCGCCTTCCGCTATCCCGGCGTGATCGGCCACGTGGGGGTGCTGGACCTCGGCAGCGGGGGCATCCGCAAGCTGGCCGAGATCAAGGGCCAGATGCTCTATCGCGTCACCTCGCTGGCCTACGACCCGGACGCCGAGACGGCCTACTACACCGCCGACAACTACGCCTACCGCGACCTGATGGCGGTGGACGTGAAGAGCGGCAAGACGCGGATGCTGATCCGCGACGGGCGCATCGGCGACATCGTGGTCAACCCCAAGGACAAGGCGATCTGGGGCCTGAGGCACCTGAACGGCTATGTGACCCTGGTGAAGATCGCACCGCCCTACTCGGGCTGGACCCAGGTCCACACCTTCCCCTATGGCCGCATCCCCTTCGACCTGGACATCTCGCCGGACGGGACGCTGCTCTCGGCCTCGGTGGGCGAGGTGAACGGCGAGCAGACGGTCCAGGTGTTCCGCATCGCCGACCTGGGCCCCGACGAGCCGACCCCGATCGCGACCCTGAAGCAGCCGGGCGCGACGCCGGAAGGCTTCGTCTTCTCGCCGGACGGGCGATACCTCTACGGCACCAGCTACTACACCGGCGTCTCGAACATCTATCGCTTCGAGATCGCCACCCAGCAGACCGAGGCGGTGAGCAACGCGGCCACTGGCCTCTTCCGGCCGATCCCCCAGAAGGACGGTTCGCTGATCGCCTTCGAGTATACCGGCCAGGGGCTGACGCCGGTGCGGCTGGACCCCAGGCCGCTGCAGGACCTGGGCGCGATCAAGTTCCTGGGGGCCGAGGTGGCCGCCCAGCACCCTGTCGTGAAGACCTGGGCCGTCGGCTCGCCGGCGAGCGTGCCGCTGGACCAGATGATCACCAGCCAGGGCAAGTACTCCCCGCGCGGCGAGATGAAGCTGGCCGACATCTATCCGGTGGTGGAAGGCTACAAGGGCCGGGTGGCCGGCGGCCTGCACGTGATCTTCGAAGACCCGATGCAGTTCGACCAGCTGACCGCGACGCTGAGCTATTCGCCGGCGCCGGGCCTGGCGGCCGACGAGCGGCTCCATGCCGACCTGAAGTTCCACACCATCGCCTGGCGGTTCGAGTACTGGCACAACCAGGCGGGCTTCTACGACCTGTTCGGCCCCACCGAGCGGGCGCGCAAGGGCGACGCCTTCATCGTCGGCTACAAGAAGTCGTTCGTCTACGATCCGCCGCGCCAGCTGGACTTCACGGCCGAGGCCGGCGCCTATCTCGGCCT
>JAFEEA010000152.1 GCA_018241335.1 Pseudomonadota bacterium
GGCTATCACGCCAGCCGGCTGCATCATGGCCCGCTGCATGACTTCGTGCCCAGCGGCCTGGCGGTGTTCCCCGAACTGCCGGAAGACACGGCCGGCTACTTCCGCACCAACGGCACCCTGCACCCCGACGCCAGCTTCAACGCCACCCAGAAGGCGCTGCTGCCGATTTTCCCGGGGCTGGGCGAGGTGGAACGCAACCGCATGCTGTTCGCCAACATGCCGCCGACCCTGAGCCTGGTGATCATGAGCGACATGGTTATCTATCTGATCGTGCGGGCGACCGGCCCCGAGACCCACGAGATGGACACCGGCGTGCTGGTGGCTCCGGGGGCGATGGAGGACGAGGCCTTCGAGCATCGGATGAACATGAACATGGCCGCCGCCTACGAGATCATCGCCCAGGACATGCACGTCGACGAGCTGGTCCAGATCGGCCTGCGCTCGCGCTTCGCGCCGCGGGGCCGCTATTCCTGGCAGGAGGGGGCGCAGCGCGCCTTCAACGGCTGGCTGACGCCGCGCTACCAGGACACCTGGCGCAAGCTGAAGGGCGCCGCCTGATGGCCCGCCTTCCCGCCGTCTTCTTCGGCCACGGCAGCCCGACCATCGCGCTGGAGACCAACGACACCACGGCCGCCTGGCGGCGCATCGGCGTCGAGGCCGGCAAGCCGAAGGCGATCCTGTGCGTCTCGGCCCACTGGCTGACCCGCGGCGTCGGCGTCACCGCCATGGCCCGGCCCCGCACCATCCACGACTTTGGCCGCGGCCTCGGCGAGGCGCTGTTCAAGGTGCAGTACCCCGCGCCCGGCGATCCGGCCCTGGCGGCGCGGGTCAAGGCCCTGCTGGCGCCCGAGGTCGATGTCGTGCTGGACCAGGACCAGTGGGGCCTGGACCACGGCTGCTGGTCGGTGCTGTCCAAGGCGTTTCCGGACGCCGACGTGCCGATCGTGCAGCTGAGCATGGACGCCACCAAGCCGCCGGCCTGGCACTATGCGATGGGCCGCAAGCTGGCCCCCCTGCGCGACGAAGGCGTGCTGGTGGTGGGCAGCGGCAACGTGGTCCACAACCTGGGAGTCATGGACTGGCCGGGGCGCTGGGCCCAACCCTACGACTGGGCGGTGCGCTTCAACGACTACATCCGCGACGCCGTCGCCGCCGACGAGCCGCAGAAGGTCGTGGACTATGCGTCCCAGGGCCAGGACGCGGTGATGTCGGTGCCCGACCCCGACCATTTCTGGCCGCTGCTCTATGTGCTCGGAACGCGGGCGCCCGGCGAAGCGGCCCGCTTCGAACCTGACCACTTCGAGCATAAATCGCTGAGCATGATGAGTATTGTGCTGGGGGCGCACGAGAACGGGGCTTCAAAGGCAGCGTAACATTTTACGTTGACCTGAGAGGCTTAGACATGGCGTTCATCTGCGAGGCCGGGGAAACGCGGGCCGACACCCTGCCGGGAGCCCTGCACCACCTGGCCGCCACGCCCAAGACCGTGCACTGGGGCTATTTCGACGCCTCCCTGGCGCCGGTGCTGAAGGTGAAGAGCGGCGACCTGGTGCAGGCCGAAGCCGTCACCCACCACGCCGGCGACGCGCCCGAGCTGATGTTCGACGCCGGGGTCGAGGCCCTGTTCAAGGAGATCCCCGAGACGGACCGCAATCCCGGCGTCCACATCATGACCGGCCCGATCTGGGTCGAGGGCGCCCAGCCGGGCGACATCCTGGAGGTGCGCTACCTGCGCATGGTCCCGCGCTGCAACTACGGCTCCAACCTGGCCGCCAACTGGGGCTATCTCTACAAGGAGTTCGGCGAGACGGAGCGGGTGACGGTCTACCAGCTCGACGCCAACGCCGGCCACGCCGAGGCGCTCTACGCCTATGACTTCCCCGGCAAGTACCTGACGCCGGGCACGATCACTCACTGCCCGGTCTGCGATCGCCAGCCGGCGCTGAAGGGCGTGCGGGTGCCGGCCCGGCCGCACCTGGGCACCGCCGGCGTCGCGCCGGACACCAGCGGCCGCGTCTCGACCATCCCTCCGGGCCTGCACGGCGGCAACATCGACAACTGGCGCATCGGGGCCGGGGCGACGATGTACTATCCGGTGCAGGTGGAGGGGGGCCTCTTCTCCATCGGCGACCCGCACGTCAGCCAGGGCGACGGGGAGCTGTCGGGCACGGCCATCGAGGCGTCCCTGAACGTTCTCTTCCAGATCGTCCTGCGCAAGGACTTCAGCGTGCCCAGCCCGTTGCTGGAGACACCGAAGTACTGGATCGTGCACGGCTTCAACGAGGATCTGAACGTGGCCATGCGCGACGCCTCCAAGGACATGCTGGGGCTGCTCACCGACCACGTCGGCCTGTCGCGCAACGACGCCTATTCCCTGATGAGCGTCGCCAGCGATTTCGGCGTCACCCAGGTCGTCGACGGCCGCCAGGGCGTGCACGTGCGCGTCCCAAGGTCGATCTTCCCGGCCAGGGGCGAGGTGGCGGAGAACGCGTGAAGGCCTGGTCGTTCACCACCGACGTCTATCCGCTTCGCGCCCGGCGGCAGGCCTGGCGCGAGGCCATGGTGCGGCTGCGCCTGCCGGTGGAGGCCGCGCCGGAGGACGACGGGGCCAGCGCCTCGGTCAGTTCGCTGGTCTCGCCCATGGGGATGGAGTTCTCGGTGGTGCGGGCCGGCGCCCAGACCATCTCCGGCCGCAATCCGGACCAGCCGGCCGCGATCTGGGTGGCGGCCCTGCTGGACGGGGCGGCGGTGCTGAACGACGGCCAGGCCGAGGCGGTGGTGGAGCCGGGCGACATCGTCTTCGGTCCCACCGGCATGGCGGCGTCCCTGACCTTCCGCACCCGCTTCAAGCTGCTGTTCATAAACGTGCCGCGGGTGGCGCTGGATCACCGGCTGGTGGCGCCCAAGTCACTGCGGATCGGGCACCTGCCGTCGGCGGTCGGCGTGAACCATGTGTTCTCCGGCCTGCTGGGGGCCCTGGCCGAGACGCTTGAGGACCTCGACGACGACCAGCTGCGGCCGGTGGAGATGGCGGTCACCGAGTTCCTGGCTTCCAGCCTGTCCGCCGGCGCCCAGATGCAGCCCCGGGGGCCGGCCGCCACGCGCGAGGCGCACCTGCACCGCGTGCGCCAGACCATCGAGACCCTGCTGGCCGAGCCGGACCTGACCCTGGGCCGCCTGGCCGAGATCGAGGGCGTCTCGCCGCGCTATCTGCAGAAGCTGTTCACCGCCGCGGGCGAGAGCTTCACCCACTACATCCGCTGGCGGCGGCTGGAGCGCTGCCGCCTGGACCTGATCAGCCCGCGCTATGCCGACTCGTCGATCTCCAGCATCTGCTTCCGCTGGGGCTTCAACGGCTCGGCCCATTTCAGCCGGGCGTTCCGGGCGCAGTTCGGGGTGTCGCCGCGCGAATACCGGCGCGCGGGGGGCTAGAGCGCCGCTTCGATCTCGGTGCGGGTCGGCATCGAGGGGGCGGCGCCCGGCTTCTGGGTCGAGAGGCCGGCGGCGGTGTTGGCCCAGGCCATGGCCTCGGCCAGGGGCGCCCCCTGCGACAGCCGCGCCGCCAGGACGCCGCAGAAGCAGTCCCCGGCGCCGGTGGTGTCCACGACCCTGGCCAGGCGTCCCGCCACGCGCTGGACGCCGGCGGAGGTGACGGCCATGGCGCCGGCCTTGCCGAGGGTGACGATGACCGTCTGGTCCTCCCGGTCGATGAGGCCGCGGGCGGCGGCGGCGATGTCGGCCTCCGTCTCGGGGACGGCGGCCAGGTTGGCGTAGCGGGCCAGCTCCGTCTCGTTGACGACCAGGATGTCGGTGAGCGGCAGCAGGGCGCGGCCCTCGTCCAGCGCCGGGGCGGCGTTAAGGATGCGCAGGGCGTCGCCGGCGCGGGCGAAGGCGGCCCGCAAGGTCGCCACCGGCGTCTCCAGCTGGCCCAGCAGCACGGCCTGGCCGGCCAGGTCCGTGACCCGGTCGGGGGTCAGGAAGGCGTTGGCGCCGCCCGCCACGACGATGCTGTTCTCGCCCGCCGCCGAGACCCAGATGAAGGCCTGGCCGGTGGGATGGTCGGGTAAGGCGATGACGCGGCCGGCGTCGACCCCGGCGTCCTTCAGGCTCGCCAGCATGATCTGGCCCGCCTCGTCCTGGCCGATGGCGGCGATCATCGTGGTGGGGGCGCCGGCGCGGGCGGCGGCGACGGCCTGGTTGCCGCCCTTGCCGCCGGGCAGGCGGTCGACGCCGAGGCCGGCGACGGTCTCGCCCGGGGCCGGCAGCTCGGCCACGCGGCAGACGATGTCGAGGTTCAGGGATCCGATGACGCAGACACTCATGCGGCGACATAGGCCAGGGCCCCGGGCCGGCGCCAAGCGCAAACTGAACCTGTTCCACCCGCCGAAACAAAAGCCGCGACAATCCCTTACGGCCCTGTCGCGGCGCCTCGCTTCAGGCGGCGGGCCCGCCTCCGGCGATGGCCAGGATCTCCACCTCGTCGCCGGCCACCACGGCGGTGTCGCCCACGGACTTGCCGAGCAGGGCCTTGGCCAGGGGCGAGACATAGGACACCGAGCCCTGGGCCGGGTCGGCCTCGTCCTCGCCGACGATGCGGAAGGTCTGACGACGGCCGTCCTCGCGCTCGAAGGTCACGGCGCCGCCGAACACCACCTTGTCGGGGTCGGCGGGCGTTTCCAGCAACTGCGCGGAGGCGCGGCGGGCGCCGAAGTAGCGCAGGTCGCGCGTGGCCCGGGCCATGGCGGTGCGGTCTTCCTGGACGTCCCCCTTGGCCTGGGCGGCGTGGTAGGCGGCGCGCGCCTGCGCCAGGCCCGCGTCGAGGGCGGCCAGGCCGGCGGCGGTGACCAGGTTCGGATGCGGCGAGATTGGCCGGTCCGGCAGATCGGCGGCGGTGGCTTCGCTGTCGCCTTCCTTGGTGAAGGCGACGCTCATGGGCGGGGCCGAAGGATGGGCCGGGCGTCGGGGTTCTGGGTCATGGGGCTACAAGCGCTGGCGGGCCGCGTAAGTTTCGGCGTCGTCAGCCTAAGTCTCAAAATCGTCACGGCGCCAACAGGTTCGTTTCGGCCAGCCAGTCGTCTTCGCCGCCGATCGGCATGCCCGGGGGCGGGGAGACGTGACGGGCCTTGTCGGCGTCGGCCAGGGCCTTCAGCCGGTCTGGATCGGAGAGGATCGCCGCGAAGGCGCGCGCCTGGGCGTCGCCATTCTTCAGCCGACCGGCCAGTCCATCGAGGCTGGCGCGAATGTCGGCCGCCGCGGCGGGGGACAGGGCGTTGTCCTGCAGGGCCTTGGCGAGTTGGACGACCAGCCGCGCCTGCACACGCTTGCGGATCAGGGCCGTGTGGCCGGTTTCTGCCTGGGCGGGGAAGGCGGCGGCGATGGCCCGGGTCATCAGTTCGGGCAGGGCGAGCTGGGCGGGATCGCGCGCGCCCATGTCCTCGACCCGGTTCAGGCGCTGGATGTTGAAGAGGTCGGAGAAGGTGATGTCGGCGGCCGCCTCCACGGCGGTGGAAAGATCGAACACCGGCGTCTGCGACTTGCCGAACACCTCGATGTCATAGGCCTTGTCGCGGTCGCTGTAGCCGCCGGCGGAAAGCTGGGCGATCAGGGCGTCGGGCAGGTCGAGGGTCTTGGGGTCCAGGCTGGCGAGGAGGGCGTCCAGCGCCCGGCGCTGGTCGGCGCCCGGGACGATGTGCGGGGCTGGGGCGCCGTCGCCGTTGACCGGATAGTTGAAGTCCACCCCGCCCACCAGTTTGGCGGCCGCGTCCACCTCGTAGCGATGATAGAGGTAGATCGGCACGATGGCGCGGCGCAGATCGGCCATGGGCGCGCCGGCCGGCAGGCTGCGAGGCCCGAAGCCGTCCAGGGCGATGCGGCGCACGGCCAGGGCCTGCTTCAGCCCCTCCACCGCATCGGGGCCGTCGTCCCACAGGGCGCCGGCCGGATTGGCGGCGTGGGCGGGCCGCGCGTCGTCGTCGGAGACGAACTTCAGGCCGGCGGCGTAACCCTCGCGGACAATGGCGGCCAGGCGCGCGGCCTGGTCCTGCCCGGGCGGGACCTGGTCATAGAGCCAGCGGATGGCGAAGCGGTCCCAGGCGCCCACGCCGACCTTGTAGGCGTCCGAGAAGTCGAGCTTGCCGCCGACGATCTTCACCCGCGGCGGCGGGTAATCCATCACCGACTCCCGGTCGCCGAAGGCGCTGCCGGCGAAATTGTGCTCAAGGCCGATGGCGTGGCCGGTCTCGTGAACCCCGAGCTGGCGCAGGCGCATCAGCGAGATGCGGATGGGATCGTCCTGGGCGCCGGTCCCGGTGCGGTCGGCGCCGGCCAGGCCCTCGAAGATAAGCCGGTCCTGGCGCACTCGTTGCGAGCCCAGCAGCACCACGCCCTTGACGATCTCGCCGGTGCGCGGGTCGATGATGTTCTCGCCCAGGGACCAGCCGCGCGTCTGGCGGTGCACCCAGTTGATGACGTTGTAGCGGGCGTCGAGGGGGCTGACCCCCTCGGGCAGGACCTCCACCTTGAAGGCGTCGACGAAGCCGGCGGCGTCGAAGGCCTGGGCCCACCAGGCGGCGCCCTCCACCAGGGCCGAGCGGATCGGCTCGGGCGCGGCGCGGTCGACGTAGAAGACGATGGGCTTCTTGACCTTCGAGCGCGGGGCGGCCGGATCGATCTTCTCCAGCCGGAAGCGATGCGCCAGGCGGATCACCAGGGGCTTGTCCAGGGGCGCGGAGAAGTCGGCGACCACGCTGGCGATGGCGCCCGTGCGCGGGTCGGCCAGGCGCGGCGTGTACCCGGGCTCGGGCAGCTTGATCAGCGAATGGTGCTCGACCAGGGTGGCGTCGTGCGCGGCGGGGGCGATGCCGGCGACCTCGGCCCCCGGCTCGTCGCTGACGAAGGTCTGGTGTGCCTCGAATTCCAGGTTCTCGGGAAAGGCCTGGGTCTCGCCGACGTCCGGGTGGCTGAGGTCCTTGTCGACGTGGAAGGCGCCCTGGCCGGCGGCCTTGAGGGTGTCGGCCACGCCGAAGTTGTCGCGCACCAGGAAGCTGGAAATGTCGACCAGCACCACGCCGTCCGGTCCCTCGGCGGCGATCTCCCCGGACCAGATGGTGGAGCTGGCGAAGGAGTCGCGCACCGCCTGGGCCTCGTCGGCCGAGCCGTGGTCGGCGCGGAAGGCGTAGTTCTCCAGGTTGGCGTAGAGCCGCCCGCCCGAGCGCTGGAAGGCCAGCACCTGGGTGGCGGCGCCGGCGTCGGAGCGGTCCAGCCCGACCGGCGCGGCCCCCAGGCCCGCGCGCAGATAGGCCTGGTAGAGGAAGCGGCCGTAGTAGCCCTCGCCGCCGCCCGGCTTCAGCGCCAGAAGCACCCGCCCGCCCTTGCGGTCCAGGTAGACGTCGACGAGGCCTGCCTTGTGCTCCAGCCCCGCCACCGCGGCGTCGAAGGGGGCCGGCGCCGCCAACGCGCGGGCCGGCAGGGCCGCCGCCGACAGAATCATGACGGCCGCCACGGCGGCGAACCCCATACGCTTTGCGATGCCCATGCCGTCCCCCTTCGAACCTCGGCTGCAACCCTAGTGGAGCGGCGCGGCCGAAGCCAAGCCGGGGTTGCCAGTTCGGCCGCCGCATAGGAGCGTGCGAAAAAAGGGGGAGCAACGATGCGGAAGCTGCTGCGCGTCCTGGGCTGGGGCCTGGGGACAGTGATCGTGGTCCTGGCGGTGGGATGGCTGGCGCTGCAGCGGCCGGACATTCCCTGGCCGAAGCTCGAGGCCAAGTACGCCAACGCCCAGTCGCGCTGGATGGACCTGCCCGGCGGGCTGCACGTGCACTATCGCGACCAGGGCCGGCGGGATGGGCCGACCATCGTGCTGGTGCATGGCTTCTCCGCCTCGCTGCACGCCTGGGAGCCGTGGGTCCAGCGGCTGGGCGGCGACTACCGCATTATCACCCTGGACCTGCCGGGGCACGGCCTGACGCGGGCGCCGACGACCTACCAGATCTCGCCCGACGCCAACGCCGACCTGGTCGACACGGTGGCGCGGCGGCTGGGCGCCGGCCGGTTCGTGATCGGCGGCAATTCCATGGGCGGGGGCGTGGCCTGGAACCTGGCCCTGCGCCACCCGGAGGACGTGCGCGCCCTGGTGCTGGTGGACGCCGCGGGCTGGCCGAGGCCCACGCGCCGCGACGGGCCGCCGCCGCTGATCTTCGCCCTGCTGGGCAACCCCGTGGGCCGGGCCCTGATCCGCAACATCGACACCCACGTCCTGGCCGAGAAGGGGCTGAAGTCGGCCTATGTCGACCCGGCCCTGGTCACGCCCGCCCTGGTCGACCGCTACGTGGAGCTGTCGCGCGCGCCGGGCCATCGCGACCTGATCCTGGCGGGGCGCCAGCGCACCGGCCGCGCCATCACCCCGGCGACCTTCGCCCAGATCCACGTTCCGACCCTGGTCATGCACGGCCAGGCCGACGCCCTGATCCCGGTGGGCGATGGCGAGGCTTTCGCCAAGGCGATCCCGGGCGCGCGGCTGGTCACCTATCCCGGCGTCGGCCACGTGCCCATGGAGCAGATTCCGGACCGCTCCGCCGCCGACCTCGGCGCCTTCCTGAAGTCCCTTCCCCCGCCTAGCGCCGGATAGGGCGACGGGCCGCGTGAACTGTGGTTTACGGCGGCCAACGGCAGGGGAGGACCAGACATGGCGGACGCGGGGCTCGAGGATCTGAAGGCGGCTGCCGCGGCGGCCTGGCTCTATGTGCTGCCGCTGGTGGAGATCGCCCAGACCCGCCAGCGGGGCCTATCTGTGGGCTCGCGCATCAATGTCTTCGGCCACATGCGCAACCTGGCCAACCACACCTCGCGCGCGGTGACCACGCCCAACAACGACACCTTCTATTCGACCGCCCAGGTGGACCTGTCGCAGGGGCCGGTGAACATCACCCTGCCGCCGTCCGGGGACCGTTACCTGTCGTTGGCGCTGATGGACGCCTACACCAACAACTTCGCGATCCTGGGCACGCGCACCACCGGCGGTGGGGGCGGAACCTTCACCCTGGTCGGGCCGAACGAGGCGGCCGAGGGACCGAACGTGGTCCGCTCGCCCACCCGCCACGTCTGGGCCCTGGCCCGCATCCTGGTGGACGGCCCGCATGACGTCGATGCGGCCAAGGCGGTGCAGCACGGCGTCTCCATGCAGGGGCCGGCGGTCGAGCCGCCTGAGGCGGTGGCGAACCGGGCGGCGCCCTGGCAGGATTATTTCGCCGGCGCGGCGCGCCTGATGGCCGACAACCCGCCGCCGGTCACCGACCGGGCGATCCTGGAGGTGATGGCCCCGCTGGGCCTCGCCGACTTCGACCCCACCCGGTTCTCGGCCGCCGAGGCCCAGGCCATCGAGGCCGGCGTGGCCGAGGCTCGCCGGCAGTCGCGCAAGGGCGGCCTGGGCGGCGCCGACTACGTGGACGGCTGGTCCTATCCCAACGCCCGCCTGGGCGACTTCGGCCAGGACTATGTCTACCGCGCCGCCGTGGCCTTGTCGGGCCTGGCCGCCCTGCCGCCGGTGGAGGCGATGTACATGCGCGCCCAGGGGCCGCTGCCGCGCGACCTCTTCGACGGGAACGAGGCCTGGCGGCTGACCTTCCCGGCCGGGGAGCCCCTGCCGGTCAATTCCTTCTGGTCGCTCAGCCTCTACGAGGCCACCGACGACGGCCAGTTCTTCTTCGCCGAGAATCCCCTGGACCGCTTCGCCATCGGCGACCGCACGCCGGGCCTGAAGACCAACGCCGACGGGTCGCTGGACATCTGGATCGGCCACGCCGACCCGGGCGACAACCGCCGCGCGAACTGG
>JAFEEA010000153.1 GCA_018241335.1 Pseudomonadota bacterium
TTCCACAGCGGCTGGCCGAAGCCTTCCTTGAGCAGCAGCTTCTGCTGCTCGAACGTCGGATAGCCCTCGCGCTTCAACAGCGCGCCCGTGGCGTCGATCAGGGGCCAGCCGCGCGCCTGCAGGGCCTCGCCCCAGGCCTTCACCGCCGGCCAGCGCAGGCGCGTGCGCGGCGACACATAGGCTCCGTCCGCCGTGAAACCGCCATGCAGCCGATAGCCCGCCGCCTCATGCGGGCGGACATAGTCATGGCTGCTCATGATCTCGTCGCGGGTATAGCGAAGGCGGGCGTCCATGGCGGTCCTCCTGACGATGACTGGGTCGGCTCTTGGCGGCCGATGACCTATCTTATCGCCGTTCAGACGCGCGTGAAGCGGTTTAAGACAAGTGCGCGCCAACGGCGCACCCTAAGGATGGACGACCAAGACGATGAAAGGGAGCGGCGGCATGGCGGAAGAAGGTCTGGTCACGGTCAGGAGCGCCAACAGCTTCGCGGGAACCGTCGCCCTGGTCGAGGGGGTGCTGGCGGCCAAGGAGCTGATCCTGTTCGGCCGCGTCGACCACGCCGCCGGCGCCAAGGCCTTCGGCCAGAGCCTGCCGCCCACCGTGGTGCTGGTCTTCGGCAACCCCAGAGGTGGCACGCCGCTGATGGCCGCAAACCGCATGACCGGCCTCGACCTGCCGCTGAGGGCCCTGGTCTGGGAGGACGACGAGGGCGCCGTCTGGGTCACCTATCGCGAGCCCCACGCGGTGGCCTACCAGCACGGCCTCGACGGTCCGGACTTCCCGGTCCTGGAGGGCATGAGCCAAGTGTTCGCCGCCATCTGCGCGGCGGTGGCGGTGGCCGCGCCCGAGCCGGCGCCCCAGCCGGCCGACGAGGCCCGCGCCCGCGACTCCGGCCCCGGTCCCCTGCGCGGCCAGGTGCTGGCCGGAGGCGCGGCGATCGTCGCCGACGAGCCCTACGCCAACAACGGCACGGAGATGGGCCCCTCGCCCCACACCCTGCTGTCGTCGGGCCTCGCCGCCTGCACGGCCCTGACGGTGCGCTCCTACGCCGACCGCAAGGGCTGGCCCCTGGCCCACGTGGACGTGGCCGTCGAGCACTTCAAGGACGAGGGCCAGACCCCGCCCGACCGCTTCCACCGCAAGATCACCTTCCACGGCCCCCTCGACGCCGACCAGACCCAGCGCCTGCTCGAGATCGCCGACCGCTGCCCCGTCCACAAGACCCTGGTCGGCGGCGCGCGGGTGGAGACGGAACTGGCGGAAAGCTAGGCCGCCCGCACACGCCCGCCCTGCGGCGCGCCGTGCAGGCCCTCGCCGGCGCCCTTGGGCAGGGTGACGAAGAACAGGGCCGAGATCAGGGCCACGCCGCCGATAGCGAGGAAGGTCGGTGTGATCAGCGCTGCCGTCAGGTGGTGCGCCTTTGAATGCGCCAACGACAGGTGCAGCAGCGTCGCGGCCAGGGCCACGCCCATGGTCTGGGACAGTTGCTGGCCCATGGTCGACATGGTCGAGGCGCGACTCATCTGGGCCCGGTCGACGTCCGCGAAGGCCAGGCCGTTGAGGCTGGTGAACTGCAGCGAGCGGAAGAACCCGCCGGCCAGCAGGATCGCATAGATCATCCAGTGCGGCGTCGCCGGGGTGAACAGGGCGTAGCCCATGAAGGTCAGGGCCACGATCACCGCATTCACCGACAGCACGGTCTTGAATCCGAACCGGCGCAGGATCGGCGGTGCGGCCGTCTTCATCACCAGGGCCGCCGCGGCGCTGGCGAAGGTCATCAGGCCCGCCTGCAGCGCTGACAGGCCAAAGGCGATCTGCAGCAGCAGGGCCAGCAGGAAGGGCGAGGCGCCCATGCCCATACGCATGAAGGCGCCGCCCACCACCGAGGCGGTGAAGGTGCGGTTCCGCAGGAGCCCGAGGTCGAGAATGGCGTTGGGCGTTCGCCGGGCATGCCAGACGTAGAGCGCCAGGCAGAGGGCGCCGATGGTCATCATCCCGGCCACCAGGGTCGGCGGCAGCGCGCCGCGGCCCAGGTTCTCGAACCCGTAGACGAGGCCCGCCATGCCGACGCCGGTCAGGACCAGGCCTGGCCAGTCCAGGGGCGCGGCCGCCTCCTCCTTGACGTCCTGGATGAAGCGATTGACCAGGAACAGGCCCAGGATGGCGATCGGGATGTTGAAGAAGAAGATCCATCGCCACGACCCATAGGTGACGATGAAGCCGCCGATCGGCGGCCCCAGCACCGGCCCCAGCAGCGCCGGCATGGTCAGCACCGACATCGCCCGCACCAGGTTGTGCTTGGGCGTCGATCGCAACAGCACCAGCCGCCCCACCGGGCCAAGCAAGGCCCCCGCGGCGCCTTCGCACAGCCGCGCGATCAGCAGCTCGGTCAGGTTCTGGGCCACCCCGCAAGCCGCGCAGGACAGGGCGTAGGCGACAATGGCCAGCAGGAACATCCGCTTGGCGCCGAACTTGTCGGCCGCCCAGCCGCTGATCGGCAGGCAGACCGCCGAGGCCAGCAGATAGACCGTCACCGCCGTGTTGAGGTTGACCGGGTTCTCGTGCAGCGCCCTGGCCATGGTGGGCAGGGCGTTGTTGATCACCGTGGCGTTGAGGGTCTGCATCACCAGGGCGCCGCCGATGATGGCTGGCACCAGGGAGCTGAAGGGCTCGGCGGCCTCCTCGGCGGTCTCGGGCTCGGCCTCACCCAGGAACTCGCGCGGCGGCTCTTCGACCAGGGTGGTGACGCCCAGGTCCTCGCCGTCGGCCTGGACGGCGAGATCGCTCACGAAAGGCGTCTCGATCAGATTGTCGGCGTCGCTCGAGGCGCGCCGGGCCAGGGGGGCGTCGTCCATCAGCGGTCCCCCGCGAGCCTGGCCAGGGGTTCGGCGGCGGCGGCAAGCGCGGCGCGGGCCTCGGGCGTCAGCAGGGAAAGGCGGGCCGCCAGCCAGTCGTTGCGGCGGCGCCGGATGGCGTCGAGGGCCTTCAGGCCCTTGGGCGTCAGGCGGATGCCCACCCGGCGGCGGTCGTCCTGCGAGGCCTCGTCGCGGCCCAGCCAGCCGGACGCTTCGAGCCGCTTCACATGACTCGACATCGACGGGCGGGTCATCTGCTCGCGGTCGGCCAAGGCGCTGACGCCGATGCCGGGATTCTTCTTCACCGCGCCCAGGATCTGGGCGTCCAGCGCCGAGACCCCCGCCCTCTGGGCCTCGCGGCGCAGGGCGCGCGACGTGCGCAGCAACGCTGGGCGTAGGACTTCGGCGAGGTCTACGATGTCGAGAGCGGCGGCGGCCGGCGCATTCATGGTTCGCAGTCCTCGGGCGGCGAGTCCGATAGTTAGGATGCCTAACTATCTTCTCGTTCCGCGTCCGGATCAACCCCCGAGGGTGCGGCGTGGGCGCGCGGGGGCCCTGGCGTCAGCGGACAACGCCGCGCCTGCGTCTCGCCACGCCTCGACTTTCGCGCAAATGTTCACTCTTTGTTCTTACCTAAACCGTAATTGTCTCGGAGCGCAAGATTCTTCCAAACCAGGATGAACCGTTCACCGTTAACTACGGAGATTCAGGGGGCTCCAAACCGGGCGAAACCCACGCGGCGGGGCAAAATCCACCCCTTGGCCTCGCCCTCTCCCCGATCCGCGATCGAGGAGAGGGCCGGCCGTCGGAACCTGCGTGATTGGCGCAGAGGCCGCCCCGCCCTACTCCGCCGCGAAGGCCAGGGGCTGGCCGGCGGTGAAGGCGGTCTTGGCGGCGAGTTCGCGCTTGGCCTGCTCGTACTCCGCCGACAGGCGGGCGACCAGTTCGCCAGCGGTGGGAATGTCCTTGATGGCGCCGATGCCCTGGCCGCAGCCCCAGATGTCCTTCCAGGCCTTGGCCTCGGTGTTGCCGCCGGAGCCGAAGTTCATCTTGGACGGGTCGGCGGTGGGCAGGTTGTCGGGGTCCAGTCCGGCCCGTTCGACGCTGGGGCGCAGGTAGTTGCCGTGCACGCCGGTGAACAGGTTGGAGTAGATGATGTCCTCGCCGGAGCTCTCGACGATCATGTCCTTGTAGCCCTGGACGGCGTTGGCCTCCTGGGTGGCGATGAAGGCCGAGCCGATATAGGCCAGGTCCGCGCCCATCGCCTGGGCGGCCAGGATCGCCCAGCCGTTGGAGATGGCGCCCGAGAGCGCGATCGGGCCGTCGAACCACTCGCGCAGCTCGTGGATCAGGGCGAAGGGCGACAGCCGGCCGGCGTGGCCGCCGGCGCCGGCCGCCACCGGGATGAGGCCGTCGGCGCCCTTCTCGATGGCCTTGCGGGCGAATCCGGAGTTGATGACGTCGTGCAGAACCACGCCGCCCCAGCCGTGCACCGCCTGGTTGACGTCCTCGCGGGCGCCGAGCGAGGTGATCACCACCGGAACCTTGTACTTGGCGCAGAGGGCGACATCCTCCTCGAGGCGGTTGTTGGTCTTGTGGACGATCTGGTTGACGGCGAAGGGCGCGGACGGGGCTTCCGGGTGCGCCTTGTCCCAGGCGGCCAGTTCCTCGGTGATGCGGGCCAGCCACTCGTCGAGCTGAGAAATCGGCCGGGCGTTCAGCGACGGGAACGACCCCACGATGCCCGCCTTGCACTGGGCGATGACCAGCTCGGGGCCCGAAACGATGAACAGCGGCGAGGCGATGGCCGGCAGGCGCAGGCGGTCACGCAGGACGGGGGGAAGGGCCACGGCAGGTTTCCTCTCAATGGATGCTTGGCAAAGCGGTCGGCGAAATGCGTTTCTGGAACCATCTAGCCATGCTAAGCGTACACTGTAAACATCGATTTCGCCGCAGGGTCCCAGAGGACTCATGACCGAGACTGAAGTCCGAAAGACGCGGGCGAGATCGCCCGAGGACCGCGAGGCCGAGCGCGAGCGGCTGTGCCGCGTGGCCGCGCGCCTGTTCGTCGCCGAGGGCGAGGCCGGCTTTTCCATGCGCGCCCTGGCGGCGCAGGCCGGCTGCAGCCCGATGGCCCCCTATCGCTACTTCGAGACCAAGGACGACCTGCTGGCCGCCATCCGCGCCCGGGGCTTCCGTCGCCTGGCCGAGGCGCTGGAATCGGTGGCCGCCGGCGACCGGCGCCGCGCCCGCGACATCGGTGAGGCCTACGTCCGCTTCGCCGACGAGAACCCGGCCGAGTACCGGCTGATGTTCGACCTCAGCCAGCCGGACGACGCCCGCTACCCGGACCTCGTCGAGGCGTCGCAGCAGGCGCGCCTGGGGATGAGCAGATATGTGCACGAGATGGTCGAGGCCGGCGTCCTGGCGGGCGATCCGGAGCTGCTCGGCTATGTCTTCTGGGCCGCGATCCACGGCCTGATCGTCCTGCGGCTCGCCGGCCGCCTTCCCAGGGACCACGACTTCGAGACCCTGCGCCGCACCACACTGGGGGCGCTGATGCGGGGACTGCGCGCGCCTGACTAGGAGTCGGCGGCTTCGGTGGGCGCCGCCCTGCCCTTCCACTGCGCGATGACGACGCCGGCCAGCGCAAGCCCGCCGCCCAGGGTCTGGATCGGTGTCATGGCCTCGCCGAACACGGCGTAGGCCAGTAGCGCCGCGGCCACCGGCTGGACCAGCACCACCAGCGCCGCGGTGGCGGTGGGCAGGCGCCCCAGGGCCCAGGCGATGGAGCCTTGGCCCAGGACATGGACCAGGCCCAGGGCGGCCAGCGGCCCCCACAGCATGGGGTCGGCGGGGATGATCCGCTCGCCCAGGACCAGCGCCACGATCAGCAGCACGGGCGCGCCGGCGAGGCTGGACCAGGCCATCACCCGGGTCGCCGACTGGCTGGCCCGCGCCTGGCGGACGGCGACGAAGTAGAGGCCGTACCAGACGGCCGTGGAGATCGAGAGGGCGTCGCCCAGGTGCGGCCGCGTTCCCACCGCCCCGACGCCGGCGTTGGCGAGGGCCATGACCACCGCCCCGGCCACGGCGACCGCCAGGCCGACCAGGAAGACGCCGCGCGGCTTTTCCTTGAACAGGAACCAGGCGGCCAGGGTGACCAGCACCGGGGTGAGGTTCGGCAGGACCGTGGCGTTGGCGACGCTGGTGAAGCGGATGCCGTAGTGCCAGCAGGCCAGGTCCAGGGCGAACATCAGGCCGGCCGTAAGGTTGGCGGCGGAGGCCCGTCCCATCCCCCCTTCGCGCCGGACGCTCAGGGCGATCAGGATCGGAAGGGCGAAGACCAGGCGCCAGAAGCCTGTCGCCGCCGGGCCCGTCTGCGACAGCCGCACGAAGATCGGCGCCGCGCCGATCGCCAGCGCGCCGAAGATCAGGGCCGCCATGGCCAGGCGCTGGTGGTCGGATTGAGGCGGGGAGTCGAGGGACGCGGCGGTCATGGGCCGTCTCATGCGCCGGGCCGGGCGCAAGGTCCACCCGTCTCAAGGGATCAATTTTCGCCAAATTCAGGCTCTCGTCGGCTCGGATTGCCGCCTGGAGCGCCAGATCACGCCGAAACCCACTCGATTTCCGACGCAAGGCCGCCGGCGCGGCGCCTACGCCCCGAAACAGAAAACCGCCCGACGCGAGTCGCGCCGGGCGGAGTTGCGGGGACGGTAGGGGGGAGGTCCGTCCGCCCGGTCAGGTAAACGCGCGTCGCCGGGGTAGGTTCGTCAGGTACCGGCGAAGGCCGGCCCCGGCGACGCAGATGCAGTTCAGGCTACCAGCGCAGTTGGCCCCAGAGGCCGACTTCGTCGTAGGTCCCATTGTGGCCCAGAGTGGAGCCGATGGTGCCGTTCGACGTGCTGAGGTTCAGGTTGTCGATCTTGTCGCGCTTATAGACGAGGGCGAAGTCGACGATCTTGGTCGGCTCGTACGAGATGCCGACGTTGAAGTAGTTGTCGCGGCCCGTCGGCGTCGTCAGCTGGCGCGGGTTGACCCAGTCGTACCGGCCGAACACGGCGATCTGCTTGGTGACGTTGTACGAACCGAACAGCGAGTAGCCCTCGGCCTCGTCCTTGGGGTTCGCGTTCAGGACGGCGTTGCCGTAGTAGTTCCAGGCCTTGAAGTACTCACCGCCCAGGCGGATGCGGCCGTCGTTGTAGATCGCCGCGGCGTCGAAGCGGGTGGCGTTGCGGGTGCTGGACCCGACCACGTCCTTGCCGAGCTTGCCGGTGTAGCCGCCGACCGCGACGGTGAAGTGCTGGATGTTGACGTTGAAGCGGCCTTCCACGTCGACGCTGTGCGTGCGGGTGGAGCCGGCGCCGGTGGACGAGGCCTTGTAGCCGCCGCCGTTGATCACCGAGACCTGGTAGTTGAACATCCCGTGGTCGCCGAACTTGCCGAGGGCGTGCACGCCCCAGTCGGCCGAGGTGCCGAACTTGTCGCGGTCGACGATCACGTTCTCGATGTAGCGGTTGCCGTACTGGTCTTCCATGAAGGGCACCCACGGCAGGTCGGCCGAGCCGGCCCGCACGATCAGCGCGTCGCTGAACTTGGCCTGCAGGTAGGCCTTCTTGATGTAGATCGACGACTGGCCGATGCTGGACTGATAGTTGAAATCGGTCGTGATGTTCGCCGAGAACATGTCGTTGAACTTGTGGTCGACGCCCACATAGAACCGCTTGATGTCGAAGTTGGTGCCGTTCGACGCCTGCGGCACACCGTTGCTCTTCTGATTGAGATTGGTGATGTCGTAGTACATCCGGCCGCTGATGCTGGTCGAGCCCTCCCAGCCGCGCGGCGGGATGGCGTGGGCGACCTGGCTCTTGACCTCGCCCTGGACCGTGCCGGGGATGGTCTGGATCTGAGCCTGAACCTGGGCCTCGGCGTGTTCGGCGCGGGCGTTGGCGTCGGCGGCGGCCTGGCGGGCGGCGGCCAGGTCGTTCTGGGTCTGGGCCTGGGCGGCGGCCTGGGCGTCCTTCCACGCCTTCAGGTCCTGCACTTCGGCGCGCAGTTCGTCGAGTTCGGCCTTGCTGGCGCTCGGCGCGGCCGGCGCGGCGTGGTGGCGCCGGGCCTTGGCGGCCGCGGCCGTCGGCGCGGCCAGGGCCAGGGCGGCGACACCGCTCATCAGCATGGCGGTGGCGGCGCCGCGCGCCAGGCGGCGCGTTTGCGCCTGCACATTATATTGCATTGGAATCCCCTCTTGCCTTCGCGTCGGCGCCCTTGGGCGTTCACGACTCTCGATAGGGGCCTCACTAGTCGCCGACTGTGACGGGCAACTGAAGTTTATGTAACAGATTTAATACAGTGCTGTTCGAGCAACACCCCGAACTCATGTGAAGAAACTGTCACAAAACCGACAGATGAACTGTCACTAAACTTTCAAGGTGCGTGAGTAGAGCAGCGGCTCAGGAGCGACAATGGATGGGGCGCTCCATTGGAGAAAGCCATGCTCAAGAAAATCATCGGCGCCGCGATCGGCGTCACGGCGGCGGCGGCCTGCACGGTCGCCATCGCCGCCAGCATCTCGGGGGCGGGCGCCACCTTCCCCGCCCCGGTCTACGCCAAGTGGGCCGAGGCCTATAAGGCGGCGACGGGCAACGCCCTGAACTACCAGGCCATCGGCTCCGGTGGCGGCATCAAGCAGATCGAAGCCAAGACCGTCGATTTCGGCGCTTCCGACAAGCCGCTCAAGGCCGACGTGCTGGACGCCAACGGCCTGCAGCAGTTCCCGACCGTGATCGGCGGCGTCGTGCCGGTGGTCAACATCCCGGGTGTCGCGCCGGGCCAGCTGCACCTGACCGGCCCCCTGCTGGCCGACATCTACCGCGGCGTGATCACCAACTGGAACAATCCGATCCTGGCCAGCTACAACAAGGGCCTGAAGCTGCCGAACCTGCCGATCACGGTGGTTCACCGCTCGGACGGCTCGGGCACCACCTTCCTCTACACCTCCTACCTCTCACTTCAGGCGCCCAAGTGGGCCAGCGAAGTTGGCGCCAATGACGCGGTCAACTGGCCGACGGGCATCGGCGGCAAGGGCAACGACGGCGTCGCCGCCTTCGTCAAGCAGACCAACGGCTCGATCGGCTACGTGGAATACGCCTACGCCAAGCAGAACCACATGGCCTACGCCCTGATGCAGAATAAGGCGGGCAAGTGGGTGGCTCCGACCGCCGCCAACTTCGCCGCCGCCGCGGCCGGCGCCAAGTGGAACGCCGCCCCGGGGTTCTATCTGCTCCTGCTCGACCAGCCGGGCGCCACTTCCTGGCCGATCACCGGCGCGACGTTCATCCTGATGCACAAGCAGCAGACGAACGCCCAGGCCGCGCACGACGTCCTGGCCTTCTATGACTGGGCCTACAAGAACGGCAACCCGGCCGCCACGCAGCTCGACTACGTGCCGCTGCCGGACAGCGTGAAGGCGCTGATCCGCAAGTCCTGGTCCACCATCAAGGGTCCGAACGGCAAGCCGGTCTATCCGTAAGCAGACTACTTGTTCTCCCCTGGCCCCGGGCGGGTTAGGGGAGAACGACTGTCGGCGCCGACGCGCCGGGCATGCTAGTGAACCCCAGGACGACGCTGAGCCATCATGACCCAAGCCGCCCTCGACACCGCCGCCCCCGTCGCCCCGCGCCGCGCGTCTCCCAGAGGGGCCGCCTTCGAACGCGGCTTCGAGATCCTCTGTTTCTCAGCCGCCACCATGCTGCTGGCGGCCTTGGGCGGGGTGCTCGTCTCCCTGGCCATCGGCGGCTGGCCCGCCTTCGCCAAGTTCGGCTTCGGCTTCCTGACCACCGCCACCTGGGACCCGGTCGAGGACGT
>JAFEEA010000154.1 GCA_018241335.1 Pseudomonadota bacterium
GGATGAACCGTTCACCGTTAATTACGGAGATTCAGGGGGGTCCAAACCGGGCGAAACGGAGTCGGCGAGGCAAATTCCACCCCGCCGAAGGCTCAGGGAGAACGGCTACCAGATGCGGACCCGCTGTTCCGGCGGCAGGTAGTATTTGTCGCCGGGCTTGACCCCGAAGGCTTCGTACCAGGCGTCGTTGTTGCGCACCGGTCCGATCACCCGGAACTGGGCGGCCGAGTGCGGGTCGACCTTGGTCTGCTGGATGGCCGCCTCCTGGCGCTGCTTCTGGCGCCACACCTGGGCCCAGGCCAGGAACACGCGCTGGTCGCCCGTCAGACCGTCGATCACCGGCGCCGGCTGGCCCTTGAGGGAGGCATGATAGGCGTCCAGCGCCAGCAGCAGGCCGCCCATGTCGGCGATGTTCTCGCCCATGGTCAGGGCGCCGTTGATCGGGTAGCCGTCCACGGGCTGGTACGACGAATACTGCGCGCCCAGCTTGTCGGCCTGGGCCTTGAACTTGGCCGCGTCCTCGGCCGTCCACCAGTCGGTCAGCACCCCGTCGCCGTCGGACTTGCGGCCCTGGTCGTCGAAGCCGTGGGTCATCTCGTGGCCGATGACGCCGCCGATGCCGCCATAGTTCACGGCCATGTCGGCCTGGGGATCGAAGAACGGCGGCTGCAGGATCGCGGCCGGGAAGACGATCTCGTTGTTGGCGTAGTTGTAGTAGGCGTTCACCGTCTGGGGCGTCATGCCCCATTCCAGCTTGTCGACCGGCTGGTTCAGGCGCGCCAGGTCGTAGTTCCAGTCATAGGCCGCGGCCCGCTGGGCGTTGCCATAGAGGTCGGTGGGCGAGACGGCGTAGGTCGCATAGCTGCGCCACTTCACCGGATAGCCGATCTTGACCGTGAACTTGGCCAGCTTCTGCAGCGCCCGGGCCTTGGTCTCGGGGCCCATCCAGTCCAGGCGCTGGATACGCGCGCCCAGGGCGGCCCTCAGCTCCCCGACCAGGGCCTCGGCCTTGGCCTTGGCTTCGGGCGGGAAGTACTCGGCCACGTACAGGCGCCCCACGGACTCGCCCAGGGCGCCGTTGACGAAGGCCACGCCCCGCTTCCAGCGCGGTTGCTGTTCGGGCTGGCCGGCCAGCTCGTGGTTGCGGAAGGCGAACCGCGCGTCGACGAAGCGCTTGGAGAGGTAGGGCGCGGCGTTGTCGGCCAGGTGGAAGGCCTGCCAGGCCTGCAGGGTCGCCACCGGCGTGGCGGCGTAGATCTTGGCGATCTTGGGCACGGCGGTGTTGGTGGGTACGATGAAGCGGCCGACGCCCTTCAGGCCAGCCCGGTTCAGGAACGGCGTCCACGGGAAGTCCGGGGCCGCCGACTGCAGCTCGGCCAGGGTCATCGGATTATAGGTCTTGTCGCGGTCGCGCCGCTCGGCCCGGCTCCAGCTCGCCTCGGCGATCTTGGTCTCGTAGTCGACGATGGCCTTGGCGGAAGCCTCGGGGTGCGCCCAGCCGATCAGCTTCAGCATGGTCGCCACATAGGCCTGGTACTTGGCCTTCTTCTCCGCGAAGGCGGGTTGCAGATAGTAGTCCCGGTCGGGCAGGCCCAGGCCGCCGGCGCCGATCGAGACGGCGTAGCGGGTGGGCGCCTTGGCGTCGGCGCTGATGCCCGGCCCGAACAGGCCCGCCTGAAGGTTGTGCACGCCGTCGCCCATCAGGGCGGCCAGGGCGGCGCGGGTGCGGGCGGCGCGGATGGCGGCCAGGTCGCGCTGCATAGGCTTGGCGTCCAGCGCCTCCACCCGCTTTTCGTCCATGAAGGCGCGGTACGCGGCGCCGATCTTGGCCGCATCGGGATCGTTCGACTTGCCCGCCGCGGCGGCCTCGATCAGGGCCCGGGTGCGGTTCTCCGACAGCACCGACAGCTTGTCGAAATTGCCATAGCGGACCTTGTCCGCCGGGATCACCTCATGGTCGTCCCACAGGCCGTTGGCGTAGCGATAGAAGTTGTCGCCCGCACTGACGGCGGTGTCCCGCCCGGTCAGGTCGAGCCCCCAGGCGCCGTAGCGCGGCGCGACGGTGGAGCCGCCCTCCAGGGTGGAAGGATCGACCGTGGCCGCCGCCGCATGCGCGGCCGGGGCCGGAACTTCGGCCTGGGCCAGACCGGACGCCGCCATGACCGCCGCCACGGCGACAGCCGCGAGAAAATGCCGCTTCATCCCTGAAACCCCCAAGAAAAACCCGCCAAAACGGGCAGCCTTGGGATTTCTAGACCCAAGGCCGGCCGGACGACCAGGGGGCGAACCTTACCGATTGTTCATGGATAGGGCGCGCCGCCGGATCTAGTGGCGGAACACCCGCACGCCGGTGAAGGCCATGGTCACCCCGGCGGCGTCGGCGGCGGCGATCACCTCGTCGTCGCGGATCGAGCCGCCCGGCTGGATGATCGCCGTGGCGCCGGCCTCCACCGCCTGGATCAGGCCGTCGGCGAAGGGGAAGAAGGCTTCCGACGCGCAGGCCGAGCCCTTGGCCAGGCTCTCCGGCAGGCCCGCGGCCTCGGCGGCCTCGCCAGCGCGCAGGGCGGCGATGCGCGCGCTATCGCGGCGGTTCATCTGGCCAGCGCCGATGCCGCCGGTCTGGCCGTCCTTGGCGAAGACGATGGCGTTCGACTTCACGTGCTTGGCGATGGTGAAGGCGAACAGCATGTCGCGCACCTCGGCCTCGGTGGGCTGGCGCTTGGTGACGATCTTGAGGTCCGCGGCCGTGATGCGGGCGGTGTCGCGCGACTGGACCAGGAAACCGCCGGCCACCGAACGGAACACCTCGCCGGGCGCCATCGGGTCGGGCAGGCCGTCGGTGAGCAGCAGGCGCAGGTCCTTGCGGCGCTTGAAGACGGCGATGGCGTCGTCGTCGGCCTCCGGCGCGATCACCACCTCGAAGAAGATCTTGACCATGGCCTTGGCGGTGGCCGCGTCCAGGCGGCGGTTCATGGCCACGATGCCGCCATAGGCCGACACCGGGTCGCACTGCAGGGCCTTTTCGTAGGCCGTCATCAGGTCGCCGGCGACGGCCACGCCGCAGGGGTTGGCGTGCTTGATGATGGCCACCGCGGCGCCCTGCGCGGGATCGAACTCCGCCGCCAGCTCCAGGGCCGCGTCGGTGTCGTTGATGTTGTTGAAGCTGAGCTCCTTGCCCTGAAGCTGGCGGGCGGTGGCGACGCCGCGGCGCGGGTTCGGGAAGGTATAGAAGGCGGCCGCCTGGTGCGGGTTCTCGCCATAGCGCATGGTCTGGCGCAGCTCGCCGGAGAGGGTCTTGCGGGCCGGCCAGGCGCCGTCGTCCACCTGGCCCGAGAACCAGGCCGAGATGGCCCCGTCATAGGCGGCGGTGCGGGCGTAGGCGCGGGCGGCCAGGGCGCGGCGCAGGGCCAGGTCGGTGGCGCCGGTGGCCTGCAGGGCGGCCAGCACCTCGGCCATGTCCTCGGGCGCGGTGCAGACGGCGACGTAGGGGTGGTTCTTGGCCGCCGAGCGGATCATGGCCGGGCCGCCGATGTCGATGTTCTCGACGCACTCGTCGAAGCCCGCGCCCTTCGCCACCGTGGCCTCGAAGGGGTAGAGATTCACGTACAGCAGGTCGATGCCGCCGATGCCGTGGGCGGCCATGGCGGCGGCGTGGTCCGGCGCGTCGCGCACGCCCAGCAGGCCGCCGTGGACGATGGGGTGCAGCGTCTTGACCCGCCCGTCCATCATCTCGGGAAAGCCGGTAAGGTCCGAGACGTCCTTGACGGCCAGGCCCGCCGCGGCGATGGCCGCGCGGGTGCCGCCGGTGGAGACCAGCTCAACGCCAAGGGCCGCGAGGGCCTTGGCGGTGTCGATCAGGCCGGTCTTGTCGGAGACTGAAATCAGGGCGCGGCGAACCGGCGCGCGGTCGGCGGCGGCGGGGAAGTCTGGTGCGGAAGGCAAGGCGATCTCCTGGCTTGGTGTGATCGCCCAGGCGCGCGGCTCATGCACTCCGCGCTCCCCGGTGGTGCCCCACCTCGATCGCCAGTCACGCGGAACGGCCGCTTGATAGTCCCGCCGTCCGGCGCGGTCAACGCGGGGCCGTTGCGCCTGCGACGCAACGACGCCCTACCCAGCTTGGGTATTGGCCTACGTTGTGTAGCGCTCAGGTCACATCAACATGACCAAACGCGCCGCTCGGTGGCGTTTTTTGAGGAGCAGCCCGGTGGCGGATCAGCTTTGCGCCCAATGCGACCGGCCGACCGCCTTGCGCAACCGGGACCCCGCCTGCCTGATCCGCCGGTCGCCGGCGGTGCGGGCGGCTTGCCACCTGCTGAACGGCGACAGGCTCAAGATCACCGCGCTGGAAGTGTTGATGTGCGTCCGTTGCGGGGACACCAACGACCAGATCGCCGCGCGGCTCGGCCTGTCGGTGTCGACGGTGAAGTATCACCTCGCCCGCCTGTCCCGTATCGCCTCCAACGACCAGGAAGAGACCCGCCGGCAGAGCGCAGCGGCCGCGCGCGGGCCTCGCCAGCACTGAGGCTCAGGCGCGGCCCAGTTTCCACCGCACCCGTCCGCCCGACTCCAGGCGGAACAGGCCCGACAACAGCACCTGCTCGGCCGACCTCGGCGCGCCATCCTTCCAGCGCAGGCCGGCCTCCAGGCTGATCTCGGCGGCGTCCGTGCGCAGCCACCAGCCCGGATCGTGGCCATGGCGCAGAAGCACGCTCTTGCCGTCCACCGCGATCGAGGCGCGGGCGTCGGGATGCAGGGGGAAACGGATGACAAAGGGGATGAACCGCCGCCGGTCACCCTTCAAGGCCTTGGTCGGCATGAAGCGATCCTCGCCGCGGAGCTCCTCGGCCGCGCCGTCCAGATACAGGCGGCGCTCGGCCCGCACGCCCAGGCGCTCCAGCCAGGCGTCATGGCTGATCTCCACCAGCACCACGCCGTCACCCTCGCTGCGGCGGGGCGTCACGCGCCAGTCCGCGCCGGCCAGGCGCGGCCCCAGGCTCCAGGCGGCCAGGCCTTCCAGGGGCGCGCCCGGCGAGGCGTCATCCAGGGTCACGCAGGCGGCGGCGCTGGAGAGCCGCGACGGCGGCTGCGGCCCCATCGCCGGCGACCAGCCGGCGCCGGTGATCAGCCGCTTGCCGCCGGCCACCACCTCGATGGCCGCCGGCTGGGCGCAGGCCGCGACGCTCCAGCAGCCCTGGGCCGGTTCGCCGGCGTCGGCGATGACCTGCAGCGCGCCGCCCTCAAGGCGCTGATAGCCGCTTTCGCGCAGCAGTCCGGGGACGCTTCGCGCATCATCGTCGTGGGCCAGGGCCGCCAGAATGCGCTCGTGCGGCGCGTCGGCCCCGCCCTGGGCGCTCGCCAGCCGCCCGTCGGCCAGGGTGAAGAAACGGACGGCGGCGCTCAGGCGGTCCACCGCGCGCGACACCTCCGCCGGCGGCGGCCGGCCGAGCTGGGTCAGGATCTCGTCCAGCGTCAGCAGGTCGAACAACAGCTCCAGCGCCGCCTCGGGCGAACGCGAGGCGTGGCCGCCGTCGGCGAGCACGGCGTGCGGCAGCAGCCGCTCCAGCCGGCGCAGCGCCCGTTCGCGAAGCCGCGCCGGCCCGGGCCCCGCCAGGACGCCGGCGCCGATGGCCGCCGCCGACGCGCGTTCGGCGGCATGGCCGGGATCGTCCCCGATCGCCATCAGCTGGCGCGCCTGGCGCGACAGGTCGCCCAGCAGGGCCGAGCCTTCGGCGTCGGACGCCACCGCCAGCAGCGAGGGCAGGGCGGCCGCCAGGCTGACCACCCGATGGCGCAGCACCTCGCCCTCCCAGGCGAAGGCGTTCCAGCGTGCGAACAGCCGCCGCCAGGCCAGGGTCAGGCGCAGGGCCTCGCGCGCGCCTTCCGCGCCGCAGGCCAGCAGGCCGGCCATCCAGGTGAAGCCGTGCTGCCAGGCGGCGAAGGCGCGGCTGGGGCTGGCCCGGTTCCAGGGATCGGCGCCCGCCCCTAGGTTCAGCGCCTCGCCGCCGAACCGCCAGTCGCCGGCCAGGATACGCGTGCCCTCGACGGCGTCAGGCGGCCGGAAATCGGGCGCCCTGGCGGCGAGGCCCCTGGGTCGGCCGGCGGCCAGGGCCAGGGCGTGGAACGGGGTCGCCGACCACTCCACGGCCACGCGCCGGGCCGGCGCGGCCAGGAGGGCGCGCAGGAAAGGGACGGAGCCGGCGCCGGGGGAGGGCCGCGTCCGCGCCATGCCTGACCTCAGGCTCCGCCGGGCGATGGGCCGCGCAGGGCGCGGATGTTGTCGGCGTAGGCGGACGGGCCGCCCTTGAACACAGCCGTGCCGGCCACCAGGGCCGTGGCGCCGGCCTCGACGCACAGCCGCGCCGTCTCCGGATTGACCCCGCCGTCCACCTCCAGCGGGATGTCGCGGCCGGTGGCGTCGATCATGGCGCGCAGGCGCGTGATCTTGGCCAGCTGCGAGCGCATGAAGCTCTGGCCGCCGAAGCCGGGGTTGATCGACATCACCAGGACCTGGTCGACCTCGTCCATCATCCACTCGATCACCTCGGGCGGGGTGGAGGGGTTGAACACCACCCCGGCCTTGGCCCCCAGCTCGCGGATGCGCTTGAGCGTGCGATTGAGGTGCGGCCCGGATTCCGGGTGGACGCTGATGATGTCGGCGCCCGCCTCGCGGAAGGCCTCCAGGAACGGATCGACCGGCGCGATCATCAGGTGGACGTCGAAGGGGATCGAGACGTGCGAGCGCAGGGCCTTCACGATGTCGGGCCCGAGCGTGATGTTGGGCACGAAGTGGCCGTCCATGACGTCCACGTGCAGCCAGTCGGCGCCGGCCGCCTCCACCGCGCGCGCCTCCTCGCCCAGCTTGGCGAAGTCGGCGGCCAGGATTGAGGGGGCGATGATGGTCATGGGTTCGACTTAGCCTGAGCCGCGCGGGTTCGGAAGACGCTGCTAGGCCGCACGCCGGAAGCGGGCGATGAAGAAGCCGTCCAGCCCGCCCTCGATATGGTGGGGCAGGATGCGCAGGCATCCGTTGGCGGTCAGGCTGGCGGCCGGCGAGCCGCCCTCCCCCGCGGCGATGGGCTCCAGGGCGAAGTCGCCGTGGCGGGCCAGGAAGGCGGCGACCTGGGCCTCGCCCTCCTCCGGCTCCAGCGAGCAGACGCTGTAGACCAGCCGGCCCCCCGGCGCGGTGCGGGCGGCGGCGGCGTCCAGCAGGCGGGACTGGCTCTGGGCCAGGCGGGCGATATCGGCGGGGCGGGCGTTCCACAGCACGTCGGGCTGGCGGCGGAAGGTGCCGGTAGCCGAACAGGGGGCATCCAGCAGCACGGCGTCGAAGCGGCGCGCATCGTTCCAGTCGGCGGCGTCGGCGCTCATTACCTCGGCGGTCAGGCCCATGCGCGCCAGGCCGTCGCGCACCCGTCGCAATCGCCCGGCCGACCGGTCGAGGGCGGTGACGACGGCGCCGGCGTCGGCCAGCTGGAAGGTCTTGCCACCGGGCGCGGCGCAGAGGTCAACGGCGCTCTGGCCAGGCTCGACCCCCAGCAACCGGGCCGGGATGGCGGCGGCCGCGTCCTGCACCCACCAGGCGCCGTCCGCGAAGCCCGGCCACAGGGTGATGTCGCCGCGCTTTTCGGTGCGCAGCGAGCCGCCGGGCAACGCGACGGCCTCCAGGCCCTCGACCATCGCCGGGTCGGCCTGGCCGCGCGGGGTCAGGTCGGTGGCGGGTTCGGCGGCGATCAGGGCGGCGACCGCCAGGGCTTCGGCCTCGCCGAAGGCCGCGCGCCAGCGGGCCAGCAGCCAGGCCGGGGCCAGGCTCTCGGGATCCTCGGGCGGCGGCCCGTCGCGCAGCAGGCCGCGCAGCACGGCGTTGACCAGGCCGCGCATCCGCTCCGGCGCCAGGCTGACGGTGGTGTCGACGGCGGCGAAGTCGGGGGTGTCGAGCCAGAACGCCTGGGCCGCGCCCAGGCGCAGTAGGTTGCGCACCTTGCCGCCGGGATCGCGCGACAGCCGCCCGTCCAGGGCCCGGTCGATGGGGCCAAGGTGGCGCAGCGTCGCCATCACCAGAGCCCGGGCGAAGGCGCGGTCGAGGGGGCCGAGCCGGCCGGCCGCCCCGGCGTTCAACGCCTCGTCCAGCCCGCCGCGACGGGCCAGGGCCGCGTCCAGGATGTCCACGGCGGCGGCGCGGGCGGCCAGGGCCTTGTCGGGCGCCGACTCCGCGGGCTTGGCGGGTTTGGCGGGCGCCGTCCTGGATCGGGAAGGACGGGTGGAGGATTTCGGTCGATCGGTCACCGGCGACCCCTGCCCGCTTCCGCGCCGTCGGGCAAGGGGCGCGGCCGACTCCGCATCTGGCGCCGCCGGCGCCGAGCGCCTAGGTTTGGATCCATCATGAGCGACGATCTTCCCCCTGGCGCCGCCCCCGGCAAGCCCCTCTCCGCCGCCGCCCGGCGGGCGCTGGAGGAAGCCGCGGCCCGCCGCGCCGCCGAAGCCGCGTCCGAGCCGGCGAGCGGCGAACAGGGCGGCCCGGCCGGCCCCGAACCCACGCGCTACGGCGACTGGGAGCGCAAGGGCGTCGCGGTCGACTTCTAGGGCGGCCCGGGTCGCCGCGCCGCCGTTAGGGTTAAGGCGCCCGGCCAGAGGGGAATCCGCTCGCCTCTGAGGGGCGCCCGGTCGCCGCGCTCGCCCACGGGGACTAGGCTTGCGGCTGACAGCGTCCCGGAGTGCGCCCTGATGACCCTCGCCAAGATCCTGATCGCCGCCGCGGCGGTCGCCGCCTCGAGCTCGGCCATGGCCTGCGACTGCAAGGTCGCCGGCGCCCACCACCGCGCCGTCGGCCAACATCACGCCCGCCAGGGACATTCGGAGCGCCACGTCCGCGCCGTGGTGGTCCGTCAATCTGGCGGCGGCTACGAGGAAGCGCGCGGCGATCGCCAATATGCCGAAGGTGGTTACGACCAGGGCGCCTATGGACAGAGCGCTTATGCACGGGGCGCTTACGGTCGGGGCGAGTACGATCAGGGCGGCTATGAGGCCGCCAGCCATAGCGGTTCCAGCTACCAGGCTTCGGCGCGCTACCGGGAGGAGTCGTACCAGGCCGGCGGCTATCGCGAGGAAGGCTACCAGGCGTCGGGCGGCCACTATGGCTACCTGAGCGGGGCGGAGGCCGAGGCCTATCGCTCGCCCTACCCGCTGCGCGAGCGCCATGGCTTTTCGTCCAGCTACAGCCACAGCGAGGAAAGCGCCGGCGCCTGGAGTTGGTCCTCGTTCGACCACCGCGACGGCTGGGGCGCCGTCCGCGACTGCCGGCATCTGAACGAACGCCTGCCCTATGGCCATCCGCCCCTGCCCCTCTGCCGCGGCGAGGGCGAGGTGACGGTGCAGAACGGCTTCTTCGTGGACGGCGGCGGCGTCGGGGGCTTCCCGGAAAGCGGTTACGGCGGCGGTGGCGGCGGCGGCTACGTCATCGCTGGGGCCGGCGCGGGCGCCCACGCCTTCGCCAGCGCCTCGGCCAGCGCGCGGGTCTCGGTGCGATTCCACGGCGGCTTCCACGGCCATGGCGGCCACCACGGCGGCTGCGGCTGCGGCAAGTAGCGGCGAGGGCGTAACCCCTCACCCTCCCACCGCTGCGCGGCGGGCCCCTCCCTCTCCCTCTGGGAGA
>JAFEEA010000155.1 GCA_018241335.1 Pseudomonadota bacterium
CCAGGCCGCCTCCCATAACGCCCAGGGGGCCCAAGCGGCGCAGGCCAAGATGGCGGAGGCCAAGGCGGCGGAAGCCCGGGCCGCCGAGATGCAGTCGGTTCAGGCGCGGGCGGCTCAGGCCAAGCTCGATCAGGCCAAGCTCGACCAGGCCAGGGTTGAACAGGCCAAGGCCGCTCAGGCGCGCGAACAGGCCCGGGCGGAACAGGCCAATGCGGCGCGCGCCATGGCCGCCCAGCAGGCGGCCGCCCACCGGGCCCAGGCCGACGCGGCCCGCCAGGCGGCGCTGCAGGGCCAGGTCCAGGCCGAGGCCGCCCGCCACGCCCTCGCCGCCCAGCGCCAGGCCCAGCTCCAGCAGCAGGCCCACGCCGCCGCGGCGGCGTCGGCCCACGCCGCGGCCGCCCATGTCCCCACCGCGCCCAAGCCCCCGCCCGGCAAGTCCGCGCCGCCGGACAAGAAGGGCGAGCACGAAGACAAGCACCCGGACCGCTGAAGCCCCTCGTCGCCGGCGCCGAGGAGTCGCCTCGCGCCCTTCGGCGTGCGCATCATTCCATCCGAGCCCGCGCCCAGCGGGCCAACGGGAGGACGCCATGGCCGAAGTGAACCGACAGATCGTGCTGGATCAGCTGCCCCAGGGCAAGCTGGCGCCGGACCACTTCCGCTTGGCGGAAGGTCCCCTGCCCGCCCCCGGCGACGGCGAGGTGCTGCTACGCACGCGCTACATCTCCCTCGACGCCGCCAACCGCGCCTGGATGCAGGGCGCCACCTACCGCTCGGCCCTCAACGCCGGCCAAGTGATGGCCGGCGGGGCCCTGGCCGAGGTGAAGCAGTCCCGCGCCGCGCACCTCAAGCCGGGCGACCTGGTCTTCGCCGACACGGGCTGGCAGGACTACGCCGTCCTGCCGGCGGCCCACCTGGCCGCCCTGCCCCGGCTGGAGCCGATCACCCACCTGCTCAGCGTCTATGGGATCGCGGGCCTCACCGCCTACTTCGGCCTCCTGAAGTGCGGCCGCCCCAAGGCCGGTGAGACGGTGGTGGTGTCGGCCGCCGCCGGGTCGGTGGGCTCGCTGGTCGGCCAGATCGCCAAGATCAAGGGTTGCCGTGTGGTCGGCGTCGCCGGCGGCGCGGCCAAGGGCGCCCTGCTGGTCAGGGACTACGGCTTCGACGCGGTGGTCGACTACAAGGCCGGCGACACCCGCCGCGCCCTGCGCGCCGCCTGCCCGGACGGCATCGATGTCTATTTCGACAATGTCGGCGGCGACGTCTTCGAGGCGGCCCTGTTCAACATGGCCAACCACGGCCGCATCGCCTGCTGCGGGGCGGTGTCCCAGTACGACGGCGCCGCCCCGGCCCACGGGCCGCGCGGCATCCCCGGCCTGATCGTCACCCGCCGCCTGACCCTTACCGGCTTCGTGGTCATGGACTTCGACGACGAGCGCGACGCCGCCCTGGCCGAGCTCAAGGCCTGGGTCGACAGCGGCCGCCTGAAGGTGGCCGAGGACATCATCGACGGCCTCGAGCGCCTGCCCGCCGCCCTGATCGGCCTGCTGGCCGGCGAGAACGTCGGCAAGCGGATGGTCAAGGTCGCCTGAAGCTAACCCGCTCTAGGCCACCCCGGCGCGCAGGAAGTCGTGCATGTGCACCGCCCCGGCCAGCCGGCCCTCCTCGCAGACGAACAGCAGGAGGATCGGGCGAGGCCGCTCGTTCATCACCCGCAGGGCCTCGGACGCCATGGTCTGGGGCGAGACGAAGACGGGCGTGCGGGTCATGTGGTCGGCCACGCGCGCGTCCAGGCCGGCGGTCGGCAAGGCCCGTCGCAGATCCCCGTCGGTGAAGGCGCCCACCAGCCGGCCGTCGGCGTCCACCACCGCCGCGCCGCCATAGCGCTTGGCGCTTATCTCGACGATGGCCTCGGCGATCGAGGCGCTCTCCAGAACGGCGGGCGCCGCCTCGCCCCGCCCCATCAGCTCGCCCACCGTCACCAGCCGCGCGCCCAGCCTGCCGCCGGGGTGGAAGGCGCGGAAGTCGGCCGCGGAGAAGCCGCGGGCTTCCAGCAGGGCGATGGCAAGGGCGTCGCCCAGTGCCATCTGCATGGTGGTCGAGGTGGTGGGGGCCAGCTGGTTGGGACAGGCCTCCTCCGCCCGGGGCAGCAGCAGGACAATGTCGGCCGCCGTCGCGAGAGCACTGGCGGCCTCGGCCGTCACCGCGATCAGCGGCGTGTCGAAGCGCTTGCAGTGCCAGATCACGTCCTTCAGCTCCGGCGTCTCGCCCGACTGCGACAGGGCCAGCACCACGTCCCCCGTCGCCAGCATGCCCAGGTCGCCGTGGCTGGCCTCGGCGGGATGCAGGAAGAAGGCGGGCGTGCCGGTGGAGGCCAGGGTGGCGGCGATCTTGCGCGCCACGTGTCCGCTCTTGCCCATGCCCGTGACCACCACACGGCCAGGCGCGGCGCGCGCGGCCTCCACGGCGGCGGCGAAGGGAGCCTTCAGCCCATCCTCCAAGGCGGCGGACAGGGCGGCCAGCCCGGCGATCTCGGCGTCCAGGGTCCGGCGGGCGGAAGCGGCGTGGTCCTGAGGGCTGGTCTGTTGCAAGCGCGGGCGGCGTCCCTGATATCGAAGGGGGAACTTAGGGCGGACGAGGCGATGCCGGAAGGCGGCTCAGACGACAGGACCGGCATGGCGGCGATCGGGCGACCCCAGGCGGTGATCTTCGACCGCGACGGGGTGCTGAACGTCGACCACGGCTATGTCGGCCAGGTCGAGCGGCTGGAGTGGACGCCCGGCGCCCGGCGCGCCGTGGCGCGGCTGAACGCTCAAGGGTGCCTGGTCATCGTCGCCACCAACCAGTCCGGCGTGGCGCGCGGCTATTTCGACATGGCTGCGGTCGAGGCGGTGCACGCCGCCATGGCCGCCGACCTCGAGGCCGAGGGCGGGCGGATGGACGCCATCTTCGTCTGCCCCTTCCACGAGGACGCCGTCTCGCCGGAGTACCGCGTCGCCGACCATCCCGACCGCAAGCCCAATCCCGGCATGGTGCTGAGCGCCCTGGCCCGGTTCGGCCTCGACCCCGGTTCAGTGATCCTGGTCGGCGACAAGGCCAGCGACCTGGAGGCCGCGCGCCGCGGCGGCGTGCAAGGCGTCCTCTTCGAAGGCGGCGACCTAGAGCGCTTTCTCGAGGTCCTCGGCGTCCTGGCCTGAGGCCGAAACATCCGGTCACCGACTTTGTGTCGCGACGGGGGCCGCCCCGGCTTAAGAGAAGGCCATGATCCCCTTCATCGACCTGGCGGCGCAGCAGGCGCGGCTGAAGCCCGCCATCGACGCGGCCATCCAGCGGGTGCTGGCGCACGGGGCCTATGTGATGGGGCCGGAGGTGGCCGACTTCGAGCGCCGCCTGGCCGACTTCTGCGGCGCGGCCCATGGCTTGAGCTGCGGCAATGGCACGGACGCCATCGCCCTGCCCCTTATGGCGTGGGAGATCGGCGCGGGCGACGCGGTCTTCTGCCCGTCTTTCACCTTCGCCGCCACGCCCGAGGTGATCCCCTGGACCGGGGCGACGCCGGTGTTCGTGGACATCGCGCCGGACACCTATTGCCTGGACCCCGCCCGCCTCGAGGCCGCCATCGCCGCCGTCCGGGCCGAGGGACGGCTGCGGCCAGCGGCGGTGATCGCGGTCGACCTGTTCGGCCAGCCCGCCGACTACCCGCGCCTCGCGCAGATCTGCCGGCAAGAGGGCCTCAAGCTCATCGCCGACTCCGCCCAGGGCTTCGGCTGCACCCTGGACGGCCGCCATCCGGTCCATTTCGCCGACGTCGCCACCACCAGCTTCTTCCCCGCCAAGCCGCTCGGCGCCTATGGCGACGGCGGGGCGGTGCTGACCGACGATGAGGCCCTCTGGGAGCGGATGGATTCCCTGCGCGTGCACGGCAAGGCCGTGGCTGGCGACACCGCCGGTCGGGTCTTCGACCATGACCCCAAGTACCTGAACATGCGCATCGGCATGAACTCGCGGCTCGACACCCTGCAGGCCGCGATCCTGATCGAGAAGCTGGCCGCCTTCCCGGCCGAGATCGCCGCCCGCCAGGCCGCCGCCGACCGCTACGCCCAGGGCCTGAACGGCCACTGCCTGGCCACGCCCACCGTGATCGACGGCGCGACCTCGGTCTGGGCCCAGTACGTCATCGAGCACGCCAACCGCGACGGCCTCGCCGCGCACCTGAAGGCTCAAGGGATTCCGACCGCCGTCTACTACCCCGTGCCCATGCACCGCCAGGCGCCCTACGCCGCCTTCCCCCAGGGCCCCGGCGGCCTGCCGGTCTCGGACGCCAAGGCCGAGCTGGTCCTGGCCCTGCCCATGCACGCCGACCTGACGCCCGAGATCCAGGACCGCATCATCGACGCCGTGCGCGGCTTCAACGGCTGACGGCGCGGACCGCCTCCGCGGTCACCCGCCGTGGAACGCCGCCAGCGCCGCCAGCACGCGCTCCTGGATCGGCGGCGCGGGCTTGGGGGGATCGAAGGGGCGGCCGGTGATGCGATCATGGGCCTCGACATAGGTCAGGGCGGTCTTCCAGATCAGCTCGGGAGGGATCTCGGGGATATCGTCCTTGTACGGATCGCAGCGGGCGGCGACCCACTCGCGGATCACGTCCTTGTCGAAGCTGTCCGGCCGCTCCCCGTCGGCGAGGCGCTGGGCATAGGTGTCGGCGCGCCAGTAGCGGCTGGAGTCCGGGGTGTGGATCTCGTCCGCCAGGCGGATGGTCCCTTCTGCGTCGACGCCGAACTCGTACTTGGTGTCGGCCAGGATCAGGCCGCGTTCGGCGGCCAGGGCCTGGCCCCGGGCGAAGAGCGCGAGGGCCGCCTCGCTCACCTGCCGCCACTGGGCTTCGGTCAGGAGGCCGCGGGCCAGGATCTCGGCCGCGTCCAGCGGGGCGTCGTGGTCGCCGTCGGCGGCCTTGCTGGTGGGGGTGACGATCGGCGCAGCAAGCGCCTGGTTGGCCTTCAGGCCGTCGGGCAGGGTCTGGCCGTACATCTGCCGTCGCCCCGCCTTGTACATGGTCAGGATCGAGGTGCTGGTGGTCCCGGCCAGATAGCCGCGCACCACGATCTCCACCGGCAGGATGGTCAGCCGCCGGCCGACGACGATGTTCGGATCGGGATAGTCCAGCACGTGGTTGGGGCAGATGTCGGCGGTCTGCTCGAAGGCCCAGCGGGCGATGGCGTTCAGCACCTGGCCCTTGAACGGCACGCAGCACAGCACCCGGTCGAAGGCCGACAGCCGGTCGGAGGTCACCAGGATTCGCCGCCCGTCCGGCAGGTCGTAGTTGTCGCGCACCTTGCCGCGATAGAGGCCGGGCAGGCCGGGGTCGATCGCCTCGGCCAGCACCTGGTGCGCGCTGGCCGACAGCCGGGTTTCGTCGATCGTGGACATGGTGGTCTCCCTGACTAGGTCGATGAGGTCGTCCAGGGAGAGGCGCAAGTCACGCGCGATCTTCGCGCGGGCGGCCTGGACCGCCTTGCGGGCGCGCTGCAGGTCAGCCAGGCGCACGCTCAGCACGTCCTCCTGCAGGGCCAGCAGCGCCGGCAGGTCCGCCACCCGCCCGTCCAGCAGTTGCGCGATGCGCGCCAGCGGCAATCCGAGCGACTTCAGCGTCAGCACCTGGTGCAGGCGCTCGATCTCGCCCGGGCCGTAGACGCGCCAGCCGGCCGAGGTCCGCGCGGGGCGGACCAGGCCCATCCGCTCATACAGCCGCAACGCCCGCACGCCGACGCCGAAGCGCCGGGCGGTCTCGCTGGGACTGAAGAAGCGTTCGCTCATCCGATTCGGCGTCTCCATGGGACGCCACCCCTATGAGGCCGGACCCTGGTTCCGGCTCAAGCGTTGATTTCCCCCCCAGCTTGGCCCGCAGTTAAGCGGGGCGAGGGAGCCGCTAGCCCAGCATCCGTTCCAGGGTCGCCAGCTCGTCGGCCTCGCGGGCGGGCTTGTCCCAGCGGATGCGGCTGATCCTGGGGAAGCGCATGGCTACCCCCGACTTGTGGCGGGTGGAGCGCTGCAGGCCCTCGAACGCCACCTCCAGCACCAGGCCGAAGTCGCGGTCGGCGCGTACCGAGCGCACCGGCCCGAACCGCTCCAGGGTGTTGTCGCGCACGAACTTGTCGATGAGCTTCAGCTCCTCGTCGGTGAAGCCGAAATAGGCCTTGCCCACCGGCGTCAGGGCCCAGGCCCCCTCCGCGTCCTGCTTCCAGACCCCGAAGGTGTAGTCCGAATAGAAGCTGGAGCGCTTGCCGTGCCCGCGCTGGGCGTACATCAGCACGGCGTCGATCAGGCGCGGATCGCGCTTCCACTTGAACCATGGGCCCTTGGGCCGGCCGGCCTCGTAGATCGAGGTCCAGCGTTTCAGCATCAGGCCCTCGGAGACCTGCGGATCGCCGGCCGGCGGGTCGGCGCGCAGCGCGGCCAGGTCCTGCCAACCGTCGAAGGGCTGCAGGGGCGAGAGGTCGATGCGCGGCGTCTTCAGCGCCCCGACGAAGGCCTCCAGCCGGGTCCGCCGCTCGGCGAAGGGCAGGTGGCGGATGTCGGTCTCGCCGTCCAGCAGCAGGTCATAGGCGCGGATTCCGGCCGGATAGGCCGCCAGCATCTTGGCATTCACCGCCTTGCGGTTCAGCCGCTGCTGCAGGTCGCCGAAGGGGGCGATGGCGCCATCGCGCATGACCAGCAGCTCGCCGTCGAGGACGCCCTCGAAGTCCAGCGCCGCCAGCACGTCGGGGAAGGCGGCCGAGATGTCTTCGCCCGCGCGGCTGAAGAGGCGCCGCTGGCCCCGTTCGCTCACCGCCTGCACCCGCACCCCGTCCCACTTCCATTCGGCGGCGTAGGCGGTGGGGTCCAGCCGCGCGAAGTCGACGGCCTCGTCGATGGCCTGGGCCAGCATCACCGGCCGGAAGCGGCCGGGCGCGTCGGCGGAAGGCCGCTCGCTGCGCCCCTCGAGCCAGGCGAAGAGGTCCTCGTAGGGCGGCGTGAGGACCGGCCACACCTCCTCCAGCTCGGCCAGGGGCACGCCGCCGAGGTCCGCCGCCGCCTGCTTGGCGAGGCGCGCCGAGAGGCCGACGCGCAGGCCCCCGGTCAGTAGCTTCAGCAGGGCCCAGCGGCCGTCGGGGTCCAAGGCGTCGAGCCAGCCCTCGATCAGGCCCTGGACGGCGCCGCGCGGGGCGGCGGAGAGGGCGTCGACCACCTCCGACAGCTCCGGCGCGCGGTTGGCGCCGGGCTGGGTTGGCCAGACCAAGGCCACGGTCTCGGCCAGGTCGCCCACATAGTCGTAGGACCAGGCGAACAGAACCGGGTCCATCCGCGCCTCCACCGCCTTGCGGATCGCCGCCGGCTTGGCGGCGCTGAAGCTCAGGGCGCCGGTCAGGGCGGCGAGGGCCCAGCCCCGGTCTGGATCGGGCGTGTCCTTCAGGAAGTCGCTGGTCAGGGTCAGCTTGGCGTTGCGCGAGGCCGTCAGGGACAGCCGGTCCAGCAGGTGGGCGAAGGCGCGCATGGGTCAGATATAGGCGCAAAGGGCCCGGTTCGATCCCCCTCGCCCACGCGCTGTGGCCAGGCCAGTTTCAACCGGCTAACGTTTCGGCCTGCGAGGGGGGACACATGGTGCGATTGAGGGTTCTGATGGCGGCGCTTGTGCTGGCTCTGGCCGGCCTGGCGGCGAACACTTCGATGGCGGCGTCCAAGCCGCCGGAGCCGGCCGCGACGGCGGCGCCGGACTTCACCTGGGTCGACAAGCTCAACCGGCGCACCGGCCAGGTGGACCTGGCCGAGGCCAAGGCCAAGCTGAACCTCGGCGACGACTACTACTTCCTGGACGCCGCCGAATCCCGCCGGGTGCTGACCGAGGTGTGGGGCAATCCGCCGGACGCGGCCAATGGGGTCCTCGGCATGGTCTTCCCCAAGGGGGCCGGCCCGGCCGATCCGGGGACATGGGGCGGGGTCATCACCTACGACGAGACCGGCTATGTGTCCGACTCCGACGCCGCCAAGATCGACCCGCCCAAGCTTCTGGACCAGCTTCGCGAAGGCGAGGACAAGGACAACGAGGCGCGCAAGAAGGCCGGGTTCGACACCCTTCACCTGGTCGGCTGGGCCCAGCCGCCCAGCTATGACGCCGCCACCCACTCGGCCATCTGGGCGCGGGAGCTGGAGGCCGGCGGGCGGCCGAACCACACCCTGAACTACGACATCCGCATCCTCGGGCGGCGCGGGGTGATCAGCCTCAACATCGTCGCACCCATGGCCGCGCTTTCGGACGTCAACGCCGTGTCCGCCAAGGTGCGCCAGCTGGCCGCCTATGATCCCGGCTCGCGCTACGCCGACGTCGACAAGAAGAACGACAAGATGGCCGCCTATGGCGTCGCCGGCCTGATCGCGGCCGGGGTCGGCGTCGCGGCGGTGAAGAAGCTGGGCTTGCTGGGCCTGCTGCTGGTGTTCGGCAAGAAGGCCTTCATCCTCATCGCCGCCGCCCTGGCCGGGGTCGGCGCCCGGTTCAAGAGCTTCTTCGGCGGCCTGTTCGGCAAGAAGAGCCCGCCGCCGCCCTCCCCCGGCGCCGGCGGGCCCGACATCGTCACCTGAGGTCTAGGCGGCCGGCGGTGGCATGGGACGCCGGGGGCGGCGGACGCGCCAGATCAGCCAGCCGCCCGCCGCGCCCACGATGGCGAAGGGCAGAAGATAGCTGGCCAGGACGATGAGGGCGCCGAACACGCCCATCATGTTGCCCCAGAAGGCCTTGGCCGCCGACACCACGGGTGCGTTTGCGCCGCGGGGCGCGACCTGGGCGCTGGACTCGTAGGCGATCGACAGGGTCTGCATCGCCACCCGGTCGCGCATGTCCTGCAGGGCCGAGGCCTGGGCGTCGAGATCGTTCTGGACGGCGGTGATTTCCTTCTCGATCTCCAGGCTGTCGCCCGGGTGGCGCGTGCGGCGCGCCAGCAGGGCCTTCAGCCGCGCCTCCTCCTCGGCGCGGGTCTTCTGGCCGGCCTCGGTGTCGCCGATGGGCTTGGCGAGGTCCTCGCCCCGGGCGCCCGATTCCAGCACCTTGCCGCCGTCGTCGCGCACATCGGCCTCGGCCCGGCCGCGGAAGGCGCGCATCCAGGCCGACGTGGCGCGCAGGTCAAGTTCGGCCCTTTCGTCGTCCTTGCCCTCGGTGTGGGCCTGGGCGCCGAGCACCTGGCACTGGGTGGGTCCGGCCCGTTCGCAGGCGTCCTGGTGGCTCTCCATCAGAGGCCGCACCTGGTCGGACGGCAGGGCCAGGTGCAGCTGGTAGGCCATGGCCAGCATCGGCGTTCGCGGCGTCGGCGCATCGCCGGCGGCGGACGCGACGGCGGGCGGCCCCGATGCGTCGGCGGCGGCCGGCGGCCCGGACGAAGCCATCGGCTCCGCCTTCTTTCCACAGGCGCCGAGGGCGGCCAGCGACACGGCCGCCAACAGGAGAAGGGTCTTCTTCATCACGCGATCCTCACGGTTTGATCACGCCCCCGTGAAGAAAGGATCACGGTTCCGTGAACACCGCAAGCGCGATCGGTTCAAATCATCCTTCTCCCCTTGCGGGAGAAGGTGGCCCGCGTAGCGGGTCGGATGAGGGGT
>JAFEEA010000156.1 GCA_018241335.1 Pseudomonadota bacterium
TCGCGCTCGGCCGGTTCGGCGATGACGATCGCGCCCGGCGCGGCCCCCTCGTCGGCGGCCCGGCGCAGCACCGACTTCACCCGCACCGCCTGGTAGAGCAGGTAGGGGCCGGTCTTGCCCTCGAAGCTGGAGAAGCGGTCGAGGTCGAAGATGTAGGAGGTGCCGCGGAAGTTGCCGAGGTCGGCGAACTTGAGCGCCGCCACCGCCACCTTTCGGGCGATCTCGGCGAATTCCTCAGGCCCCAGTTCCTCGCCCAGGCCCGCCTCGTGCAGGCGCTCGTCGGCCTTGGCGGTGATCATGCCGATCAGGTCGCGCAGCTTGAGCACGCCGCCCTCGCGGGTCTTGAAGGGCTTGCCGTCGGGGCCGTTCATGGTGCCGAAGCCGATGTGCTCCAGCGCGCCCTCGGCGGCGTAGCCGGCCAGGTAGGCGGCGCGGAACACCGTCTCGAAGTGATCGGCCTGGCGCTGGTCGACGGCGTAGAGCACCAGCTCGGGGTCGAAGAAGTTGCGACGGTCGAGGATCGTGGCCAGGTCGGTGGTGCCGTACATGGCCGAGCCTTCCGACGAGACCACCAGCAGGGGCGGCACGTCGCGCTTGTCGTCGTTCTTGGCCACGCGGATGATCTGGGCGCCTTGGTCCTCGATCAGCAGGCCCTTTTCCTTGAGTTCGGCGACCATGGGCTCGATCAGGTCGTTGACGTCGCTCTCGCCGCGCCAGAGGTCGAAGTCGACGCCGAGGGCGTGGAAGTCGCGCTCCAGGGCCACGCGGGTGATGTCGGCGAAGTGCTTCCAGAGCAGCCGGTAGCCGAAGCGGCCGGCCTGCAGCTCGGCCGTCGCCTTGCGGGCCCGGTCGCGGTAGGCCGGGTCGGCCTTGTTGCGGGCCGAGGCCATGGGATAGAGGCGGTCGAGGTCCTCAAGGCCGATGCGCGAGAAGAGGCGCTGGGCCAGGTCCTCGCCCTTGGCGTCGGTCCAGTCGTCCGGCCGGGTCTTCAGCGCTTCCAGCGCCTCGGCGATGTCCGGATGCTCGTCGCCGACGGCGATGATCAGCAGGCCCATCTGCAGGCCCCAGTCGCCGAAATGGGCGTCGCCCAGCACCTCGTCGCCGCGGAAGCGATAGAGCCGCTTGACCGCCTCGCCGATGATCGAGGCGCGCAGGTGGCCGACGTGCATCTCCTTGGCGACGTTCGGGCCGCCGTAGTCCACCAGCACCCGGCGCGGAGCCGTAACGGCCCCGGCGCCGGCCCGCGCGTCGCCGGCGATCTCGTTGGCGCGCACCGACAGGGCGTGGTCGTTGACCTTGAGGTTGATGAAGCCGGGACCGGCGATTTCGATCGAGGCCAAGCTAGGGTGGCCCTTGAGGGCCTCGGCCACGGCGGTGGCGATCTCACGCGGATTGCGCTTGGCGGCCTTGGCGGCGGCGAGGGCGCCGTTGCACTGGAAGTCGGCCAGGTCGGGCCGGTCGGAGGCCGTCACCCGCCCGAATTCCGCGGGCAGGCCGAGGCCGGCGAAGGCGACCCCCGCCGCTTCGCTGAGGCCTGATTTCAGGTCGCTCATTGGGCCGCGGCGACGCCCGTGTTGGGACGGAAGCGCTTGCCGTCGCGGTTGAAGGCCGCCATCTCGGGCGTCACGTCGAAGCCGATCAGGACCTCGAAGTTGGCGCCGCTGACCTTGGCGTCGGACCGCGGGATGGTGATGCCGCCCAGGTTCTCGGTGACGTTCACCCGGTCCTGCCCGGCCGGGAAGGTCACCGGCAGGTCGAAGTATTCCTTGGCCAGGACCGACTGGTTGCGATGGGTCACCGCCACCCAGTAGCGATAGGTCTTGTGCTGCGAGGTCGCCTCCGGCCCCTTGCCCAGGGAGAACAGCACCTGCATCTGCACGTTGATCGGCTGGTCGGCCTTGTAGGTGCAGGCCGCCGAGAGGCCCTGGATCTCGCCGGTGTAGCCCACCGCGGCCGAGGCTTCCTTGTTGTCCTTGAGCTCGACGTAGCGGGCGGCGTCGTAGAGCACCTTCACATAGGGGCACGGGCCGGCGTTGCGCAGCTGGGGCAGGGCGGGGGCGCTGGCGCCCCATTCGGAGTCGCGCTTGCGCTTCTTGGCGTCATCGTCCTCCTGCTCCTGACCGCCGCCGCCGCGGCCCTGGGCGTGCGTCTGGGCGACGGGCCAGGCCATCAGGCCGGAGAGGGCGACGAGCGCGAGGAAGGTCAGGCGGCGCATGGGTATTCCAGACTGGAGCGGGCGCGGAGGGTCCGGCCGCTGGGGTTATGGCCCTGATAAAGGCATATCCACGGCGCCGCAACGAAGGCCGTCGTGCGTCCCTGTCGCAACGCCGCGCGCGGGCCGCCGCGGGGCGCCGCCCTGGGTCGCGGCGAGATGGGGGGAACTACTCTAGCTCTTGCGAGTGCGACGCCGTAGTTTGAGGCCATGAAACCGCAGCTCAACATCCTGCTGGCCGCCCCAAGGGGCTTCTGCGCGGGGGTCGACCGCGCCATCCAGATCGTGGAGCGCGCCATCGCCAAGTACGGGGCGCCCGTCTATGTGCGCCACGAGATCGTCCACAACCGCCATGTGGTCGAGCGGCTGCGGGCCATCGGGGCGGTGTTCGTGGAAGAGCTGGACGAGTGCCCGGACGACCGTCCGGTGGTGTTCTCTGCCCACGGCGTGCCCAAGACGGTTCCGGCCGAGGCCGAGCAGCGGCACATGCTCTACCTCGACGCCACCTGCCCCCTGGTCTCCAAGGTGCATGTGGAGGCGGCCCGCCATTTCGAAAACGGCCGCGAGATCGTGCTGATCGGCCACGCCGGCCACCCCGAGGTGGTGGGCACCATGGGCCAGCTGCCGCCCGGCGCCGTGCGCCTGATCGAGACGGTGGAGGACGCCGAGACCTTCGAGCCCATCGACGCCGGCAACCTGGCCTTCGTGACCCAGACGACCTTGTCGGTGGAAGACACCGCCGACCTGGTCGACGCCCTGCGCCGCCGGTTCCCGCAGATCAGCGCGCCGCACAAGGAAGACATCTGCTACGCGACCACCAACCGCCAGGAATCGGTCAAGCGCCTGGCCGCCGACTGCGACCTGCTGCTGGTGGTGGGGGCCAACTATTCGTCCAATTCCGTGCGGCTGGTGGAGGTGGGGCTGAAGGCCGGCGCCCGCGCCGCGCGCCTGATCGATGACGCGAGCGGCATCGACTGGTCGTGGTTCGAAGGGGTCGAGGTGGTGGGCCTGACCGCGGGGGCCTCGGCGCCGGAGCTGCTGGTGCAGGAAGTGATCGGCGCCCTGTCGGAGCGCTACGACGTCACCATCCAGGAAGTCAGCGGCACCGCAGAGACCGTGACCTTCAAGCTGCCGCGAGCGGTGGCCTAGGCCCCCAATCATCCCGCTCACCCCGGCGAAAGCCGGGGCCCAGGCAAAAGCCAGACAATCCCTCCACCGCTGGAGGACTCTGCGCGAGCCAAAAGTTCGACCACAGAGCTCACAGAAAACACAGAGACTACGGGGTGCGCGAAACGAGCGGCGGACGCCGAGCCTCCGTGTGCTCCGTGTTCTCCGCGGTTCATTTCTCGATGGTCCAGCCCGCTGGCGCCTTTGCCTGGGTCCCGGCTTTCGCCGGGATGAGCGGGTAGGGGGCGAGCGGAAATCGCGCGGTCGCCGCCGCCGTCCCTTGACGCGCAAGGCCTGCTCTTAGATCAACGCGCATGGCCGTCTATACCGACATCAGCGACTCCGAGCTGGAGGCGTTCCTCGCCGATTTCGACATCGGCGAACCCCAGGCGTTCAAGGGCATCGCCGAGGGCATCCAGAACTCCAACTTCCTGCTGGAGACCGATCGGGGCCGTTACTTCCTGACGGTCTATGAGCGCGGGGTGTTGGCGCAGGAGCTGCCGTTCTTCCTGGACCTGCTGTCGTGGCTGGCGGCGCATGGATTTCCCAGCGCCACGCCGATCGCCGACCGCGCCGGGCGCACCCTGAAGAGCGTGCGCGGCAAGCCGGCGGCCCTGGTCAGCTTCCTGCCCGGCCTGTCGGTGCGCCGCCCGGGCGTGGCCCACTGCCGCGAGGCGGGCGAGGGCCTGGCCTGGCTGCACCAGGCGAGCGACGGCTATCCGGGGCGGCGGGCCAACGACCTTGGCCAAGGCGCCTGGGCGGCCATGTTCGAGCGGCTGCGGGACGCGGCCGAGGGGCTGAAGCCGGGGCTGGCGGCGGTGATCGAGGCGGACCTGGCCGAGCTGGCGGCGGCCTGGCCCGAGGACCTGCCCTGGGGCCTGATCCATGCCGACTTCTTCCCCGACAATGTGTTCTTTCGCGAGGGGCGGTTCGCGGGCGCCATCGACTTCTATTTCGCGGCCGACGACATCCTGGCCTACGACCTGGCCATCTGCCTCAACGCCTGGTGCTTCGAGCCGGACGGCAGCTTCAACGTCACCGCCGCGCGGGCGATGGTCGACGGCTACCAGCGCCGCCGGCCGCTGTCGGACGCCGAGAAGGCCGCCCTGCCGGTGCTGGCGCGCGGCGCGGCCATGCGCTTCTTCCTGACCCGGCTCAGCGACTGGGGCTCGACCCCCGCCGGCGCCCTGGTCAAGCCCCATGACCCGCTGGAATACGAGCGCAAGCTGGCGGTGCACCGCGAAGCGGCGCGCTCGGCCGACGGCCTGGCCCTGTTCGAGGCGTTCGCGTGACGCCCCAGGTGGTGATCTTCACCGACGGCGCCTGCCGCGGGAATCCCGGCCCGGGCGGCTGGGGCGCGATCCTGTTCTCCGGCGGCAAGGAAAAGGAGATCTGGGGCGGCGAGGCGCACACCACCAACAACCGCATGGAGCTGATGGCGGCGATCCAGGCGCTGGAGACGCTGAAGCGCCCCTGCAAGGTCGAGCTGCACACCGACAGCCAGTACGTGCGCAACGGCATCGCCGAGTGGCTGCCGCGCTGGAAGGCCCGGGGCTGGCGCACCACCACCAAGGGGGCGGTCAAGAACGAGGACCTGTGGCGGCGCCTGGACGAGGCGCGCCTGCGCCACGACGTCGACTGGCGCTGGGTCAAGGGCCACGCCGGCCACGAGCACAACGAGCGGGCCGACCGGCTGGCCAACCGGGGCGTCCTGGAAGCCCTGGTCAAGGACTGACGGGCGCGGTAGTTCAAGGGCGAACGAAATGCGCCGGCCCTTGCGGCGCAACAGTAACGGGAAGCGAGGCGCGCATGAGCCGGCCGCTCAAGGACCGACCCGACGTGCGGTTCTTCACCGAGGTGGCGCTGATCGACCAGCTGTCGCGCCAACGTGTGGAGCGGGCCCTGCCCGACGGCCTCTCCGCCGCCAGCTTCTCGGTGCTGAACCGCTTCGCGCGCCTGGGCGGGACGCAGAGCCCGGCCGAACTTGCCGCCGCCTTCCAGGTGACCAAGGGGGCGATGACCAACACCCTGCAGCGGCTGGAGGAGCAGGGCCTGGTCAAGGTCGAGGCCGACCCCGCCGACGGGCGGCGCAAGCGGGTGACCCTGACCGAGGCTGGCGCGCGGCGGCACACCGAGTGCCTCTCGGCTCTGAAGCCGCCCCTGGACCGGGTGCGCGGCGCCTTCCCCGAGGCCGAGTTCGAGGCCGCCCTGCCGTTCCTGGAAGCCCTGCGCGCCTGGCTGGACGCCAACCGCTGACCACGCGATCTTAACGATCCCGCCGCTAGGGTTCGCGCCGCATGTCCGGACCCATCGATCCCATCCGCCGCGCCGCCGCCACCCGCCGGGCCCAGCGCCAGGCGCGCGAACGCGACGTGGCCGAGGCGCGCGACGAGGCCGCCAACCTGCCCGTGCCGATCGGCGAGGCCCTGGAGCCGCCGCCGCCCGAGCCGTCCCGCACGGCCGCGGCCGCCTACGCCGCCCACCTGCTCGGCCAGTCCGGCCAGAGGCGGGGCTTGAAGGGCGGCCCGGCGACGCTGGAGAACGCCCGCTCGGCCTATCTGGGAACCGAGTGGTCCGGCCCCGCCGACCGCCGCGGGCCCAAGGGCAAGGTCACCAAGACCGAGATCTGAGCAGCGCCGCGGCGCCCGCCGCGGACTTGCTTTCGCCCGCCCGCTTGAACTATGGCTTGAACGCTAACCAGGAGCGTGACGCCGGGATGACCCTGCGGACCCACAGCACCAAACGTTTCGCCGGCGGTCTCTCCGCGCGGCCGACGACGTCGTGCGCGGCGCTCATGACCACCACCATGACCATGATTACCCCCTGCCAGACAGGACCGGGGCGAACGCGCGCGAGATAGACCTCCACCGCCGGATCGCAAGATCGAACCCCGCTCCTTCCAAGGCGCGGGGTTTTTTGTTGCGCGTGACGGCGGTCCTTCCAGCCAACCGAAAAGGACCGACTTCGATGAATCCCAGTCTCCACGACCCCAATCCGTTTCCCCTGCACCCCGCCCCGGCCGGGCGGCCGGACCGGCTGCACGTGCTGCACATCTCCACGGCCTGCCCGCCGGCCTGCCTGGAGGCGGTGCAGTCGACCCTGGCCCGGGTCGGCGGCCAGGTGCGGGCCTTCAACCTGCGCCCCGTGGGCGAGCGGTTCGAGGCGGTGCTGCGCCTGGGCGAGCTGCCCGACGCCATGGCCGAACGCGTGGCCGAGATGATCGCCGCCTGGCCCCAGGCCGGACAGGTCAGCCTGGAACACCAGCTGGTGCGCGGATGACGCCCGTGTTCGCGGGCGCGCCCGCCGTGGGCGAAGACGCCGGCGAAGCGCCCAAACGGCTCTACCTGATCGAGGCCGCCCAGGCCGGCGACGCCCTGCTGCGCATCCTGGAGCCCTTCGCCCACTGCCAGGCCACCCTGGCCGACGTCTCCTGCCGCGCGGCCCAGGGCGCCGTGCGCGTGCGCATCGAAGCCGAGGGCCTCACCGACGCCCGCGCCGAGACCCTGCGCCGCAAGCTGGCCCGGCTGCCGGCGGTGACCAGCGTGGGGATGGGCTGGCGGGGCGGGTGAGGCGTCAGCCGTCGTTGAAGGTCACGGTCTGCCCCTGACGCGCCAGGGCGGCGACCAGGTCGTCCAGCCTCCGTTCGGCGCGCTGCGCCCGCCCGCGCCACTCGGCCAGGTCGGCGGCGAAGGGACCCGTGTCGGCATGCAGCGGCAACCATCCCTGCAGGTATCGCGACAGGACCAGCGCCTCCTGGTCGGGATCCGGTTCAGGGATGGTGGGCTCGGCGGCCAGGACCTGGTGATAGAGGACTTCCAGCCGGTCGAGCGCCGGCTCCAGGCCGCACTCGGCGCGGACGCGGGCGCTGACCCGGGCGGCGTCCGTCGCGTCATAGGCCGCCAGGGCCGCCATGACGTCGGCCTCGGTGACGGGCGGGCGCATCAGTCGATGGCCGAAATTCCAGGCGCGCCAGAGATCGAACCGGGCGCTGTCGGCCATGCCGGCCGTGCCCCGGCTGTCGCAGACCAGGGCCGCGCAGCCCACCGCCATGGCCTCCAGCGCGATGCGGGCGCCGCCGACCACGATGTCGGCTTGCGCCATCTCGGCCTCGAGGGCGAAGGCCGGCGCGCCGACGCCGTAGCCCACGGCCTTGTGCTCAAGGCCCGCCCGGTCGCAGGCCGCGCGCACCGCCGCCACGTGGCGAGCGTCGCGGTTGGCGACGATCAGGACTCGGGCCGGCCGCGCCGGCAGCGGCCCGCGCGGGACGCAGCGTGCAAGGTCGACGGCGTTGGGCAGCAGTGGGATCGTCTCCGGGGCGCGGCCCAGTTCCCCGGCGAAGCGTTCGCGGCAGGCCTTGTCCACGGCGGCATGCAGGCGAACGCGGCCCAGGTTCAGGGCGGCGTCCTTCCACTCCCAGGCGTCGTGGCACAGCTGCAGCGCGGGAGCCTTGGGAAAGCGCGCCATGGCGGCGGCCAGGATGGGGTTGTGATGGCCGTGGATGATGTCAGGCGTCCAGGTCAGGGCGCCCACCTCGCCGGCGAATTCGACCAGGCCCGCCAGGCTCTCGGCCAGGGGGCCGGGCAGGGGCGAATAGACGGCGACCTTCCAGCCGCGACGCGCCAGGCCGAGGGCCATGTCCACCGTGACGACTTCGGTGCCGCTGCGGTTGGCCAGGCGGATGTTGCACAACAGCACCCGGCCCGGCCGGCCGGGCGCCGCGGCCGGCGCGCTCACGGCGCCGCGCCCTCCAGTCGCAGGGCCGCGTCCAGGGCGTCGGCCAGGGGCGCGAGGTGGCCCGCGTAGGTGATCAGCTCGCCATAAACTCCCTGCGCCAGGCGCGCGCGCCCGAACCGCTCGTAGAAGGGCTCGTCCTCCGGCGCCGGCAGGAGGGGGCGGTCGGCGGCGACCGGGGCCAGGATCTCGAACGCCTGCGAGCCCGGCTGCTCGCGCCGTCGCCGCGCCGCCTCGTCCCTGAGGGCGACGATGCCGTCGGCGGCCGCCTCCTTGCGCGCCACGGCGGCCGGATCCAGGCGGCGCAGGCGCCAGCCCGCCGGCAGGGCCTCGGGATCCTGCGGCCGCTCGATGGGAAACTCGAACCGCTGCGGCGCCCTTCCCAGGTCCTTCCGGGCCAGACGGCACGCCAGGCCCGCGATCACCGAGGCCAGGTCGTGGACCGGATTGAAGTGCTCCACGGCGTCGCTGAGCACCAGCGGCGCGGCCCCCTCCATGCAGGCGCGGCAGGACTGGCGGACGAGGGGCGCGAACCAGGCGGCGTCGCGGCGCAGGATGGCCGCGTAGACCTCGGCGTCCGGGGCATGGCCGAACACCGGACCGGGCGTCGCCCCGGCCTCCAGCACCACCTGACGGGTTTCGGCGATCCTCGGCGCGTTGGCGGAGCCCGAGCCGTCGGTGAGCACCATCACCACCGGCCGATGCTCGCGCATCCAGTCGTGCACCAGCAGTTCGTGCCCGGGATGGCCGATCAGGAGCAGAGGGCGTGCGGTCATCGGCCGTCCAGGGGAGGCTGCGCACGCCGCAAGGTCAAGCCTGCCTTTCCCGCTTGCCAACCTAACGAAATTTTCGTTAGTCAGCGCCGCATGGAACAGGGCAACCCGGCCGAACGCATCATCCGCCGCTTTGGCGGCCAGAGCGCCTTGGCGGCCCTGCTCGGCAAGCGGCAGAGCACGATCGAGCACTGGGCGAGCACGGGACGCGTCCCCGCCCAGTGGCAGCAGCCGTTGATTTCCTTGGCCCGGGCTCGGGGCGTCAATCTGGAGGCTAGAGACTTCGTGGAAACCCAACGACATCAGATCGCGCCCGCCAAGGGCAAGCTCGGGGTCCTCCTGGCCGGCCTGGGCGCCGTTTCCTCGACCCTGATCGCCGGCGTCGAGCACGCCCGCCGCGGCACGGCGGCGCCCGTCGGCGCCCTGACCCAGACCGGCACCATCCGGCTCGGCAAGCGCACCGACAAGAACTCGCCGCTGATCAAGGACTTCGTGCCCCTGGCCGCCCTGGAAGACATCGTCTTCGGCGCCTGGGACCCGATCGAGGAAGACGCCTACCAGGCGGCGGTGAAGTGCGGCGTGCTGGACCGCCACGATCACATCGAGCCGATCGCCGACCTGCTGAAGAGCGTCAAGGCGATGCCGGCCGTCTTCGACCAGTATTACGTCAAGCGGCTGGAAGGAAAGAACGTCAAGACCGCCAACACCAAGATGGG
>JAFEEA010000157.1 GCA_018241335.1 Pseudomonadota bacterium
GGGCCGAAGGGCAGTCGCGGCGCCTCCGGCGCCTCGTCCGTCTCGAAGCGGGACAAGTTCCCGTCCCCGGATGGCGCAACTGCGTCATCCTGGTACGTCTGATCCCCCGGCTGCTTGTAGGCCAACCCCATGATGAACGTCGTTCCGCAAATCTTGGGCCGAGCTATGCGTCAGCGGCTCTTGGCGTCGCGTTAACGCCGGGGCGATTGCCAGGGCGGAGCGAACAGGCTATCGGACGCGCCGCGCTGGTGACGTGGCCGAGAGGCTGAAGGCAACGGTTTGCTAAATCGTCATACCCGAAAGGGTATCGTGGGTTCGAATCCCACCGTCACCGCCACCGCGCGCTCCCGATCCAAACCTGTCGCGAAAGCGTAGAAACGGCGCCGTCGTTTCCATTGCGCACGACGGCTTGGGCTCCCGGCGCCTTCGCTCCCAGCAGGCCGGGAGCCCGCTTCGGCGGCGCCAGGTTCGCCACCCCGCGATGTCCCGGCCCCGCGCAAGCCGCCTTTCGCCGGCCGCCGGCCTGCGCGATGATCCAGCGACAACAAGAACCAGCGCGTGGGGAGCCAGCATGTCTGCCGTGAGCGACGCCTTCGAAGGCCTGATGCGGCTCTATGGCCGTCCGTCGCCGGACTTCGTCGCCTTCGAGGAAGGCCCGCCGGTCCTCGCCAGCCGCTTCAAGGCGGACGAGGCCGCCGCCGCCGCCCTGGCGGCCGGGGCGACCGTGGCGGCCGATCTCTGGCGCTTTCGCACGGGCCAGGGGCAGGCGGTTCGCGTCTCGACCCGCGAGGCGGCCGCCAGCCTGACCAGCTTCACCTACCAGCGCTTCGCCGATCCGGTGCGCGCGCCGCCCACCCGTGAAGGCGTCGCGGCCATGCAGAAGACCGCCGCCATGGGCTTCAAGCCCACCGGCGATGGGCGCCATGTGTTCCTGCATCCCAGCTTCCCGCCCGGCACGCGCCGCATCCTGGACGCCCTGGCTTGCGAGGACACGCCCGAGGCCGTGAACGCCGCCTGCCTCGCGCGCGGCGCGCTTCAGATCGAGGACGCCGTCGCCGCGCGGCGCGGCTGCACCGGCATGGTGCGCACGCCCGAGGAATGGGACGCCTCCGAGCAGGGCCGCATCCTGGCCGCCCTGCCGCTGGTCGAGGTGGTCAAGATCGCCGACAGCGACCCCGAGCCGATGCCGCCGGGCGCCGAGGCGCCGCTGTCGGGGGTGCGGGTGCTCGACCTCACCCGGGTCCTCGCCGGCCCCACCTGCGCGCGCACCCTGGCCCAGTACGGCGCCGACGTCCTCTACATCGCTTCGCCGAACCTGCCGGCCTCCACGGGGTTCATCTCCGACACCAACCACGGCAAGCTGTCGGCCTGGCTGGACCTGGCCCGGGCCGAGGATCAGGACCGCCTGCGCGATCTCGTGCGAACCACAGACGTCTTCTCGCAGGGCTATCGCACCGGGGCCATGGAGCGGCTGGGGCTCGGCGTGATGGACCTGGTCCGCCTGCGGCCCGGGATCGTCTACACCTCGATCAATTGCTACGGCCACGAGGGGCCCTGGCGCTCGCGCGCAGGCTGGGAGCAGCTGGCCCAGACCGTCACCGGCATGGCCCACGTCCACGGGGGCGAGGCGGGCCCCCAACTCCAGCCTGGCGCGGTCTGCGACTACACCACCGGCTATCTCGCCGCCTTCGGCGCCCTGATCGCCCTGCAGCGGCGCGCGCTCTATGGCGGCAGCTACCTCGTGCGGGTGTCGCTCTGCCAGACGGCGACATGGGTGCGCGGTCTGGGGATCGAGGGGCCTGAGCGCCTGGCGCGCGCGCGACCCCTCGGCGGCGACGAGGTCCGCTCCTTCCTGGTCGAGAGCGAGAGCGGCTGGGGTCCGATGACCCACCTGGGGCCGGCCGTGCGGATGGCCGCCACCCCCGCGCGGTGGGCGCGGCCCACCGTACCGCTCGGCACGCACGAGCCTGTCTGGCCGGCGTAGGGGCGCCGGCCAGCCATCTTCCTAAGGCTTGGCCACGTGCCACTTGCCGTTGTCGGCGCCCTCTCCGGTGGCGTCGCCGGCCTTGGCGTCCTTGGAGAAGGTGTAGAGGGCCTTGCCCTTGAACGCCCACTGGTGCTTGCCGTCGTCGCGAACGATCACGGTCCAGTCGCCGGCCGCCTTGGCGTCCGCGGCCGCCGCCAGAGGCGGCCAGGCCGTCGCGCACGGGCCGTTGCAGTTGGAATAGCCGACCATGTCGCGGGTGTAGGTATAGAGGGTCATCCCGTCGGGCGTGGTCAGGGTCGGCCCGGCGGACGTCTGGCCAACCTTGGCCGGGCCGGCGTCCTGGGCCAGGGCCGGCGTGGCCGCGGCGCCGAGGGCGAGGGCGATGGCGGCGCTGGCCGCGAACTCAATGATACGCATCTGGTCCTCCTGAAGGCTTGGGCTATCGGGTTCGGGGAGACGCGAGCCGTCGGTTCAGCCTACGATCGCCCAGGTGCCGTCAGGCTGACGGCAGGCGCGACCGCTGGCCGCCTGGGGCGTGCCGTCGATCCAGATCTGCTGGGTGTAGTTGGCGCACCGGAAGCCGTCCTGGTCGTTGTAGTAGTCGCCGACCCGGAAGTCGCCGTAGTGGCCGTTGTTGGGGTTGTCCCACTGCCAGTTGCTGTTCGGGCGGCCGGAGTTGAAGCCGTCGGAATAGGCCTTGTAGGCGTAGCTGCGGTCCTCGCAGTCGAGGTGGCTGGTCAGCGCCGCGCCCATGGCGCCGCCCACCACGACGCCGGCGATGGTCGTTCCGGTCCGGCTACCGCGTCCGCCGATGGCGTTGCCCAGCAGCCCGCCGATCAGGGCGCCGGCGATGACGCCGCCCGGATCGGGCTTGTTGCGGCACTCCTGATAGTAACGGTCGTCGTTGTAGCTGTAGGTCTGGCCATAGCGCTGGCGCCACCGCTGGTTCGGATCGCCGCCGCCATAGTAATTGGCTGGGCCGGGCTGGTCGTCATAGCGCCCCCGTTGGCGCCCAGCCTGGTAACCGGCGCGGTAGCCGGCCCGGTAGGCGTCGTCATACGGGTTCGAACGGCTCTGGTCGGGTGTGCCGCCATAGCGCCCCTGCGGCGGATAGGGCGCCTGGCCCGGATAGGGTTGGGCGTTCGCGGTCTCGGCCGCAAGGCCACAGATGAGCGCGATGGCGCACCCCGCGAGGGGAAGGCTCTTGTTCATCCCGATTTCCTCCCTGGAATTTCGACGTGTTCGTATTGGTTGTTGTTCGCCAAGTGCGGCGCCTTGATGTTCCTCAATCGCCCGGCGGATCAGCGATCCTCCGGCGGTCGACGCGGCCCGGCCATGACCCGCTACGCGAACGCGCCATGGTCAGGTTTGTTCCTCCGGGGCCTTCTCAGGTCCCGGTCAGCGATAGTCGTCGTCGCCATCCCTGGCCTGATCGATCGCGCGATCGATCTGGTCGAGGCTGGATTGCAGCGATTGCTGGTCCCAGTCGGGCAGCCTCCAGCCGTGTTCCTGGAACTCTCGGGCCTCGCGCCGCTGGATCCATTGCAGGCGATTGCCGAAGTCGCGCGCCTGGCCGCGGTCCAGCCAGCCTTCGTTCAGGCCCTCCCGAATCTCGGCGCGAATATGCGCCTTCTCATCCCGGAACTGAGGATAGCCGGCGAACCCATAGCCATAGCCCCAGCTGGGCCGGCCATAGTCACCGCCGCCCCAGGCCTGGGCGGACGCGCTCGCGGGTACAGCCAAAGCCGCCAGCCCCGCGGCGACGAGCATCGATTTCAGCATCTTCCTTCTCCTGCGCCAGGCGTCGTTGCGACGCGTGACCCAGTCTGCCCGCGCCGACTGAACGGGGTCCGATCGCCGCGTTCAGCCGGCGTTCAGGCGCCTAGGAAGGCTCGAGGCTGCCGGTGATCGAGGCGCGCTGAGAAAGCTCGATCCAGTTGCCGTCCGGGTCGCGGACCATCGAGATGCGCGCCGTGGTCCCCAGGGTCACGGGCGCCACCGCCTCGCGCCCGCCGCGCGCCAGCACCCGCGCGTGCTCCTGATCGACCTTGAACACCTGGAAGGTGATGTAGCGCCAGCCCTTGCCCTGCATTACCGCGTCGGCCGGCGCGTCGTCCGACTGTTCCACCAGCAGCAGGGTCTCGCCGGCGCGGAAGGCCGCTCCGGGCGCATAGGGCTCTTCGGTCAGGCCGAGGGCGTCGACATAGAACCGGCGGTGGGCCTCCACGTCGCGCACCGCCAGCTTGACGCCGATCTGGGTGACGCCGTTCCAGCCGGGCGGGACCAGGGTCACCCGGTTGCCCTCGGGATCGGCCAGGGGCTTGGGCTCGGTCAGGCCCGGCCGCGCCACCAGCAGTTCGCGATAGCCGCTGGGCGGATTGTCGGGCAGGGGATCGGCGTGCTCGTTGATCTTGAGCACCGAGCCCAGGAGGTCGTGGCGGTGCTGCTTCTGGCCGCGCCGGATCGGCAGCAGGTGGTCGAAGGGGACGCCCGCATCGCCCTGCCAGAACGCCAGCATCGGCGCGATGTCGTTGGTCGAAAGGCCGATGTCGACCCGGGGTTTGGCGAGATCCATTGCGGCGTTCCCTCAGATTTCCTGGTGTTGTCTTTCCCTTACGGCCGCTGCATGACATTCAAACGTGCGTATGAAAAGGGAGGCGCCCAATGAAGGCGGCGGTCTATTACGAAAACGGCGATCCGAGCGTCCTGAAGTACGAGGACTTTCCCGATCCGGTCTGCCATCCCAAGGGCATCCTGGTCCGCGTCGAGGCGGTCAGCATCGAGGGCGGCGACACCCTGAACCGCTTCGGCGGGCCCCTGGTCACCAAGCCGCACGTGGTCGGCTATCAGGCCGGCGGCGAGGTCATCGAGGTCGGCTCTGAGGTCACCAACTTCAAGGTCGGCGACAAGGTCGCCACCAGCGGCGCCTTCGGCTCCCACGCCGAGCTGCGCTCGGTCCCGGCCCGCAGCGCCTGGCATGTTCCCAATGGCTTCGACGTCAAGAAGGCGTCTGTCATGCCGGTGGCCTTCGGCACCGCCGACGACTGCCTGTTCGAGTTCGGTCACCTCAAGGCCGGTGAGACGGTCCTCGTCCAGGCCGGCGCCAGCGGCGTCGGGGTTGCGGCCATCCAGCTGGCCAAGCGGGCAGGGGCCACGGTCCTGGCCACCGCCTCCAGCGACGAGCGCCTGGAAAAGCTCAAGCGCTTCGGCCTCGACCACGGCATCAACTACAGGACCCACGACGTGGTGCAGGAGGTCATGCGCCTGACCGACAAGAAGGGCGTCAACCTGGTGGTCGACAGCGTCGGCGGCTCGACCCTGCAGGGCTCGATCCTGTCGCTCGCCTATCGCGGGCGGGTGTCCATGGTCGGCGGCGCCGGGCGCGAGGGCATGAAGGTCGACGTTTCGTCCCTGATGGGCGGCAACCGCACCCTGCAGGGCGTCTTCCTGGGCGCCGAGATCGCGGGCGACCGCGCCTACAACAACATCCAGCGGCTGATCAACGAGGCCGCCGCCGGCCAGCTGGAAGTGCTGATCGACCGCACCTTCCCGCTATCCGAGGCCGCCGCGGCCCACGCCTATATCGAAAGCCGCAAGGCCGTCGGTCGGGTGCTGCTGATCCCCTGATCGTCCTCGGCGACCTCGCCGCCGAAATCGAGAAGCTTGATGAGCCGCGCCCTGGCGCGGTTCACCCGGCTCTTCACCGTGCCCACGGCGCAGGCGCAGATGTCGGCGGCCTCCTCGTAGCTGAGGCCGGCGCCGCCGACGAGGATCAGCGCCTCGCGCTGCTCGCCGGGCAACTGGTCCAGCGCGGTGCGCAACGCGCCCAGCGCCGCCCCCCATTCCTGGTTGGGCTCGGATTCCAGCAGCCTGGCGTAGTGGTCGTCCTCGTCGCGCACCTCGCGCCGGCGGCGATTGAGGTTGGTGTAGTGGGTGTTGCGCAGGATTGTGAACAGCCAGGCGCGCAGGTTGGTGCCGGGGGTGAACCGCTCCCGGTGCCGCCACGCCTTGATCAGGGTTTCCTGGACCAGGTCGTCCGCGTCGGGCCCGTTGCGGCTGACCGACCAGGCAAAGGCCCTCAACGCCGGTATCTGTTCCACAACAAGATCTCGCCAGGCGGTCTCTTCAGCCGACATAGAATACGCACTCACGTACTTGAAACAGTTGTGCTGACAGCCCCTGACAAGAGCCGCGGACGCGACGCTTGACGATCAGCTCTCCCGTTAGGCCAATGGGTCCGGAAGGCGAACGCGCCGAGGCCCCCTCTGTTCCTGGCTTTTTGGCGTCACTGACACGTGCAACCTCCGATGGGGATGAATCGTTCCCCAACTGCAACACGGCAAAGGGGTGGGGCGCAAAATTGGCCGTGCGGGCCGGGCGCGTCACGGAACTCCGGAGATACCGATCGATGGCGCCTCACGACGATGCTCCACTGCTGGAACGAAACGCGTCCGAACAAGCGGGCCGCGCCGACGCGGGCCTCTTGGATCGTTACACCGCGGTTCGCCAGGCTTCCGTCGATATCGCCGCGCCCCTGTCCGCGGAGGACCAGGCTGGCCAGTCGATGCCCGACGCCAGCCCGACCAAGTGGCACCTGGCCCACACCACCTGGTTCTGGGAGACCTTCCTTCTGAAGCCGGGCCTGGAGGGCTATGGCGAATTCGATCCGGCCTTCGGCTACCTGTTCAATTCCTACTACGAGGCCGTCGGCGCGCGGCATCCGCGGCCGGCGCGCGGCCTGCTGACCCGTCCCTCCGTGGCCCAGGTGATGGCCTATCGCGCCCATGTGGACGAGGCCATGCGCCGCTTCCTGCGCCAGGACATCGGCCGTGACGCGGCGGCCCTTGTCGAACTGGGCCTCGCGCACGAGGAGCAGCATCAGGAACTGGCGCTGATGGACATCCTCAGCCTGTTCGCCGCGAACCCGATCAATCCCACCTATTGCACCGCCTGGCCGCCGTCGCGCGCGGCCCGGCGAGGCGCCGAGATGATCGCCTTCGCCGGCGGCCGTGCCGGCATCGGCCACGAGGGCCCAGGCTTCGCCTTCGACAACGAGGGCCCGCGCCACGACGTCCTGCTGCGCCCCTATCGCCTTGCCAGCCGCCTGGTCACCAACGGCGAATGGCTGGAGTTCATGGCCGACGGCGGCTATCGGCGCCCCGAGTTCTGGCTCGCCGACGGCTGGAGCCGGGTGCAGGCCGAGGGCTGGGCCGCGCCGCTCTACTGGCGACCCTGCGCCACGGGCTGGTCGGCGCTGGGCCTGGGCGGCCTGTCGCCCGTCGATCCCGCCGGCCCGGTGCGCCACGTCAGCTACTACGAAGCCGCCGCCTTCGCGGCCTGGGCGGGCAAGCGCCTGCCCACCGAGGCCGAGTGGGAGGCCGCCGCGGGCGATCCGCGCCTCGAACAGTTGGACGACGAGGTCTGGCAGTGGACCGCCAGCGCCTATTCGCCCCACCCGGGCTTCTCGGCCGCGCCCGGGGCGGTGGGCGAGTACAACGGCAAGTTCATGGTCGGCCAGATGGTGCTGAAGGGCGGGGCGCGGATCACGCCGCCTGGCCACACGCGCGCCAGCTATCGGAACTTTTTCTACCCTCATCAGCGCTGGATGTTCGCGGGCCTTCGCCTGGCCGATGACGACGCGCCGGCCTCCCAGGGCGAGGACGCCTTCCGCGCCGACGTGGTCGCGGGCCTCTCCGCCCCGCGCAAGACCCTGCCGGCCAAATGGTTCTACGACGCCCGCGGCTCGGACCTTTTCGAGGCCATCACCGAACTGCCGGAATACTACCCGACCCGGCAGGAACGGGCCCTGCTCGAGCGCGTGGCGCCCGAGATCGCGGCCACGATCGCCCAGGACGCGGTGCTGGTGGAACTGGGCAGCGGCGCCAGCGTCAAGACGCGGCTGCTGCTCGACGCGGCGCCCCAGATCGCCGCCTACGCGCCGATCGACATCAGCGCCTCGGCGCTCGAGGCGGCGGCCGACGCCATTCGGCGCGACTATCCGCGCTTGCGCGTCGCGCCGCTGGAGCGGGACTTCACCGCCGCCGACAGCCTGGGCGCCGATCTGCCCGCCGGCCCGCGTCTCGGCTTCTTCCCGGGCTCGACCATCGGCAACTTCGCCCCGGCGGAGGCCGTGGCTCTGTTGGGCCGAATCCACACTCTGCTTGGGGAAGGCAGCCGCCTGCTGATCGGGGTCGACCTGGCCAAGGACGCGACCACCCTGAACGCCGCCTATGACGACGCCGCCGGCGTGACGGCGGCGTTCAACCTCAACATCCTTGCGCGCATCAATCGCGAGTTGGCGGGCGATTTCGACCTGGCCGACTTCGCCCATCGCGCCGCGTGGAACCGGCTCGAGGGCCGGGTGGAGATGCATCTGGAGGTGTTGCGCAGCCACCGGGCCCATGCCGCGGGCGTGGCCTTCGACTTCGTCGCCGGCGAGACCATCCACACCGAGAACTCCTACAAGTTCACCGTGGAGGGCTTCAGGGCGCTGGCGGCGCGGGCCGGGTGGGGGGTGCGCCGGACCTGGATCAGCCCGGCGCCCGAGTTCGCGGTTCTCTTGCTGGATTAGGTATTCGGATTCAGGGGCGCGTGCGGGCGACCGCCGCCCCTGGAGACGGAACCGCCCTTGCGCCCGGCGCTGGCCGCCAGGTCCCGGTCCTGCGCGAAGCTGCGTTTTTCGCTGGGCACGCTGGCGCCGCCGCGGCGGGCGATCTCGCGGCGCCGTTCCGGGTCCATGGCCGCGAAGCCGCGCCGGCTGGGACGGGTCTTTTGGTCGTCTTGTCCGCTCTGCATCTGGGGTCTCCTTGCACAGTTAGGGACTTAACCCCCAAGCGCGGGTTAGGTTTCGACATCGGACAAGGAACCCGATGAAAGGCTACGCTTTGGCCCTGGGAAGGGAGGCGACTCGGCCATGATCCTGCATTGGCGGCTGGGCCTGGGAGCCCTGGTGGGCGTGGCGGCGTGGCTGATCGCGATCCTTCTGGGGGCGCCGGCGCCGGAGCGCGCGCTGATCGGCTGGGACGTCGGGGCCCTGGTCTATCTGGGCTTCATGGCGCACCTGTTCCTGGGCGCCGGCGAGGAGAACATCCGCGCCCGCGCCGAGCGCCAGGACGAGACGCCAAGCGCGATCATGATCATCGCCGTCTCGGCCGTGGCCGCGGCGATGGCCGCCATCGTCGCCGCGCTGATCGCTGAAGGCGGCCATACGCCCGTCTCGCACTATCGCGTCGCGGCCCTGGCGGGCCTGACCTTGATCACGTCCTGGATGGTGCTGCAGGCGCTCTTCGCCTCGCACTATGCGCACCGGCACTTCCAGGCCGTGGCGCGGCATGGCGACAAGAGCGGCTTCGCCTTCCCCGGTGAGCCGCCGCGCACCTACATGGACTTCGTCTACCTGGCGATCTGCATCGGGGCCACGGCGCAGATCTCGGATCCCAACGTCACCACCACGCGCCTGCGCAACCTGGTGACGGCCCATGCAGCGATCTCGTTCTTCTACAACACCGCCGTCCTGGCGGTGGGCATCAACATCCTCTCCGGCCTGGTGGGGAAGTAGGCGCCGCCGGAC
>JAFEEA010000158.1 GCA_018241335.1 Pseudomonadota bacterium
CGGATCTCGACCGGTCGCCCGGCATAGAGACCCCGCCAGTCCTTGAGCCGATCCGGATGGATGGTGACGACGTCGGGCGCGACGCCGACCTCGGACAGGAAGTCGAACCAGAAGCCGATCGCGTCGGCCAGGCTCAGTTCCCGGAACGAGAACAGCCCCAGCATGTCGAAGTTGAGCAGGTGCGAGCCGTCGCCGATCTCGTCGAGATCGCTCAGGCGAAGGCAGGCTTGGATGTTGGCCTGGGTGCCGCGGTGATCAGGGTCTCTGAACCGGGCTTTGAACTGCTGCATGCCGGCCGGGCAGAACAGCGTCGTCGTGTCGTAGGGCCGAACGTGGTCCTCGATTTGGAACGGAATTCCCCTGCGGTTGCAGAAGTCTCCGTACCGAAGCGTCAGGCGTCCCGCGGTGTCATAGGCAACCTCCTCGAATGTCGGCCAGGATCGGACGACAGGCGTCGATATAGCGACTTGGCGTTGAATTCATAGGTTGGGCCGGGCGTCGCGCGCGCCTATCGCCCCAGCGCCATGGCGATCCTGGCGCCCAGCAGCCGCAGGAAGAGGGCAGGGGGGAACCCGCGATAGGTCGGCACGCCGTCATCCGGCCGGGCGCCGGCGGGCAGCCGGTCGGCGTTGGTGCGCATCTGCAGGGGCGGCGCATCGTCCACCCGGGCGCGATAGACCGAGGTCCACCATCCGGGCCCGAACTTCAGGTACATTCCACTATTGCAGCAGGTGCTGACGAACCGGGTGGTCGGCGCCGCGTCGGACAGCTTGATCCCGCGCAGCAGGTCCTCCCCCGCCACGCATCTCAGCCGGTCGTTGCGATAGGTCAGGTACGGCGTGCCGCCCCAGGCGTCGCGGATCGGCACGGCGCCCGGCAGGGCTTCGATCAGCCGCCCGCCCGCCTGGCAATCGCCGCAGCAGCAGGCCGCGCTCAGGATCGGCTCGCCCATCGCCTCGAGACGCACCTTGCCGCAGGCGCAACGGGCCTCGCGCTGTATCATGGCCACATCGGAGCTCCCGCCGGCAACCCGCCGGTCATAGCGCGCGGGCTCGGCGCGCGCCACGCCCAGGCGCGGCTTGCCGCCCTCGACGCCGCGCCGCCGCGATCCTAAGGAAGGCCGGGGCCGATCCGGCCCTGTCACGGGAGCCGCCGCACGATGACGCTCACCCTCGTCAAGGCCTGGGCCATGGCCCGGCGTCGCCTGGAGGCGGCGGCCGTCGACGGGCCGGTGATCGACGCGCGCCTGCTGCTCGAGGCCGCGGCCGGGGCCAGCCGCACCGACATCGTCACCGATCCCCACCGCGAGCTCACCGCCGCGCAGGAACAGGCGCTCGAGGACTACGTCGCCCGCCGCGAGGCGCGCGAACCGGTCAGCCACATCCTCGGCCGGCGCGGCTTCTGGAAGATCATGCTGAAGGTGACCCCGGACGTGCTGACCCCGCGACCGGACACCGAATCCATCCTCGACGTCGCCCTGGGCGAGTTCGCCGAGGACGACGCCTTCTCCGTGCTGGACCTGGGTGTCGGCTCGGGCGCGATCCTGCTGGCGATCCTGGCCGAGCGGCCCCACGCCACCGGCCTCGGCGTCGACATTTCCGAGGCGGCGCTGGAGGTGGCGCGCGAGAACGCCGCCGTCCTCGGCCTGGCCGCCCGCGCCGTGCTCGAACACGGACGCTGGACCGATGGCCTTCCAGGCGACCACTACGACCTCGTGGTCTCCAACCCCCCCTACATCGCCACCGCCGAGATCGAGACCCTGGAGCCCGAGGTGCGGGACCACGAGCCGCGCCTGGCCCTCGACGGCGGGCCCGACGGCCTGGACGCCTACCGCCTGCTGGCGCCGGAGATCCTCCGCGTCCTCAAGCCCGGCGGCCGCTTCGCCGTCGAGATCGGCGCCAGCCAGAAGGCGCCCGTGGAAAGCCTGTTCCGGTCGGCCGGCGCCCAGGGCGTGCGCACGGTCCGCGACCTGGCCGACCGCGATCGGGTTGTCGCAGGATTCAAGAAAGCCCTTGGAAAATAGCCCGGGGCTCGCTAGATCATTGGCGTCTCCACCCAAATCGCCGGAGCATTGGGCCAGGCGCCAGGCCGCAAAACGGGCAGGCGCACAGTCCCTCCGGGAGCGCGATCGACGAATCCCTCGAGACGGCGCGCTTGAAGCCTGACGGCGGAGACGGGGAACCAAGCGTTTTCGAACACCAATCCGGGCGATCGGGCCCGCACCTATAAGAGCCGCACACCGCAGGGACGCAGAGCCGCCCTGCCGGAATAGGTCTGCAGCAGGTCGTCAAAAGCATGAGAGATTTCAAGGGTATGAAGCGTCAACGGGGCCGGAACCGCGGTGGCGGTGGCGGCGGCGGCGGTGGGGGCAAGCCCCAGCACAACGCCAACCGGGCCTTCGATTCCAACGGGCCGGACGGGGTAAAGATTCGCGGCGCCGCCCAGCACGTCTACGAGAAGTACCAGCAGCTCGCCCGGGACGCCTCGTCGTCCGGCGACCGCGTTCTGGCCGAGAACTACCTGCAGCACGCCGAGCACTATTTCCGCGTCCTGCGCGCCATGCAGCCCCAGCGCCCCATCGCCGAGATCGTCGGCCGCGACCAGTTCGTTTCGGGCTACGATATCGATTTCGAGGACGAATCGGGCGCCGCCGCGGCGGAAGCCGCCGAATCGGATGCCGAGGGCGAGAATGGGGAGGGCGATCAGCCTCGCGGCGAACGTCCCGAGCGCCAGGATCGCTACGAGGGCCGCGACCGCCAGCGCGAAGACCGTCCCCGCGATGACCGCCAGCGCGATGATCGCCAGCGTGACGACTACCGTTCGCGCGACCGCGACGACCGTCAGCGCGACGACCGTCAGCGCGATGATCGCCCCCGTGACGACCGGCCCCGTGACGACCGATCCCGTGACGATCGTCCCCGCGAAGAGCGCTACCGCGACCGCAACCGGAACTTCCGCGACGACCGCCCCCGCGACGACCGCCCCCGTGAAGACCGCCAACGCGACGACCGTCCCGCGCGGGAAGATCGTGGCCCTCGCCAGGACCAGCCCCGCGGCGATCGTGATCCCCTCGGCGTCATCGAGCCGGAGGCCACGCCCCTGACTGCGCCCAGAGAATCGGCGCCCAGAGAGTCTGCGCCCCGTGAGCCCGCGCCCGCCCGCGTGCTGCGCGCCGAGGACGGCGATGTCAGCCACGCCCCGGCCTTCCTGCAGGCCCGCCCCGCCGCCGAGGCGAGCGACGAGCCGGCCGGCGAAACCAAGCGTCCCCGCCGCCGCCGCGCCCCGCGCAGCTTCGAAGGCGACGCCGCCGCTCCCGCCACCGCCGACGCCGACGAGGGCTGATCCGCCCCGTCGTCACGCCGGAGGCCCAGTCGGCCTCCGGCGGGCGTCAGTTCTGATGGAGCGCGGCGTTGAGGCCGGCCCACGCGGCGTTTCGCGGAAGGCACTCCAGGGCGCCCGTCTGCGAGTTGCGGCGGAACAGCAGATTGGATTGGCCCGACAGTGAAGCGGCCTTGACCACCCGTCCATCGGGGAAGGTCACGCGCGAGCCGGCCGTGACGTAGCAGCCGGCCTCGACGACACAGTTGTCGCCTAGCGAGATGCCGATCCCCGAGTTGGCGCCCAGCAGGCACCGCTCGCCGATGGAGATCACTTCCCGCCCGCCGCCCGACAGCGTGCCCATGATCGACGCGCTGCCGCCGATGTCGGTCTGATCGCCTACCACGACGCCGGCGCTGATCCGGCCTTCAACCATGGACGCCCCGAGCGTGCCCGCGTTGAAGTTGCAGAACCCCTCGTGCATTACCGTCGTCCCCGGCGCGAGGTGTGCGCCCAGGCGCACGCGGTTGACGTCGGCGATCCGGACACCCGAGGGCGCGACGTAGTCGGTCATGCGTGGGATCTTGTCGATGCAGTAGACCTCGAACGCCGTGCGCGCCGCCATCGCCGCCGCACGCGTCTCGTCGACCCGGTCGATGGACATGACGCCGACGGACGTCCAGGCCACATTCGAAAGCAGATCGAAGAGGCCGTCCAGGTTCGCGCCGTGCGGCCGGATCAGGCGGCGGCTCAGCAGGTGCAGCCGCAGGTACACGTCACGGGCGTCGATCGGGGGCTGGTCGAGGCGGACGGTGGCCCTGACCGCGACCACGTCCACGCCCCGGCGCGCGTCGTGGCCCAGGATGTCGGCGAACCGGCCGCCAAGCGCGCCCGCCAGTTCCTCTGACGAGATATCCTTGATCTCGGTCGGCGGCGCCACGGCAAGAAGCTCCGTGTGGGGGAACCAGCTGTCCAGCATCCTGCCGTCGTCAGCGAGGGTGGCGAAGCCAACTCCGATCGCGCCCTGGCTGCTCACGAGACGTCATCCTCTGCTGTCGGCGAAGCCTACTGTCACCGCGAACGCCACACCAGGGCGCGCGGGGCGCGTTCCGTTGGAAAGGTTTAGGTGCCAACGGCTTGCCGTCGTTGCGCCGAGCCGCGCTTCACGTCGGGCAAGGGCTGCGCGATGCGGGTTGCATCGCCTGACGGCGGCGGCGACTCTCGCCTGCGTTGACCTAACGTGCCTTGGAGAGTCGCCGATGGCGCCGCGAGCGGCGGAGAGTTCGCCGCTGGACGGCCTCTACACGGCGCCTCAGACGCTGGTGAGGGTAGGGCGTTCTCGACGCCTGAACCTCGTGGTGGCCGGCGCGGGGTCGCCGACGGTGGTCTTCGCGCCGGGCCTGATCAACACCGCGCTGGAATGGTCGCGCGTGCAGCCGGCCATCGCCGCGAATGCCTGCACGGTCGCCTTCGACAAGGCTGGCATGGGCTTCAGCGATCCCGGGCCGAACCCGCGCACCGCCGCCGCGATCGTCAGGGACCTGCGGGCCGCGCTGAAGGGCGCCGGCCTGGCGCCGCCCTATGTGCTGGCGGGCTGGTCAGCCGGCGGGCTGCAGATGCGCCTCTTCGCCTTCCAGCATCCGGGCGAGGTCGCCGGCATGGTGATGGTCGATCCCTCCAGCGAACACCAGCACCGCCGGCTGGCCGAGGCGACCGGCGCTGCCTTGCCCGACCGCGCGGCGGAGTTGGCGACCTATGCGCGCCTGGCCCGGCTGGCCCGCGCCGGTGACCTGCGGCCCGGGACGCCAGACCACCAGCGCGCGGTGGGCTTCCCCTCCCTCGCCCTGACGCCGGCCCTGAACGCCATGCGCGCGGCCCACCGGACGTCGCCCGACTTCTGGCGCGCCGTGCGGTCGGAGTCCGAGGCCATGTGGGGCGCGGGGGGTGGCTCGGTCAGTTCCGATCAGGTTCTGGCGGCGCGCCGAAGTCTCGGCGACATGCCGCTGACCGTGCTCACCGCTGGCGGCAACGCCATGCCGCGGCCGGGCGAAGCGGCCGGGACGGCGGCGGCGCGTCACCGGGCCTGGAAGGCGATGCACGACGAGATCGCCGCCCTGTCGAGCCGAGGCGCGCGCCGCACCGTCGACGGCGCCGGCCACGCCATCCTCCTGGAGCGGCCGGATGTCGTCATCGCGGCGGTCCGGGATGTACTGGCCCTGGCCCGCGCCGGCTAGGTCCCCGCTTCAGCAGAACCCCCGCACGATCAGGTCGACATAGGTCTCGCCCTTGGCCCAGGGGTATTCGCTGACCGTCACCAGCATGTGGGCGACGCCGGTCAGGGCGCAGAGCAGGGCCTCGCCCTCGCGCAGGTAGTCGCCGTCCGGGTCGCCGCGCGCCGCCGCGATCAGGGGGGCGAAGCGGGCATAGGCGGGCACCACGTCCGTCTCCTCGATGAACCAGGCGTCCTGGTCGTTCTCGCGCCTGTCCTCGATCAGGAAGATGATGCGGTAGCGGTCGGGGTGGCGCAGCCAATAGTCGACCAGGGTGCGCGACACCTTCAGCAGCCGCGCCTTGGGGTCGGGCTCGCCCGCCTCGGCCGCCTCCATTTCCTGGAACAGCGGCTCGAACGCCTGCGACCACAGCGCCCGGATGATCGCCGTCTTGCCGGGGAAATAGCTGTACAGCGTCATCGCCGGCATGCCCGCGCGCGCGGCGATCGCGCGCATGCTGAGGCTGGCGTCGCCGCCCGCCTCGAACAGGGCGCTCGCCGCTTCCAGGATGCGAGCCCGGCCCTCCTGCTGGTCGCGGTCGGCCCGTCTCGGCCTGCCCATGGTCCACCTTTCTCGTACTTGTACGAAAATGACTTGACGGGCCGCGTCTCACAAGCTGAATTATCTCGTACAAGTACGAAAAACACCGCGCCGCAAGCCCTTGAACCCCCGGGGGCGCTGGCTGGCGCGGCCGTCATCCGCGGGAGGAACAGGGCATGGACGATCAGGACAGGACGCCGGGCGCGGGCCCGACCCGCCGCAAGGCCCTGGGCTTCGGCGCCGGAGTGGCGGGCATGGCGGCGGTCTCCGCCGGCGCCGCCAAGGCCGCGCCCGCCTCGGCGGCCAAGGTCGACGTCGTGGTGGTCGGCGCCGGGTTCGCGGGCCTCACCGCCGCGCGCGGGCTGCGGGCCGCCGGCCACAGCGTCGCCGTGCTGGAGGCCGACGACCGCGTGGGCGGGCGCACCAAGCCGGGCAAGATCGCCGGCGAGGTGGTCGACCTCGGCGGCCAGTGGGTCGGCCCCAGCCAGACCCGGCTGCTTGCCCTCGCCAAGGAATACGGCGTCGCCACCTACCAGCAATTCACCACCGGCCGGAACATCGCCGACCTCGCCGGCCATCGGGCCGAGTACGAGGGCGAGGTCCCCGCCCTGGACCCGGCCGCCATGGCCGAGTTCGGCGAGGTCGTGGGCAAGCTCGAGGCCCTGGCCGCCAGCCTGCCGGTTCCGCGCCCCTGGCAATCACCGGCCGCGGCCGCCCTCGACGAACAGACGATCGAGACCTGGATCCAGGCCAACGCCGCCACCGCCGCCGTCCGCTCCGCCCTGCGCATGATCGTCCGCGCGGTGCTCTCCGCCGAGGCCAGCCAGGTCTCGATGCTGTGCTTCGCCGCCTACGCCGCCGCCGCCGGCGGCTTCTCGCCGCTGATCTCCACGCGCGGCGGCGCCCAGGACAGCCTGTTCGAGGGCGGCGTCTGGCAGCTTGCGGCCAAGATGTCCGCCGATCTCGGCCCGGCCGTGACGCTGGGCGCCCCCGTGACCGCCATCGCCCAGGACGCCGCCGGCGTCACCGTCCAGACGCCCAGGGGCGCTTGGCGCGCGCGCTATGTCGTGGTCACCGCCCCGCCGCCGCTGGCCGCCCGCATCGTCTACGACCCGCCCATGCCGGCGGCGCGGGACGGCCTGACCCAGCGCCTGCCCATGGGCTGTGTGATCAAGGCGCACATCGCCTACGCGCGGCCGTTCTGGCGCGAGCAGGGGCTGACGGGCCTGGTGCTGTCGGACGCCACCGAGTTCGGCCCCTGGTTCGACCACTCGCCGCCCCTCGGTTCCGCCGGCGCCCTGGTCGGCTTCTTCGACGGCGGCCCCGCCCAGCGCTGGGCCGACCGCCCGGCCGAGGAACGCCGCGCCCAGGTGCTGAAGGATGTCGCCCGCTATCTTGGCGAAGCGGCGCTGCACCCGACCGACTATCTCGAGGAGGTCTGGACCCGCGCCCCGCTTCATCGCGGCGGCTACGTCGCCTCGGCCGGCCCCGGTGTCCTCACCGCCTTCGGCCCGGCCCTGCTGGACCCCGTGGGCCGCATCCACTGGGCCGGCACGGAGACGGCCGAGGCCTGGGTCGGCTACATCGACGGCGCCATCCGCTCGGGCGAGCGCGTGGCGAAGGAGGTCTCGGCGCGGTTCTGATCGGCGCCTTGGCGGAACGCCGTTCGCCCGTCATGGTGAGGCTTCGCCGGAGTCTCCCATGAAGTTCGCCCCCGCCCTGGCCCTGACCTTGCTGGCCGCCGCCTTCGCCGCCCGAGCCGACATCGCCCGGGCCGAAGACGCCCCGCGCATCCTGCGCCTGATCGGCGACGCCCCGGCCGCCAAGACCGGCGCGCCCCGCCGCTTCGTCCTCGACCTGCGCATCAAGCCCGGCGACGGCGAGTTCCAGTCGGCCATCTCCGGCTGGTTCGCCGGCCTCGACGACACCCCGCCCTACGGCGGCGTCGACGGCTCCTGCGTCGAGAAGCACTGCGCCCTGACGGTCCAGGTCGAGGACGGCAAGCTGGCCCTGACGGGCGACTTCCTGGACACCGCCGGGCCGGTGGCCGCGCGCATCACCGTCAAGGACGAGGACGACAAGGTGGTCGACAAGGCGGCGGTCACCTTACGCCCCCTCTCCGGCCCCATCGCCGGCGTCGGCGCCCTGGCCGACCCGGGCGCGGTGGACGCCGCCGAGCTGGAGCAGCTTCTGACCTGGAACCAGCAGAACGGCCCCACCGGCCAGGACGCCGGCGACCCGCCCTCCGACAGCCAGCGCGAAACGCTCGCCGACTGGCAGAAATCGAAGGGGAGAACCGGCACGGGCCTGATCCTGGCCGGCGATCTGGCCGAGCTGCGATCCGGCGCCGCCGCCGCCCGCAAGGCCGCCGGCTGGACGGCGCTGGGCGACAAGGCGCCTGGTGGAAAGGGGGTGGGCTGGAGCGCCGGCTATCCCGCCGCCGTCCTGCCCCGCGCCAGCCACGCCGGCGCCGAACAGCGCTTCGCCAGCGCCGACGGCAAGGCCCTGCTGGTGGTGGCCCTCGATCCGCCGATGACCGGCGAGGCCTTCGACGCCCTGGTGGAGCGCGAGACCGGCGACCATCCGGAACGCGAAGGCGTCAACTACACCCGCGTCAACGCCGACATGGACCTGCGCTACGAGGAAAAGGGCGTCGTCCACGTCATGGCCTGGCACAACCGCGACGGCGCCCTGGCCCGCCTCAGCTACACCTACCCCACCGCCGGCGGCGACGCCTATTCGACCTACGACACCATCATCCCGTCGTCGTTCAAGGTCAGCGACGAGGCCAAGCGCTAGGGCCTGAACCCCTCAACCTCCCACGCCTCCGGCGCGGGCCCCTCCTTCTCCCTCTGGGAGAAGGGAAAGACGCCTCGCCAAACGCAGCTGGGAACACCTCTCCCAGAGGGAGAGGGAGGGGCCCGATCGCGCAGCGGCGGGAGGGTGAGGGGTTCCGCCGCCCCTACGCCGCCGCCAGTTCGCCGCCCGCCGCGGGGCGAACCTTCGCCGGCGCCGGCCAGGCCGGCCACTTGAAGGCGAAGGCGGGCTTGGCCTTCGGCTGCGGCAGGCAACCTTCCAGGCAGGCGATCAGCGCCTCGGCCGGGCCGTCGTTAAGGAAGTGGTTGGCGCCGGCCACGCGCTCGAAGCGGATCGGCGCGCGGGTGCGGGTGTCCTTGACCAGGGTCTCGGCCAGGGCGATGGGCGCGAAGTCGTCCTGGTCGCCGTGGATCACGTGGATCGGCGCCTTCAGCCGCATCAGGGTCTGGCGCATGTGGCACAGTTGCCCGGACTGGCCGCTGACCTCCATGACCGCATGGCGCAGGTCGCGCGGGATCACGCCCAGCACCTTGGAGCCCAGGTCCACCAGCCAGCGGGCGGTGGGGCCGAACTCGCCCAGGAAGCTGGACAGCAGAACCACGCCGCCCA